>JAMCYG010000017.1 GCA_023473425.1 Candidatus Martarchaeota archaeon
TTTTATATTCCTTCTTGCGCTATAAACTAATCGCGCAGCCAGCAGTATTCTGGCTCCTGTCGTCTAGTCCGGCCAAGGACACGGGGCTTTCAACCCCGGAACTCGGGTTCAAATCCCGGCGGGAGCACCTAGCATTTTCGCCGGCAAGCGCGGGTTCGAAAAGGGATAAGCAGGCTGATTCCTACAAGCCCAAAAATCCAACATGATTTTAAACCTCAAGGCAATACACACATATTGGACATAGTAATAAATATTTTATAGGATTAACCAATCGTAAAGCAATAAAATAGACAAACCTGGGGCTAATCTGAAAACGTAAGAAAATGGGTCATATGCTTAGGATTATCAAATGCGCTTTTGCGCAAGTGACCTGTGACATGCAAAGAAGCTGGTGATTGTATAGAAAAATATAACGCTAGTTGCATATTCTGCAAAATAGTCAACAAGGAGCTGAGCAGTACCATAGTGTATGATGATCAGCGTATAATCGCATTCGGGGATGTTAACCCTGCCTCAAAGGGGCATACGCTTGTTATACCGAAAGATCACTATGTGAGCATAGACGAGATGCCTCCTGATATACTAGGCAAAACTATCGAAGCCGCGAAGAAGGTTACAGAAATGCTGAGAGCAGACGACCACACTATCGTAGCGTTCAACCTGCTGAATTGCAGCGGCGCAGCTTCGGGCCAATCTGTCGGGCATTTTCACATACATGTAATACCGAGGCGCAATGGCGATTCTGGCGAAGTCGTACCTAAGATAGAAGCGCTGCTCAGGCCCAAGTAAGAGCAGGATTTGCAGCGTGCTGCATGTGTAGGAAACGCTTCATTTTATATAAAGAGCACTACCAGGAAAGCCAAATTCGGCGATATAATCTTCGAGCGAAGGCCCACACGCTCTTCTTATAGAACGAAATGAAAAAGAGGAAAGGTGCGCCGCATGCGGCGCACTAAAGAACTGGCTGCCACTGCGCTTTAGTGCTTGCCCTCGTAGGTCAATGCAGCGCCTATGAAGGATATGACGAATCCTATAAGCGTCGCGACGAACCATGTGCTGCCATATGTCAGCGCTATCAGCGCGAAGGACGTGCCTATTGCAGCGCACATCGCTCCATAGGCGGCTGTTGAAGCCTTGCCCAGGACGTTTGCGAAGCTGAGAATGAATAGGCCTATCGATCCTATGGCGGCTGCCGAGTATAGCAGTGGGAGCCACAGATTAGCTGCGGACCAGCTACCGTACATGAACTGTCCGTGCACTACGCCGAAGGTCACTGCCAGGAAAACCAGGCTACCTATCAGCTCCAGTACAAAGGCAGCTATGTTGTTGCCTGCTTTGCCTTTTGCCATTTTTACCACTGATATACAATTCAATAGGAACCTTTTTAAACGTATCAGTGGGGTTTGACGTCTGATGTATAAAAAAAGCTATAGAAGAAAATACGATGAAATTGGAATGTGCCTTTAATTGCTCCAGTATCTGGCTGATCCTGCAAGCAGTAGGGCGAAGCCAACGCTGGTTGAAGCGAGGAAGTACCAGTTGCCGTACATGAGCGGCAGGGTTGCAGCAGCTGCGAACACAGCCATCATTGCATTCATTCGCGAGAATCTTACTCCTCTCCACATCAAGTCCGCGAAGCTTATGATGAATAAGCTTATGGAGAGGGTTGCGGCCGCACCGAACAGCAGCGGAACCCACGAGAGAGCAGCGGCCCATGAATTCAGGGCAGACATATAAGTGCCGTTGAATGCGATGAACAGGTCAGCTAGAAAGATGAGGCTGCCGGTCATATGGAGTACAAATGATGTTTCGCTGTATTCGCTCTTAACCCGCGCCATCCAACCACTCTATTTTCATACAGTAATGCAAAAGAAATATTTATAGACATGATGTTACAACCTCAACGTGGCTCTACTTGGTATAAACGTTCAGGCTCTCCGCTTATATCATAAATTCTGCCGCGCCAGGATATGCTCTTCATCCTGCTAGCCACGATTAGGTTCGCCAGATAGATGAATTGGCTGATCGTGAAAGCTGCCAGTGTGCCCACGCTAACGTCCTTTGCCCTGGAGTACGCCTTCGCCGCGCCCACAGCAAAGGGCAGTAGCAAGACAAGCATTGCCTGTGAATATAGCACGGATAGCGCAATGCCTGATATGAACAGCAGTATGTTCGACCAATAGAAGGCAAGGCCGTAGTAAAGCACTCTCCTGCTGCCGGCTATAGATAGTGCAGCTTGCCTATTGGACCATTCCCAGAAAGTGCCGAAGCTCTCCCTGCAATCAACCGTTGCCTCGGCATTCCTGCAATACGCTATGCCTAAGCCCTTGGCTTTGGCAATCCTAGTTATTGCTATATCGTCAGATACCATGCTTCCGAAATATTTCATCTCCTTCCTGCCGGCTATAAGCTCCTTTCTGAATGCGAGCGAGCCTCCCCACCCAAACCTTGTCGCCTTCGATTCCATGAGCCCCTGCCCCACAAATCCCCACACCATCTTCATCCTGCTCCAGAAACCCGAAATCGGATTGAAATATGGAAAAGTCGTCGATATGCCTATGCGCCTATCTGATAATGGTGCAATCAGCTCAGACAACCAGTGCCTCCCCACGCGCACGTCCGAATCCAGTACCACATAAATGTCGTAGCCCTTCTTCGACGAGAGTGCAGTAGATATCGCCCTTACCTTTCCGCTGCGTCCCCCCTTTCTGCCGTCTGATTTCATTATTGCTATGCCTGTTTCCTTCAGCACATTGATGCAGGGGTCTTCCATGCTGTCGACTATTGCCACTGCATCGTAATTGCGATAGCTCTGATGCATGGCAGAGCTGACATTGCCATTTAGATTTATATCAATTCCCCTGCACGGTATCATCACCAGGGCCCTCGGTGCGGGTTTGGTTCCATTGTGCCTTGCGTATTCGCTTTTCCTGCCCTGTACAACACCAATTGCAGAGATGAGTAGCAGCGCAGCGTCGATCAGAAGGAGGAAATATATGAACGCCCAGTAGACTAGCACATAGTAATTCATAGGAATCAGAGCAGCTCAGATATATACCTGCCTATCTTTAACGCGTTCTTCCGAGTTATCGTGTAATTCTTCTCCGCCATTGACATCTCATCTGGTTTTATCAGGAGCCATGGTTTCCCGTTCATGCGCCACGCTACGAACGTCTTCATATGAGTGTTCCTTTCCCATTCTTTCAGGGCTTCGAACCTGTCCGGCTCTATTGTCAGGCTGGTAGATTCCCAGGCCTTGCATTCGAAAGCGTATCCGCTGCCATCTTTCACCGCAATGACATCCGGGCTGAGGGAGCTGACGCCGCTGCCTGCAGCGCGCATCACCGAGTAGCTGGCGCTGTGGAGCATATCTATGAGTTCACGCTCGGTCCTTGCACCTTTCGAATACCTGGTCAACCTATCACAAATATCCATGTCTGTCAAAATTTATAAATCGATTAGCGCGCTGCGCGTCAGAAAAGTCTCTTCTGGCCGTCCGCGCTCCCGCTGGTTGGGCGCCTGGTCCTCCTAGCAAGCTGCTCGCGTATGATTTCGACGTTCTCCTTCATTCTCTTTTCTCTCATACCGGATATGAGAAGATACTTCTCATCCCTTGTCTTCCTTGTGACCATAATATATATCTCGCCGAACTTCATCCTTCCTGCTCTTCCCTTCCTTTGTATATTTCTTATCTCGCTTGGGACTGGCTCATAGAATATCACGGCATCTACAGCAGGTATATCAAGGCCCTCTTCTCCTATAGACGTGGCTACAAGTACCTTGAATTCGCCTTTCCTGAACTTCTCCACAGTGTCACGCTGGTCGGCGTTCGTGACTCCCTCTTTCTTCCCGACGAACGGCATGGCGTTAACGCCGTTTGCCCTAAGCATCTGCACCAGCCTCTTTATCGTAGACCTGTACTGGGCGAATATTATCACGCTCTTTCCTGATAGCTGTCTGGTTACCATCTCCACTATCCGGACGGCCTTCGGATGCTCCTCATCGCTTTCAAGCGCATCGTTAGCTAGCTTGACTGCTTCTGCTATGCTCTTGTTGGCAAGTATGCTGCTGAGTGCCCTGCTCTTCTTCTCTTTCTCCTGCAGTGATTTCATGTATGCTGTGAACGGGTATATGCCCTCCGTCGTGAGCAGGTCGTACGCATGTGACAGGTACAGCACATAAGTGTAATCGAAGAGGTTGATAAATTTGAACTTCTGCGCCTCGATTCTGTCTATGCTCCTGCCTATTTCTATCAGTCTGCCTCTGGGCATAGTCTCGAAGTCCACGTACGGGCTTAGGCCATGGCTGTACAGGTTGGATAGATGCTCGTTTATCGCGGGCTTTACCAGATATGCAATACGATTTATCGTATCCCCCATATCTAGGTATATGGTGTTCGTCCTTTTTCCCATCACATACGGCGCCACATCTGAGTCATTCGACACCCTTATTTCTATGTTCTGTATGCCGAGTGCATCAACCAGCGCCTTTATCTTCTTGCTTCCGCTCCCTGGTGATGCTGTCAGGCCGACTATCTGGATGCCATTTTCCGTACATTCATTAGCCACATAGGTGTACGCGTATCTTCCAACCGCCTTGTGGCATTCATCGAATATCACAACTCCATAGCCGTCCAGCGACATGCGGCCGCTTTTAATGTCATTCGCTACTGTCTGCGGTGTAGCTACTGCCACTTTCCCATCCCTTTCCATGTCTTTCCTTTTCTTGCTTCCAGTGCTGCCTGTAAGCAGCACAGCGTAGTTTGGATCAATGTTCAGCAGCTTTTTAACCGAGTCGAAGTGCTGCTCGCTGAGCGGCTTTGTTGGTGCGAGTATCAGCGCCTTCCTGCCTTCATGCAGCGCCTTAGCTATTGCGAAAACCGCTATCAGTGTTTTGCCGAGCCCGGTCGGCAATATTACGAGCGTGTTGCTCCCAGTGAATACGCTCTTTATTATGTTAATCTGGTATGCCCTCGGCTCCATTGTGCCAGTGTTGACTAAACTATTGTACGGGCTAAGCTCCTTCCAGTCGCTAGGTGCCATGTTAATCCAAATGTCAGAGAAGAAATATATTCTACCATGTAGCCGCAGGAATGCCGCATATCTAGTTGCTTATTTATATTTTGCCTAAACAGAATATAACGCGATTTATGCCGTTGTAGCTCAGTGGGAGAGCGTCCGGCTGAAGACCGGAATGTCGCAGGTTCAAATCCTGCCAACGGCACATCCCAGAATCTGCTCATTCTTTCAACGTGCTGTATATCCTGTGCACACCGCAGCGAGTTGCAAAAGTATTATATCCTGCAAAAGCAAATGTGCATATTGATAACTGATAAATGCGGGTGCAATCGGGTTTATAGCATGCTATTCAAAAAACAGGAGGTGCCAGATAATGTGGACATAGACGGACTCGATGAGCTCCTCAATACCCTCTTTGAAAAGAATTCCGAAAGGTTCGTCACTCAAGCACGCCGCGCCGCAGAGAAGATACACAAAGGCCTTGAGATGTTCGTAAGGAGCATAGATGCGCTTGATTCGTATGGCGGTGAACCTGATGATGAATTCATAGGCAGTAACAGCATAAGCGTAGCCCGTGTCCAGAAGGGCAATTATATCTCGGCGCTGAAGAGCGCACTGTCTGCGCTAAAAGACGGATCAGGACCCGAAGGTGTTGAAACTAGATTTGAGGCGCTTCAGCTCGAGAAGGTATCTTATGAATCATTCATCTCGAAGGTCCTTTCCATCAATTCCAACTTTAAAATAGTTGTATTAGGATATGCTGCCCAGATGGGTCCGTTCAAGAAGGCATTCTCAGCAATAGAAAACGGAGTGAAGGACCTTGGACGCGAGCTGGAGAAAGGATCGGAGCAGTTAAATCAGTACCGCACCCTGAAATCGCTTATCGACCGCCTTAACCTACTCACAGAGGAGTTCCGCGTTCTCTCTGAAAAAATGCAGAGCTCAGAGGATATCGGCATTAGCAAGAAGGAGGGAGATGACGCTTTGGCAGCCACAAAAGTGGTGGAGATCAGGAGAGAGAAGCTTGTAACTGGCGCCTCCGCTATAAGGCAACGCATAGACTATATATCGATGGGGATCAGCAACCTCCTATTGCCTATAGAACGCGCAGCGCGCAAGTATGATCATGAAAAGAAAAAGGGGGCAAGGCTCAGCGACTACATCTCCAACCTGCATTCCATGGCATTTGGAGATGCGGAAAATGCAGAGTTTCTGTCGCTGCTGAGTGGTCTCAAGAAAAGTATACTAGAAGGCGCGATAGATGTCAAGAATCAAAATGGCGTAGTCTCTCACATAGACTTGATATCTAGCGCTAGGATAGCTGATTCGGTCAATGAGATGAGGCAACTCAAATCAGAACTAGAAGAGGTAGAGGGCGAGATAAAGGCATGCGGAGAGGAGATGCTCGCACTCAAGTCAAAGAGGTTCAATAGTGAATCTGCGCTCAAAGAGCGCTCCCACATTGCCGAGAAGAGTTCAAGGCTGGAAGAAGAGATAAGTAGCACCAAGCTGACCATAGCGAAGCTTTTCGGCGAGTACTACAGGAAGCAGATAAGAGTAGTTAGCTAAAACCTGCTGTTACGGGGTACTTGCTACAAGGTAGGCTCTGCGGCTTTAGATTCTGCTGGACTAATCTCTCTTTAATTCTACAGCATTTAGTAAAGTGCGACCGCCGGGATTTGAACCCGGGTCGCTGCCTTGGCAAGGCAGCGTCCTACCAGGCTAGACTACGATCGCGCCATTGTTTTTAACTAAGACGAGCAGATATAATTAATGCACGATTAATTTAAACGTTGCGCTACTATCGGCGCCATGGATCTAAATCAAGTTGCGTGTGTGCAATCCACCGGCAAATTCCTTTGAAGTGTAGAACCTTGTTCGTAGCCCGCTTTTCTTAAAGCATGCTTTTATGCGCTCCTCGATCTGCGTCTGCTGGTCATATCCGAACACGAAGGCATTCGGATGCATGGATGCATATCTCTTTATATCGCTTTCCAGGTCGCCAGATGCGAGTATAACCTCATCCACGATCGGTGTGCCTTCTAGTGCCTTGGCCCTTTCAGCCTGTGTGTGCTTCGGAAACCTTCCCTTGTTTTCGTAGCATGCGGCGTCTGTGATAATTATCACTGCAAGATAGTCACCATGCCTCTTCGCATCCCTTAGAAATTCAAGATGGCCTTTGTGCAATATGTCGAAGGTGCCCCAGCAGAATACTTTCCTCATGATCATGCTTCTGCTGCAAAATTTATAAACTGGAATTATTCGCTCGCAATCTCCAACACTAAATAGTATCGTTGATTGTCTATCCACTATTCGCTATTTATATATGTTAGCACACATAGCAGTCTGATTATCATGCCTGAAACTAAATCTAAAGTAGGCATAGAATGGATAGGCGTCTCTGCTCCAAAGACCTATGTGGAGAGTACAGAGCTTGGCAAGGCTATAGATATGGATTCGGAGAAGATAAGGAAGGGGCTGGGCAACGAGAAGATAAGGCTGCCATCCTTCTCGCAGGGCAATATAACGATGAATGCCAATCTGCTGTACAAATTTATAAAGAGCATAGACAGCAGCGATGAGGAGCGGATGAAGTTCTTCAGCAATCCCCCGTCTAGAATATACTATGCTACAGAAAGCAATTCTGATCATTCGAGGCCGGAGGTGGAAACTGCCTTGGGTATGGTGTACTCGAAGTTGCTTGTGGATGATGAGAAGAGGTACAGGGCATACGTTGAGGCTTTCAAGCACACTATACCTATGCAGCAGACGTTCGCATGCGCTGGTGGAGGCGCCGCGCTGCTCGATGCACTTAACAGCGTATACGTGCGCAATGGGACTTCAGCTATAGTTATCACTTCTGACACCGCTGTTTATGATCCGAAAAAAGCCAAGAATGCCGAGGCTACACAGGGTAGTGCCGCCACGCTCTCGTGGGTCACTGCCGAGCCCAAGCTCATAGTGATAGACCCTACAATGCATAATGGTGCATACAATATACCCCTGCAGGACTTCACGAAATATGGCTCGCCGACACCAAAAGTATACGGCGCTTTCTCTGAGAAGGTATATGTAGACGTGTCGGCTAATGTGTTAGGGCAGATGGAAAAGGACCTTTCGACTTCCGGCGTGGGCATGGATTTCTTTGTGGGGCACGTCCCATTTCCGAAGCAGGCAATATACTTTGCAAGTGCTCTCTTCGAGCACCACATGAAGCACGTCAGGCCGAAGGAATTTGAGGCAATGCAGAGCCGTGAGAGCCTCGGCAAGGATCCGCTTGCGTCTAGCAACCTTGTGGAGCTGTTCGACAATGTGCTGAGCAGCGCTAGGCCCAAAAACTATTACGAGCTGATAAGGTGCATAGACGAGAACAAGGAGATATCCGAGTATTGGGACTGGCTCAAGAAGCTCAGGAAGCAGCCGGAATTTGATGAATTCGTGGCGAGCCTGCGCATAAACGAGGCGCTGCTGCTCCCATCACAGATAGGCAACTCATACACCAGCTCACAGTTGGTTGCATTGGTAAGCCTGCTTATAAACAAGAATACCGACAAGGAAATTCGTGGCGTGATGCAGTACTACGGCAGCGGCGCCGTCGGCTTGGGCATGCTAGCCGACATAATAGCCACCAAGGCCGAGATATCGGGGAACGTACTCGTGGACGTCGGTGACGAAGTGGCGCTAAATGCCGGGCAGTATAGGGAGCTTCATACTGCGCTTATAAGGGGCGATGCAGAAAGGATGCTGCGCAAGGATGGCGAGACCCTGGATCTTATAGAGAAGGACAGGAAGTTTCTTGGCAGGCTGCCGACGGGCTTCCTGGTGCGCAGCAGGCTTGATGATGGCACTCCTGATGCAGTGTATTCCGAAGCTGACGGGAGGCTGATTCGCCTGGATCCAAGGATGTGAAGCTATCGGGTTATACGCCTTTCCGGCCCTTCCCTGCTTTGCGCCAGTTATACCATGACATGGCTTTTGACCAGAGTGTGGTCCTCTTCAACAGTGGTTTGAGGAAAGCGCCGAGCGGGGCCATCCTCACTGTGGTAAAAAATCATTTATGCGGCCGATGTCCTCAGCACTGAGACTGAAATCTGCCGATGCTATATTGCTCTTTGTGTGTTCCAAGCTGGAGGATTTTGGTATCGCGACTACTGGCTTTTTGCTTAACAGCCAGTTAAGCGCCACCTGCTCTATGCTCCTGTTGTATTTGCTCCCGATCTCGCTGAGCAGGTCCGCTAGCTCGGAATATCTCTTCTGATGCAGCGCCCCGCGTGCAAGTGGGCTATATGCTATTAGCGTAATGCCGTTCTTTTCGCAGTAGTCGAGGAGCCCGCTCTCAGGCTCTCTGACCAAGACACTATACTCTACTTGATTTGAAACTATCTCGGCATCTTTCAGCGCCGCCCTGGCCTCTTCAAACTCATCCACACTGAAGTTGCTGACCCCGATGTGCCTTATTTTTCCTGCAGCCTTCAGCTCCTCCATTGCACGCATCGTCTCCTTTATAGGTATGCTTCTGTTCGGCCAGTGGAGCTGATACAGGTCAATCCTTTCAACGCCGAGCCTTCTAAGACTATCGTTGCATGCCCTCACTACATCATCATGCTTGAAGTGGTGCGGTGACACCTTTGTCGCTATGAACACCTCTTTCCTGCCAGAAATTGCCCTGCCTACGATCGGTTCAGTGCCATACATCTCGGCTGTGTCTACAAGATTGACGCCGTTGTCTATCGCGTAGCCGAGCGATTTTACCTCTTTATCAGGATTGACCCCCATCTTCCAGGTACCTATCCCTATCGCAGATATCTTCTCACCAGTCCTGCCCAATTCCTTGTATATCACTATACCATCCGTTAACAAAAAGTTCGCCTGCTATTTATCCCTTTTCTTTCAATCTTGTGTAGTGCGTTTCATAAACGTCACCGATGTTAGACATGCCCCAAAAATGGCTCAGCCGTGACGTGCTTCTCATATCCCTCTCTGCGTTTTTCGCCGATGCCGGGTATCAAGCCTTGATAGCCGGGTTTCCGTTATTCCTTGTCATATACCTGCGCGCGCCTGTCTACTATTTGGGTATCGCGTTCGCGCTGGCATACGGAATTGGTTCGATATTCTCCTATGCTGGGGGCAAGCTGGCCGACAGGTACGGGAAGAAGAGGATTGCCCTGCTCGGCAATGCGCTCATACCAATACTCTCATTCACCGGATTTGCGGCGACCGCTGCGCAGGCGACTGCGATATTCTCCGCAGGGTGGTGGGCAAGGAACTTCAGGACTCCAGCCAGAAGAGCAATAATTGCCGATATAACTAGCAGGAGGCACAAGGGGAAAGCATTTGGCTTCCTGAATGCGCTTGACGTCGGAGGAGGCATAATAGCGATAACTTATCTTGCAATTTTGCTTTCGCTGCACATACAGTTTAGCATGATTTTTTTGGCTACAACTATACCACTAGCCATATCGACTGCCTGCTTGGCGCTGATAAAGTACAAGCCCAAAAAGGCCTCTTTTGAAAGCCAGGGTCCTGTAGTGCGAAAGAGCAGCATCAGGGCCTATAAAGGAATACTTATATCTACAGCAATATACGGGCTTGCGTTCTACAGCCTGGGCTTTCCAATACTTACCATAGCGCAGCGCTCTGGCGGCGTAATTGGAGTTGGATCCTATATAATATTCTTGTTGTCTTCAGCTATATTCGGCTTTGTGATAGGAAGTAGGCGCTTGCACGGCACAAAAGTGCTTGCAGTGCTTGGATATATACTTGCAGGCGCCGGATCGCTGCTCGTGGGCTTGTATTATCATTTCTACCTAGGCATAATCGTTTCGTACATTGCTGTGGGTATGCTGGGTATGGCCGCAGGTGTCATAGAAACCCTCGAGCCTACAATAGTCTCGATAGCGAAAGGTCCTGCACGCTCAGGCTCTTCAATGGGCGCGCTGACCACGTCAAGAAGCATAGGACTTTTTGCGTCGAACATAATACTGGGCGTTCTTTACGCATACGGCCCTATATTTTCATATGGCTTTGCTTTCATAACTGCAGCTGCTGCTGGTGTGGTGCTGCTGTTTGCAGGCCGCAGATTCATAGATTCATGACAAGTAGCAGGGTCACTTGACCTCTCCAGCTTCCTTCTCCTTCTTCCTCTTCTCCCTGGCCATTGCCATCTTAAGCTCCTTTGGAAGCTTAAGCTCTGCATAAGATTTTGACATTAGAAGCTGGTTCGGGAACGTATCAAAGCCGAGGTCGACTATAACCTTGTTGAGCAGGTAGGTCTCTGCGAGGGGCACGTTCTCTTTCCTCTTCACTGCACCTGAAAGTACCTCTCTCGTCTTCGGACCTGAGAGCGCCCCTATCGCCTTTGCGAGGTCCTCATAGCTCCTCTTCTTGCCGGAGGTTATGCTTTCGGCATATGAATCAATCGATGCGGTGTCTATATCAAGCAGCTTGCAGATCTTACTGTCTATTGTATACTTTATGCCTGATATATGGAATGCTACTTCCTGAGGAGTGGTGCCATCTCTTATACCGAGCCTCTTGAATGCCACCCAGTCCCTGTACTTTGCCATGAAGTCAACGTACTCTTCCGGCTCGTCCATACCCTCGCCTCACTTCTTTTCCAATAGGTAGTAGCCGGCAGGGCCGTCCTTTTTTGGCACACGTTTGACCTTCTCCCCCAGCACCAGGGTCATGAGCGTGTTCGATACCAGACCGAAGGGCCTGTTGCTTTTCTTAACTATATCTCCAATTGTTTTGGTGCTCGAGTCCTTAGTTGCGCCAAGCTCTCTAAGTGCGCCGATTACCTGCTGTTCTATCTGCTTGATTTCAGCCATCATATTCACCTTGCATTGAAAATACTCACTTCACTTCTTGGCCCTCGCGGTCTTGTTCTTGGGCCTAAGATACCTGCTGCCGCACTTCCTGCACTTGCTCACTCCTGCAGCGTTCCTAGCCTTGCACTTTCTGCATATCCATATCCTTGCCATATCCGCTTCCGCGATGCTGAATCTTGCCATAAATAGCACCTGACTGACTTTGCTGTGACCTAATTAGACGCTAATAGAATAGCAGAACAACATTAATAAACGTATTGCAGTCTCGCAGCATGCTGCACTGCATGCCTACAAAACCTCTATAAACAGTGACTTTAATGATATAAATGATTCCATGGCAAAAGGGAAGGAGGATTTCGAGGTTACTCCATACGAGGTCAAAGGTGCAGTAGACTACAACAAGCTCATAGAGAGATTTGGGATACGCGAGATTACCCCAGATTTAGAGACGAGGCTCGCGAAGTATGCAGGAGACCTTCACTTTCTGATAAGGAGACACATATTCTTCGCGCACAGGGAGCTCGACTGGCTTCTCGACAAGTACGAGCAGGGCGAGCACTTTTACGTATACACCGGCATAGCTCCATCAGGCTCAATGACGATAGGGCATCTGGTGCCGTTTGCTCTGGCGCTCTGGCTGCAGGAAAGGTTCAACGCCGACGTATACATACAGATACCTGACGAAGAGAAGTTCCTTGCCAGGAAAGGGCTTACTTTAGAGAGGGTGCACGAGCTAGCTTATGACGATGCGCTGAACATAGCGGCGATGGGATTCAAGCCTAAGAAGACAAAGATATTTTTCGATACAGAGTATGCAGGCGTACTGTACAAGCAGGCGGTGAGGGTAGCGAAGCACATAACTCTATCGACAGTCAAGGACGCTTTTGGAATTGGCGATGATGCCAATATAGGGTGGACATTCTACACCAGCATGCAGGCGGTCCCGTCTTTCCTGAAGTCTGTGGAAGAGAACAAGAACGTGCCCTGCCTGATACCGCTCGGCGTCGATCAGGATGTTCACTTCAGGCTCGCCAGGGATGTTGTTGACAAGCTGGGCTACTACAAGCCGGCTATCATACACAACAAGTTCATGCCTTCGCTGAGCGGGATAGGAGGCAAAATGTCGGCCTCTGACCCTGATGGTACAATATACCTCTCAGACGGCCCTGAAGAGGTAGAGAGGAAGGTGGGCAAGGCGTTCACCGGACAGCAGGCAACGGCTGCGCTGCAGAGGAAATACGGCGGCGACCCCGACAAGTGCACGGTATGCCAATACTACAAATTCTTCTTCGAGCCGGACGACAGGAAGTTGGAAGCGATATTTGAAGCCGAAAAGAATGGGACGCTGCTTGCTGGAGAGCACAAGAAGGACTTGGCGAAGAGAATAAATGCGTTCCTTAGTGCTCGAGTCCTTAGTTGCGCCAAGCTCTCTAAGTGCGCCGATTACCTGCTGTTCTATCTGCTTGATTTCAGCCATCATATTCACCTTGCATTGAAAATACTCACTTCACTTCTTGGCCCTCGCGGTCTTGTTCTTGGGCCTAAGATACCTGCTGCCGCACTTCCTGCACTTGCTCACTCCTGCAGCGTTCCTAGCCTTGCACTTTCTGCATATCCATATCCTTGCCATATCCGCTTCCGCGATGCTGAATCTTGCCATAAATAGCACCTGACTGACTTTGCTGTGACCTAATTAGACGCTAATAGAATAGCAGAACAACATTAATAAACGTATTGCAGTCTCGCAGCATGCTGCACTGCATGCCTACAAAACCTCTATAAACAGTGACTTTAATGATATAAATGATTCCATGGCAAAAGGGAAGGAGGATTTCGAGGTTACTCCATACGAGGTCAAAGGTGCAGTAGACTACAACAAGCTCATAGAGAGATTTGGGATACGCGAGATTACCCCAGATTTAGAGACGAGGCTCGCGAAGTATGCAGGAGACCTTCACTTTCTGATAAGGAGACACATATTCTTCGCGCACAGGGAGCTCGACTGGCTTCTCGACAAGTACGAGCAGGGCGAGCACTTTTACGTATACACCGGCATAGCTCCATCAGGCTCAATGACGATAGGGCATCTGGTGCCGTTTGCTCTGGCGCTCTGGCTGCAGGAAAGGTTCAACGCCGACGTATACATACAGATACCTGACGAAGAGAAGTTCCTTGCCAGGAAAGGGCTTACTTTAGAGAGGGTGCACGAGCTAGCTTATGACGATGCGCTGAACATAGCGGCGATGGGATTCAAGCCTAAGAAGACAAAGATATTTTTCGATACAGAGTATGCAGGCGTACTGTACAAGCAGGCGGTGAGGGTAGCGAAGCACATAACTCTATCGACAGTCAAGGACGCTTTTGGAATTGGCGATGATGCCAATATAGGGTGGACATTCTACACCAGCATGCAGGCGGTCCCGTCTTTCCTGAAGTCTGTGGAAGAGAACAAGAACGTGCCCTGCCTGATACCGCTCGGCGTCGATCAGGATGTTCACTTCAGGCTCGCCAGGGATGTTGTTGACAAGCTGGGCTACTACAAGCCGGCTATCATACACAACAAGTTCATGCCTTCGCTGAGCGGGATAGGAGGCAAAATGTCGGCCTCTGACCCTGATGGTACAATATACCTCTCAGACGGCCCTGAAGAGGTAGAGAGGAAGGTGGGCAAGGCGTTCACCGGACAGCAGGCAACGGCTGCGCTGCAGAGGAAATACGGCGGCGACCCCGACAAGTGCACGGTATGCCAATACTACAAATTCTTCTTCGAGCCGGACGACAGGAAGTTGGAAGCGATATTTGAAGCCGAAAAGAATGGGACGCTGCTTGCTGGAGAGCACAAGAAGGACTTGGCGAAGAGAATAAATGCGTTCCTTAGGAAGCACAATGAGCGGAAGAGCCGTGCTAGAAGCAAGATAGAGAGTTTCATAGCAAGGGGCTGATTCATCTGGAGGTCAGCAAGCCGGTGAGCATGCAGGAGTCAGTAGAAGAGATAGGGCTCAGCACTGCTGAGAGCGGCGCCTTCTACGTCCCGAGCAAGATTGTTAGTGCAGTGCTTGCACTGCTTCTGATGGTAATACTTGCAAGGATGCTAAAACCTGTTCCTGCCGCCTTTGGCGACTTCACCATTGTGCTTTACATAGTCACAATGCTGAGGTTCAGCGGGTCACTGGGCATAGGCACGACTCTTAGGAAGATGCTGCCCGGAGAAAGGACTAATGAGGGAAGGCGCGAGCTCATGTCGGCTGCGCTTACGCTCACCGGTTCTGTGTCGGCTGCTATAACTGTAGCGGTGGTGCTGCTAGGCGGCATGCTGCTGTCATATATCTACAATAAGTCTTATCTCGGGCCCTCAATTTCAATCGCAGCGCTCACCATATTCTTCATAATAATGTTTAATATACTCTCGTCGATGCTCATAGCAGTAAAGAGGGCCCGCGCTGCATCTGTCGCCAACGTTGCCAACTCCACCGTGCAGCTGATTGCTGCAACCGCATTAGTGCTTTTGGGCTACGGCGTGTTTGGTGCTTTCGCCGGCATGGTAATTGGTGCTGCAACAGGGTGCCTGATACAAATACTATACGCGTTGAGGCACCGCTTAGTAGCCCTAAAGAAGCCGCACTACAATACAATTAAAAAGCTCGGGCACTTCGCATTTCCAATCTTTGTGTCTGAAGTGTCATCTGTCTGGGTCAACAACTTCGCTGTTGCATTTCTAGGTATTTTCGTTACGTCAACAGTAATAGCAAATTACGGCGCTGCATACAAGCTGGGCAACTTCGTCGAAGTGCTTCTCACTTCAAGCATATTCGTCCTCATACCGGTGTTCTCATCCATGCTTTCTGGCGAGTCGACCTCTGCAAAAGTGTCATCAATATACAAGAGCAGCATGTACTACTCGCTCGTTGTCTTCCTTCCAATGCTCGCATACGCGCTTGCAAGCTCGCGCGCCCTAACGTTCATCCTGTTCTCGCACAGCTACACGCTCGCGCCTCTATATTTTGCGGTGATAGTGACAGGCAGCATGGCAGCGATATTCGGGAGATATGCGGCTGCGCTAATAGTCAGTTACGGCGATACCGGCAGGTTCCTGAAGTACCAGCTTATCGTGCTTGGAGTGAGCGTGACCGCTCTTTTTATACTGACGCCCACTATTGGCGTCATGGGCACGCTGCTTTCCATGTTCGTAGTTGCACCGATAACTCTCGATGTAGTATATATGCGTTCCCTGAGCACACAGTTTCATCACCCGGTCGTGCCGGAGCGCACGGTTAGAGTGGTAGCGTCATCTGTCATACTTCTTGCAGCGATGTACATTGTTACCATTATGCTGCACCACTCATACGAGGTAATAGTAGCGAATGCGGTGATAATGCTCGCCCTATTCCCTGTGCTGCTCGCAGCAACTAGGGGCATAAGGCAGAAAGACGTTGCGTTTCTTTCGAAGCTGGCGTGCAAGATCGGAGCGGGTAAGTTTGCCATACTGCCCCTGCTTTCATATACCAACCTATTTCTCAGGGCGTTCAATGCCCCATAGCAGTAATTAATAAAATAGGAACCGCATATAATAGAAATGTTTAAATGCCTCAGTAACTCAGTGGTAGAGTGCCAGTCTTGTAAACTGGAAGTCGAGGGTTCAATCCCCTCCTGAGGCTT
>JAMCYG010000009.1 GCA_023473425.1 Candidatus Martarchaeota archaeon
TTCAACAACTGCCGAATGCCGCCACGGCGTTTTTAAATCCATGTAACAAAGTAAATCACTGTGAATATATGGAGAAAAAACTTAGCTTATATGAAAAGGCAAAAAAAGAAAATTTGCACGGACCACAAAAAAAGAAAGGCGGATGTTTAGCAATGGATTCTGAATTATTCTGTGGATTTATGAAGGGGATTGTAGAAGTGTTTGAACGGGATGAAAACTTTAGGAAAATATATCTCCCATCTAGTAAATCGTGATGATATGAGCAAAGCCGGGAATCTTGCTATTCTGAAAAAAAGAAGGGTTTGAGATTCCCGAATTTATCGTTACTTCCAGGCGCCCACTACGTGCCTGCCTCTCAACCGCCTGTGCCAAACCTGAGAAATTTGAAGCCAGGAGGGGGAGTTGAACCCCCCTACACCGCTCTGCAGGCGGCCGCGTAGCCGATCCGCCATCCTGGCGCGAATACCTATCAGTATCTGTCCGCAACTATAATATATTTTCTTTGTGCGTCTTATGATTCCTATGATTTGTTTCGGAGCCATATATATAATTTTGCAGCGTTATATTAGCACTGATGGTGCCAGCAGCAAATTGGAGGTTGGCAAAGAGTGGTGATTGCATAGCTGAAATGAGAGATAGGATACCTATAGATCTTACTACTGAAGTTCCGGCGTTCGATTACAACACGCCGATGACTAGCGTGATTAACGCTGTTCGCCAGAACCCATGCGTGATAATATTGAAGGGAGGGGAGTATTATGGCATACTCGACACCAGGGTAATCTACAGGGCCAGGCAGGGCCTTAAGGTGCAGAAGCTGGAGAAAGCGGGGAAGATAGCCATAAGGGTGCCGAAGATAACTCCCACAACTACAATATACGATGCAGTATACTACCTGTACAAATCTAGGGTAAAGACACTCCCATATGTGACGGACGGTAAGCCTACAAGGGTCCTTGATAGGGTCACTGTTATAAAGGCTTTGATATCCATAGGCGCACTCAATGACATAAAAGTGGCTGACGCAATGACCACGCCGGTGCTCGCCATAGACATAAATGCCAACGTAGCGCAGGCGCGTACTGTGATGAGGGACAACGGCGTCAACAGGCTTGTGGTGGTTGATGGCGACAAGTATGCCGGGATTATAACGCAGCATGATATAACGCTAGGCCAAACTGTGATGCAGGACAGACGCCCGGAGTTCAAGATGAGAACATACAATTCCGCAAACGCCTCAATAAAAAGCATAATGGTAGGAAGCCCTGCAGAAATAGATAGCGGTGCACCGCTCGCCGACGCTGCAAGAGCGATGGTTGAGCGCTCCATATCTTCGCTCGTCGTAATGAGCGGCGAGAAGCCTGTAGGAATTGTAACGTTGCACAACATAATCGAGAGTGTCGTTGCGAGCAGGGAGACTGTCGTACGCAATATATTCATATCCGGGCTTGATTCAAGCACTTACGAGTACGAAGACGACATACGCGAGGAGCTAAGGCAGTTTATGGACAAGATAGGCAAGCTGATTCAGATCGAACCTGAGTACGTCACATTGCACGTAAAGAAACTCAGAGGAAGGCTGTATGAGATGTATGCAAGGATCTCTCTGGGGAACAAGAGCATGGTGAATGCCAATGAGACAGGGTACACGATAGATGAGGCATTGAAGAAGACGCTCGAAAGGCTGAAGAAAGGGGTTACCAAAGCGAAGGAGCAGAAGATGAGGATAAGGAAGATAGGGGTAGGAAAGGAAGGCATGGAAGAGAGCGGAGACGAAGAATAGGGTCGGATAAAATGTATTCCATAATGAGAAGGCAGGCGCGCGGCCAGTCCAGCCTTGAGCTGCTGATAACCTTGTCGTTCGGTCTGATAATACTGCTGCCGATAGTAGTTTTCGCATTCATACAGATATCAACCGCTTCCTCAACCCTTTCATCTACCAACGCTCAAGCCGCGGCATCAAAGCTAGCAAGCGTCGCAGCTGCAGTAGGGACGCAAGGATATCCGGCAAAGCAACTAGTCCTGATAAATGTGCCGACGGGAGTGCAGAACATATACGTAGGCACGCAAAGCAACGGCGTGGGTCATGAAATCGTTTTTACCGTGTCAACGAGTGCCGGCCTGAGCTCTGTAATCGCATATACCCCTGTGAATGTATCCGGCTATCTAGACAGCATAACACAGACGGGGAGCTATTTGGTAAATGTGAGCGCCCAGAATAGCTGTCCCTCCAATCCAATAGTTTCCTGTGTATACATAAAACCCACATGATGGGCTTATTCAGTTATTCAGCCGTGCGTTCCTCTTTCTCTCGTATGTCGAACCTAAGAAGGTAGACATGCTTGTAGACCCTCCTGTTCCTCTTGAGCCCGCTCAAGACGTATGAGACCTTGGGTTTCAGCTTCCTCGACGCAAAGAACTGCGAGGTGGCCTTCTTGTCACTCGTATAAATATCAATCCCATTCTCGGTCCTGTCGACCTTCGTCACGAATGCATTATACCTCGCAAGAAACTTCGACATCCTCTCCAAGGTTTTCTCTATCTTATCGGGGTCGCCCCTCAGCTGCACGGTTGCCTCGAAATATCCAGAGCGCTCTTTGAGGCACCTGTCGCAGGTCCTGTGGAGCCTCTTCAGCCTCACCTCCTTCTCGAAGGCGACCTTTGCGCCTTCGATGTTGAAATGCAGGCGAAGTACTGCCATTCCGGTAGAGTCATTGATGCTTTCAACTCCGGTGCGGACATTCTTCAATCCGTAGTCGTGCAGGTAATCATCTATCGCTGCTGCTATTGCCTTATTGCTCGCTTCGTAATATTCCTGCCCTGCTCTAACCCTGCCGCATATCCTGCAGAAATAGACCTCTACAACTTCTGGTATGAGCTTGCGCAGCTTCTTTATCGTGCATTCCTCGCAGAACTCCCCGATGAACATTACCCTGTCGCTCGAGTTGTTGCAAGTTGGACAATATATAGTCATGAAAATCACTCATTTGCTGTGCGCACATCTTGGCCGTTCATTTACCGGCCCTTCTACGCACGCCTTCAGGCATAGTGCCTTGACAGTATAGCGCCATATGCTGGCCTTGTTATCAGCACGCCGAGCAGTGCGCCTATTATCGTTGACTCTGAGAATCCAATTATATCTACAAGAGAAGTGGCAAAGAACAGAGGTAGCATCGCGGCGATGAGGAGCCCTGCATCCGCCCACACGATGTAGAATGCGTTCCCGAGCATCTTCTTTGCAGAGGTGCCTTCGCCGCTTCTGGCAAGTACCTCATCTGTTATTATTATCTGCGCGTCGACGCCGGTTCCAACTACTGCTATCATTCCCGCGACTGCAGCAAGGTCTATCGTGCCTATGAGTCCTATTATCGACACGATTATGAACAGCTCCATGAAAGTCGTTATTAGTATTGGGAATATCAAGAACATCTTCCTGTACCTTATGGTTATGAATATCGATATTGCTATTACCGCCAGTATCAAGGCTATCTCGCTTACGTTGAGGAAGTCTGCTCCTAGAGTAGGTGGTATGCTTGTGGGCGTGCCGGGTATAACGGCGACCGGCAGCGCGCCTCCTGATAGTATGCTCGCTATGGTCTTGGTCTGATTCTCCGCATACTGAAGTAGCTGGGACTTTGGCGTGCTTGCCGGTGCAACGCCTGATATCTCATAGCTCTCGGTCACGTTGCCGTTCGTTATGGAAGGGTTGAGCGTCGGTGCGGACAGTAACCCTACTACAGGCCAAGAGTTGATTACAGTCTGGTTTGCCGAAAGCCTCACGAATGAGGGGGTCATGTTAGCCCTGCTTTCTAAGTGAACTGTATAGTTGCGGCTCGTTAGGTAGTCCAGCAGAGAGCTGTTTATCGAGGCGCTCACTATAACGCTGCTGTACTTGCTCCCGCTGGCGTTCAGGAAGCTTTCAGCATTGGTTATGCTTGCATTTGAATTTGAAACGCTCAGCAGCGGTATGGTTTGGTTGCCGAAGCTCAGTGCCGCTTGCATCAGGCTAAGGGCTTCCGAAGGGGTTAGTCCCGAGGAGAGGTTGCCCAACTGCGAAGAGTTCATGATAACTATCGCATTCGATGGCCTATCAAGGAACATGTAAAGTGGCTTGTTGCCCTGCCCGAAGACGACGTGCGCGAAATGCTCGGCAGCAGTCTGCGTCACATAGAACGTTACCTGCCATGAAGCTGTGCCGTTCGTGATTACGGGTGCAGGCGAGCCTATGCTGCCGTGCAGTATGCTGCTACCATTCAGCGCAGCCTGCCCATTCACTATTCCATCGAACCTGCCCTGCTTTTCTATTATGCTTATAGTGCTGTTGATGTCGCTGGACGTGGTGCTCGGCACGATTACATATACTTCAGAATTGCCTATGCCCTCAATCGTCACCTGCCTCAGGCCGAAGGTCGCCAGCCTCTGCTGAAGCACAGATATGAGCGAGCTCATCTCTGTTGTGTTAACTCCATGCTGTAGCGTTAGAGGTATCTCCGTGCCTCCGACAAATTCTATACCGAAATGTATGCCGTAGTGCAGGTCGAGAAGGGCTAGAGCCGCGACTATCACTATGAGGACTAGGATTCTCCTGTCCTTCAGATACGACTTTGTCTGCGACATCTCATCTCACCTCCTTCCTCTTCTTGTACCACAACACCAGCGGCGTGTTGAAAAGCCACGTGGTCGCTATGTCAGCGACCAGACCTATTAGCACAACACCTGAGATTTCAAAATATGTTTGTATGAACGTGAAGTAAGAGACTATGAATAATATTGTGAAAGTTATTATGGCTGCAAGCGTCATAGTCAGCCCGGTCTTCATGCTTGCGAACGCCCTAGCCTCCGGCGTTCCTTCGCTCCTCTTAAGTATCCTTATTGCGGTTAGAGTGTCTGTGTCTATGGCATATCCTATCAGCATAAGCAGACCTCCTACTGAGGCAAGGCCCAAAGGTATGCCAAATACTGCCATGAACCCGAGCGCCACTATTATGTCGTTCGCAGCGCCAAATACTACGGAAAACGATGGCACTGGCGTCCTGAAGATGAACAGTACGACTATCGCGACTATTACGAATGCGGTTATTATTATGCTCCTTACCTTGCTGAGGAAGAACCCGCCGAGCGTCGGTGTTACGTAGTTGTAAGAGTATGCTGAGTAGTGGACTGCACCGCCGAGGATGCCCATTATCTGGGTCTTGTATATCAGCGAAGCATTGTTATATGCGCCGTTCGCCGAGTTGAGTATGGACTGCGGGTCAGAAGCATTGAAGCTGAAAGTCCTGTTAGCCGTAAATGGTGACAACCCTGCTATTATCGAGTTGGCGGTCTTTCCCATAGCTGAAAGGTATCGTGCGGCCGCCGCCTGCTGCGCTGAGAGCTGGCTGAGCAGAGTGGAATTACCGGGGCTCGCCTTCAGCTCCTGTTCTATAGTGGTCTCGTTAACGACTGCCGCAGAATAACTACTGTATTGTGCAAGCAGCGCTGTGACGTTGCCTTCTGCATTTATTATGCTGGTGTTCGCGTCTATGGTGACTGTGACGCCACTGGGCGACTTCTCAACGCTTGTATGCGCAGTAGGAATGTGCGAATTTACATATGCAGTAAGGCTGCTTATGTCTATAGTCTGATTTGTCTGCAGCTGCACGCTGACGCCCCCCTTGAGCGAGGAGTCCAGCTGCAAGTGCGGTATGAAGTACAGGCTGATAACAAGCAGTACGAGAGGTACAATCATGAACCTGTTGTAATACTTGCTCTCATAGATATTTCTTACCATAAAAATCAGTCCGGCTAAGAGTCATTCGAACGTCATATATTACTTGGATAAGGTATTTAATTATGCCTAGAAATGCCGGTATGAAAGGATAAAGATAAAAATTGAAGAAAAAAAAGAAAGAAGCAGCGCGTTACGCATGCTTCTTCATGAGCTTAAGATGCAGCGACGTCACAAAGCCATAAACTATGAAGAATATCGCTCCAAGGACGAATGCCCATCCGAAGAAGCTCGCTACTGAAACTATCGTCGGTACATCGGCAAGAAGTACCAGGCCGAGCACGAATACGTAGATGCCCCAGTAAAGAGCCCTGAATATGTGCCATCCCGAATGCTTCTCGTTGAAATGAAGCATGCGCTCGTATGCAAGCGTAGGATCTATTGTAACTACGTTGCCTCCTGCGTTTGACCTTTTTACAGCCATCTATACACCAATAGTAATTCTATAGAAAACATTAAAAACCTACAGCATATGACACAACCATATTATGCTTGATGTGCACATTACTGCACTAGGCAAGTGATAGCCGATGGTAAGCAGGGTAAGCAAGAAGAAGAGGCCTAGGAAGGAGCTCTACCAGGAAAAAGAGATTGAGAAGACGGAAGGCGGAGTGTTCAATAGGGGCACCATGATCAGGCTTGGTAAATTCTTCAATAAGGGTATCATAAGCAAGATTGACTTTCCCATAGCTAGGGGAAAGGAGAGCGATGTGTTCATAGCAGAGGCGGGCAGTGCCGAAACCCTTGAAGGCGCCTCGCACGTGATACTGAAAATGTTCAGGGTCACAACTACGTCGTTCCGTAACATGTCGCCTTACATTGACGCAGATCCCAGGTTTGCTAGGCAGGTTGGCAAGAGCAGGGAGAAAATCATAGAGACATGGTGCAAGAAAGAGTTTGGAAACCTCGAAATCGCGGCGAAAGCCGGCGTCAGTGTGCCAAAGCCATACATGTACAATGGCACAATACTCGCGATGGAATTCATTCATGACAGGAAGATGGCACCTGCCCCGCCGCTGGTAAATTACACCTTGAAGAATCCTGAAAGAATGGCGAAAGCGATCATTGAAGACGTAAGGAAGATGTACTCCGCAGGGCTCGTCCATGCCGACCTTAGCGAATACAATATACTGGTGGGCGATGACGAAAAGGAGTACATAATAGACATGGGCCAGGCAGTGGTGCTGAAGCACCCAAACGCTTACGAATACCTGCAGAGAGATATCGAGCATATACTAAAGTTCTTCAACAGGAAATACAGCCTCAGCATCGATTGGCAGAGCATTTATAATCAGATAGTCCAGGAAGAATGACTAATGCCCTTGACGGTCTTCTGGACGATCTTTGCCATGCCATACTTCTTGTACAGCGCATCGACAAGATCGGCGCTCATAGAAGTGGACGGATTGCGCAGGCGCATGGAGCACACGTCCTTGTACGGTTTTATCGAAATTTCAAACGTACCGAGCCTTTGCGCCTCGTTTACAATTTCCTGCTTGTCGAATCCGCTCAGCGGCCTGAACATGAGAAGCCGTATCCCCTTTTCGGATGCCCTCATGTTTTTCACAGTCTGCGAGGCGACCTGCGCGAGGCTCTCACCGGTGCATATCACTTCTGCGCCCTCCTTCTTCGCTATTCGCTCCGCGACCTTGTACATGAATCGCTTAAAGAGCACGTGCTCGTACTTGCTCGGCATTTTCATTACCGCAGACTGGAACAGATCCGCCTTGGCGAAATAGATGCTTGCGCCGTTGGAGTACCTAGAAAGCACGCGACCGAACTCGCCTATCTTAGACTCCTCTGCGATCTTGTTGCTCGCGAACGGATGGAAATGCAGATATACCGGCGTAAGCCCCCTCTTCATTGCATAGTACGAAGCGACAGGTGAATCTATGCCTCCAGAAAGCAGTATAACTGCCTTTCCTGAGGATCCAACCGGCAGCCCGCATGCCCCCTTAATCTTGTCAGAGTAGACGAGAGTGCCGAAGTCTGTAATGTTGGCACTGATGATGTTTTTAGAATCCTTATCAACATTTACGCCTTCCTTTATCGCAAGCGCAAGCAGCTCCTTCAGTATCTCCATAGAGTCCTTCCCTTTCTTCAGCGACCTCCTGACCACTATCCTGACTGGCTTATTCCCAAGGTCCGATGCCAGCTTTCTAATGGCACCAAACATATCTGAGACATTCCCATTGACTAATATTGCTGGAGCAAACCAGCTTATGCCAAAGACTTTTGATACCCTGTCGCTTATCTCCTTCACATCACTGTTCTCCGAGAGCTCCAAGATGAAGCGGTCTCGCTTAAGTTCAAGGGGCCCGTGCTCAATGTCAGTGAGCGCAGCTGCGATGTTCTTCCTCAGCCTGCTGATAAAGACGTTCCTGTTGTCCCCCTTCAGCCAGATCTCGCCAAAGTGAATCACAATATATTTATAGCTGTAATCTATCATAACAGTAAATCTTTCAGCAAAGATTATTAACGTAGCGAAAGTAAGGTTGAACTCGAAGAAGGTGCGCCACTTGTCTATAATTACAAAGCTGTCAAAATTCATAGATGATTCGAAGAGGGTACTCAGCATCAGCTACAAGCCTAACTCAGAGGAATTCAACAAGAGCGCAAAGATAATACTCATAGGAATACTGCTCGTCGGAGTTATCGGCTTCATAATTGCAATCATAATATCGCTAATCATATCCGGATCCTTGAGCCTGATATGATTATGGCCAACCGGTCTGGCGGGTCGGATGAAAATAGAGATCGATTTCACAAAGTCCGCGCAGGATAACGCATCGGATTACTACGGAAAGGCTAAGAGGGCTAAGGCAAAAGCTGCTGGCGCAGAGGCTGCCATAAAGAGAATGGAGGCCGAGCTCAAAATCCTTGAAAATAAGGAGGTCTCAAAACCGAAGGCAAAGAAGCAGATAACAAAGGCGCGGAAGCAGGAATGGTACGAGAAGTTCCACTGGTTCTTTGCAACCAGCGGTGCGTTGGTGATTGGCGGCAGGGACGCGCACCAGAACGAGCTGCTTAACTCTAAGCATTTCGAGGATAAGGATCTTTTCTTCCATGCGGACATATTCGGCGCGTCAGTGACAATACTTAAGGGGGGCGTCTCTGCAAGCAAGGAGGTGAGAGAGGAGGCTGCTCAGTTCGCAGCATGCAACTCCAGCGCTTGGAAGGAGGGCATGGGAAGCGTCAATGTATACGCGATGAAGAGGAACCAGGTCAGCAAGTCTACCGGCAAGGGCTCGCTCGGAACAGGCAGCTTCTTGCTCACGGGCGAGCGCGAATGGTATAGGGGAATGGCGCTGAAGCTGGTAGTATATGTGGAAAGCGGAGCCCTGAGGGTGATGCCGCACATAGGCCTGTCACACCTAAAGCAAAGGATAGGGAAGCACATCACGCTGATACCTGGAGACGAGAAAAAGTCCGATGCTGCGAAGCTGATAGGTGCATACCTGTCTTACGACGACATAGACCATATCATGCAGCAGCTTCCCACCGGCTCTTTCAAGATAGAGAAGGGTGAATGATCCATCTATTATGCGTTTATTCATCAAAGTAGCGCGGTAGTGCATCATGCATATCATACCTGTGCACCTGCACCCTGTAGCCTTTTATCATAAGTACTGTATTTGAAATGTATTTGAAATGCAGGGAGGGAGATTTGAACTCCCGAACCCGCTAAGGGAGTGAGCCCTGAACCCACCGCATTTGGCCATGCTTTGCTATCCCTGCATATAACAAGCAGAATATGCTGCCAGTGCTTAATCCTTTGTTACAACCTTATTTATTTATTGCCATGCCTTTTTATAAGTGATGATGCCGCATCATGCGGCACGCATGCGCTGGTGAAAATGGCTGTACAGCAGATATCAGTAAGAGTAGCCACTGCAGTTGGACTCGGTGCCATAATAGGTGCAGGAATATTCGTCCTCAGCGGCACAACGATAGCCCTGGCTGGGGTATACTCAATCATAGCATTCGTGCTTGTAGGCGCAATAGCCACGCTGGTCGCTGTTGAGCTGGGCTCGCTCGGCGAGATAATGCCCCACTCAAAAGGTGCTGCATACTCATTCGTATACAACGCATTCGGATCTGAGATGGGTTTCGTCACTGGGATAATGCTGTACTTCAGCTTCGCGACTGCAGTGAGTGCAGTTGCATTGGGGTTCGGTGCATATCTCGGAAGCATGCTAGGGCTTACGCAGCACATATATGCCGTAGCATTCGCACTGCTCCAGATACTTGCCCTCACGATCATAAACATAATAGGAATAAAGAAAGCCGCGAAGGCGGACTTCGGACTGGTAGTCGTAAAGCTGGGCGTGCTCACTATTTTCATACTGTTCGCATTGCTGTTCCTAATGGCGCACCCGCATGTGCTCCAGACAAATTTTGCGACAATACCATCAAAGGAGGGACTCGGTGCCATATTCGCCGCGAGCGTAGCGGTGTTCTTCGCATACACTGGCTTCCAGACCATATCTACTCTGACAGACAGGATCAAAGGAGGTGCACGCGGGGCATCCAAAGCGCTGATGTTTTCAGTGTTCATAAGCATCGTAGTCTACCTGCTAGTTGACATATCGCTGATGCTACTCGCACCAGCTAATGCATACACGGTCAATGCCGATCCGCTCTCTTTTGCGCTCAAGTATGCAGCCGCCCCTGCTTGGCTGTTCACGCTGGTCGACATAGGTGCGCTCGTAGCCACTACGTCCGCTGCGCTTGCTATGATACTCGCATCATCAAGAACTGCCTACCAGATAAGCAAGGACAAGCTGCTGCCAGCCGTGCTCAGGAAATACAATCCAAAGAGGGACGTTGCGATTAACGGTGTCATAATAACATCCGCTATATCCGCCGTAATGCTGTTCTCCGGCAACATATACATAATAGCTGCGATAAGCAACTTCGGCCTGCTGTTCGCCTACCTGATGAGCAGCATAGCGGTCATACATTTCAAGCGCAGACCCGACGTCCCGCTGAAAATACCTTTCTACCCATATCTGCCTATAGCCACGATACTCGCGCTTGTTGCGCTGCTCATAGGTATGCCGAAGGAAGCCCTGTTGATAGGCTCTGGCATGATAATGCTCTTGATAGCGGTTTACTACTTCTTCAGAGAGATAGACAGGAAAAAGCCTGTTAAGGTAAGACTTTTCAAGTAGGAATGAATTGGTATATGCAAGCGGTGTTGGAATGCTCATAGGAATAGTAGGTGCGCCGAACAAAGGGAAAAGTACCCTCTTCTCAGCATTTACTGAAGCTGCAGTAGAAATAGCGGATTACCCTTTCACTACTATAAGTCCCAATCGCGGAACAACATACGTGACTGCTCAATGCGTCGAGAAGGAGAAAGGCTTAAAATGCAGGCCTAAGAATTCTCGCTGCATTGGCGGTACAAGATATATCCCTATCAGCATTATAGATGTGGCCGGACTGGTCAGCGGGGCCCATGAAGGCAAGGGGCGCGGCAACCAGTTTCTCAACGATATTGCCTCTTCGGACGCAATAATACTCGTTACAGACGCGAGCGGAAGGACCGATCCTAGCGGTGTGCCGTGCACAAGCTGCAATCCTGCTGATGATGTAAGAATGGTACTATCTGAGATGGCCGAATGGCTCGCCTCCTCTATCAGGAAGGGCATGAAGCAGATTGCAAGGAATCAGAATCCAGGGGAGGCGCTTGCCACATACTTATCCGGTTTCAAGATAACGAGGCAGCATGTCGACGCGGCGCTCAAGAATCTCAATATGCAGATACCAAAGGAAGGGCTGTCTGATGGCGACACGCTCTCGCTCGCGGCAGAGCTGATGCGCCTATCGAAACCGTTCATCATAGCCGCTAACAAGTCTGATGTTCCAGGTTCGGAGGCGAACGTGGAAAAGCTGAAGGCGGAATATGGCTCATCTGAAGTCATCGCCTGCTCTGCTGCGGTTGAGCTCGCTCTTAGGAAGGCAAGATCGAAGGGAATCATAAGGTATGATGACGGGTCTGACTCTTTTGAAATGTCTTCGGTTGGTGCAAGCGAGGAGCAGGCAGCCGTCCTAAAGACGCTTTCTGGTATACTAAAGAGAAACGGCGGTACCCATGTGCAGGAGATACTGAACAGGGTCGTATTTGGCCTCTTGGACAGCATAGTGGTATATCCAGTAGAGGATGAAAACAAATGGACCGACAGCAACGGCAACGTGCTTCCTGATGCTATACTACTTAAGAAGGGCTCTACCACCATGGATCTCGCGATGGCGGTACACACAGAGATAGCGAAGAAGATGCTATATGCAGTGGACGGGAGAACGCACGCGAGGCTGGCAAAGAACCATATCCTCAAAGATAGCGACGTCGTGAAGATAGTCAGCGCTGCGAAGTAGCACTGGCTTCCGAACACTTTAAATACTTCAGGTTTTCAATATTGGTAGAATAAGCAGATTATAATTGTGATACAATGGCATCCCTTTATTCCCCCCAATCACAGGCTGGCGTCATGAGCTTCTACGATGCGCCTTCCAAGGGGCCTAAGATAAGTCCAAAGGTAATATTCATAGCAGTCGCGGTGTTCGCGATAATCGTGCTCGTGGTAGACCACATATCCTATCTGTGATGCTTATTTGCTATAAACAACATACAAACGTAGCGAAAGCTAACGGCGTATCAAGAAATCGAAAACATAACAATTATATTTTCGTTACTTTCTTGCTAACAACCGCTTCTACAAAAGCGTTGAATTCTTCAACTTTCATAGTTGCCCTGTTTCCTTCCCTGTCCACCAAGGAGACCTTCTGTTCCTTTTCATCCAAAACGAATTTTGGAGGGGAACCAATGCCAAATAAATGAGGAAAACAGTGATATTGCAAATAGAATAGAAATGGGAAGGTTGCATGATATTCTTAGGGATAAGAATGTAGAAAAGAGTAAGGCGCGCAGCAGAGCATAAAATTATATCTAATATATTTGCCTGCGTTTCAAGAAATCCCAAATTGTGGTGTCTCCACACTGCTTGTAGTACTCTTTTATTGCAGGCAGCAATTTTTCTGAGGAGGATTTGGATGCGGGTCGTAAGGCTGATTGCATTCTTTGATGTGCATCCAAATCCAGCTTGCTGATCAATCCAAGCTTTTCATCCATAATACCATTAGGGCAGAAATAATCCAGAAGTGCCTCTTCGAAGGACTGCCCAACTGCTGCAAGATCTGTTTTTATCCCACTTTTCTCTATGAGGTAATGTAACAATTCATGCGTTAGTACAGAAATCTTAGATTCCTTATACTCCTCAAATGCAAGGGAGACTGCCGGCGGATTTGCTGTTATATAACGCCCTTGGCCGAAGAAAGGCCCGACGTATAGGAGCACATCCAAATGATCAGGCAGATCGAAGCCAAAAATTTTAGAGATCCATGAAGCTAGGTTGCTCTCCAGTTTTTTATATTGGCCTGCTAGCATGCTTGCTGCGTCCGAGGTGGATTCGTCAGAATTGATTTCCAATTGCATGTCCGCCAAAGAGGAAATGATACTTTTGATTTCGGGATCAGAGTCGTCAGCCCTGTTTATGTTTCTATCCAAGAGCAGAGTGAACAGAGCATTCCTTCTCTCAGAATCTAGCTTATTGATTTTGTTCTGAATGAGGGATGCATCCCGAAAATTATCATTGAAAAACATAGCAAATTTTGCCATGTCGCTTGTGGGTTCCCTTCTCGAGAATAACTCTCTGATGAGAAAAAAGTTCCTGATTGCTCGATTGGTGTTTATAATTAGGTCCATATTCTATAATTGCATCAAAATCTTTAAACCATTATCTCTCCGTATTTCTGGAGGTTATTAGGGTCCGTTGGACAATAGGAAGGAGTGGTCATGCGCTTCTACGATGCGCCTTCCAAGAGGCCTAAGATAAATCCAAGGGTAATATTATAGCTGTGGCAATATTTGCAGTAATAGTGCTAGTAATCGATCATATCTCTTATCTATGATTGCCCTTAGACATCCCAAACAGCCTTGCGATGATTCCCGCCTTCTTTTTTATCGGCGGGATCTTGTACTCAATGTGCCATGACAGTCCCGGCACATCAGTAACAATCCTTATGTTTGGATCCTCGCGCAGCCTCTGTATAGAACTCTTATAAGCGCCATTGCTATTCACATTCAGATATTCGTCTTGCATGCAATTACCTCCTTGCCCTATAATTAGTCGTCATAGACATATCGGCTATCCGGCCAAACTTTGTGCCTATCCTGTTGCCAATATATGTCACGACGTTCTGCGGTTCCATTCCTTCCTTGAACCTTGTCTTGAGAAGTATCGCGTCATCAGTTGTTGCAGTAGTGATGAAGACCTCTGCAACGCTGCTCAGCCTCATTATCCTGCCTGCAAGCTCATCCAGGTTCACCTCGTTCCTTGCACCAGCAAGGTACATCTTGTAGAACCTTTTGCCCTGGTTGGTTATAACCAACTGGTACTGCTTCTTAGTTTCGTTCCTGCCAACCTTCTCCATTTCCACTCCTCCTCCTTCTTTATCATGAAGACTGGAGTATTGCGGGATGCGATGTGCAGAGCAAGCTCAAGCGGGGAATACATCGATTGGGTGGAGATTCGAATAAGAGCTCGAACCTGTGCCATACAGCGCTTCCAACCACACTCCAGTCATGATAATGACTATGGCTGAAACCTGTATATAAAAAGGCGCCCTTCCCAGAGAACAGGCAGCAAACCGTTTAAATGAAACGTAAGTGAGATTCTGTATAAAATTATAGAATATAAATTAACTATACAAATTAAATATTATTAAAGAAAGGCATAAATAAATTATATTCTATACTATTAGCAGGACATTTATGCACCTCAAGAAGAGCAGCATTCTTACCAAAGGCAAATACCCTGAGAAGGTAAGGGAGAGGTATGCGAGGCTTAGGGAAGCGCTGCAGTTCCATATCACCATAAGGAACATAAAAGGGACGTATTATGTTGTGCGCCAGGACTACTCGCCTCCGGATGAGAACGGAAAAAGAAAGGCGCTCGTCAGTTATATCGGCCGTATAACAGAAGACGGCGAATTCCTGCCGAGGGCAAGCACCTCTAAGAGTGCAATCGAAGTCGCCAAAGCAATAATACAGGCTGAAGGCGGCAAGGTGATCATGCCGCAGGAGAATGAAGGGAGGGTGTACGAGGCAAACTCAGTACAGCTTACAGCAAAAGAAGAGGACATGCTTACAAACCTAACTATGAATGCGCGCATGCCATTCGACATGCTTTCGAAGAATACCGGGCTGAGCCTAGACGATGCGACAAAGGTGGTAAGGAGGCTGGAGAGAAGGCTCCTGCTTCGCTACATACCGGACATCAGGCTAGACAAGCAAGGATTCATAGAGTTCTTCATATTTATCAAATTTCTCAAGGGCAAGCCGGATCCAGAAGCAGTAAAGAATGATCTTGGAAAGATCGGGAACATCCAGTTCGCTGCGCACCTAATCGGGAAATATGACATGCTGCTGTTCGTCACAGCTGAGAGCAATGAGAATCTTGCAGAGCTCATGAAGGCTATGAAAAGGGTGCCATCTCTATCCAATCTGGCAAGCAAGTGGGAAACATCATTCTTCTACAAGACAAAGAGCTTCATACCTTTCAGGAAGGAGTTCTTCCAAGTGTTGGAGAAGCGCGTCTGGTACAGGTCAAAAGACGCACCAAGGCCATCGTCAAATCAACTGCTAAAGTCGGAGTTCGGAGTTCTGAAGAGCTTGGAGGATGACGGTTCAATAACATTCGCAGAGATAGAGAGGCAGAACGGCCTGGCTAAAGGAAGTGCCAGGCATATATATGACAGGCTGATGAAGAAGGGTATTTTGCCCAGAGTAACTATAAGCATGGAAGGATTCGCAGTAAAATACAACGCAATCATACTTATGCAGATAATAAACGAGGATGCCTTCTTGGAATCGAGGAAGAGCCTTCTCGAGTTCATAATGGAAGAAGAGAAAGGCAATGTGATAAACAGGTTTTCCCTTGTAGGCGATATAAGCAACCCTGAAGGCGGAATCTTCTTCATACCAGTAGTGAAAGGGAACGAGCTTCAGCAGACTGTATCTGAGATGCAGTCTAGGATAAAGGGAATAGAGATAAGCACATTGGTCATAGATTCCGTTATGTTCGGAAGGATCCTTCGCAGAAGG
>JAMCYG010000005.1 GCA_023473425.1 Candidatus Martarchaeota archaeon
TTCTGTGGATTTATGAAGGGGATTGTAGAAGTGTTTGAACGGGATGAAAACTTTAGGAAAATATATCTCCCATCTAGTAAATCGTGATGATATGAGCAAAGCCGGGAATCTTGCTATTCTGAAAAAAGAAGGGTTTGGGATTCCCGAATTCATTGTTACTTCTGGGCGCAAATACCGCCTGACTTTCAAAGCAGCCAAATATATAGTAAGAAGCTCCTTCGACTTGGAAGATTCTAAAAATTCATTCGCAGGTATTTTTAAGTCCTATGGTCCAATAAGAAAAAAAGATATCCCTACCTACTTAGAAAAAGTGCTGTTGAGTGGTGCAGACGCAAAGGTCTATATGAAAAAAATGAATATAACGGGTAAGCTTAGGCCAGGTGCATTAGTACAGCGATATGTTTTTTCTAGTCGGGGAGGGGTCTGTTTTACTGATATCAACAAAAAAATAATGATCGAAAGCGGGAAAAGCGCAGATACAATCACATCAGGTAAAGAGAAAAAAGTAACGAGCTACGCTGTGCCGCGAACCTCGCTCGATATAAGTAAATATCCTAAATTTGTTAAGCAACTGGTATCAGATGCATTGGACATAGAATCCGTCTTCGGCAAACCCCAGGACGTTGAATGGGCGTTGGATAAAAATCATGGGGATCAGGTAATAATATTTCAAACGAGGGAAGCTAAATCGGGCACTTTAGAAAATTGGTCTGGCCTGGAAGAGTTTATGTCGATTGTCAAGCCATCTGATTGGGACCGCTACTTAGCATTCTCATTTCTCAACAGCAAAAGATTCCAAGATATGTCATATGATATCTGTATGAAAATATTGCGATTGGAAAAGATAAATTGGAGAAAGCTGATAGCAGAATCATATAAAAAGCCAGCGAGCCGTAATCCGATAGAGGCATTCAGAGAAGTAATCATAAACTACGGTTATTACGGGCTGCTGAACCAACTAACCACTGAGGGCTCTCTAGCAATGAAACGGCTAAATCTCTCAATAGAACGCCTCGGTTTGTCGCAGGATGAACTATACAACTACGCTATCAGAAGGAAAAAGTCGGTGTATTCAAAGATACTAAAAAACCCTGAAAAATACAAGAAGCTCTTAAATGGGAGGCTGGAAACCAGTTTAGGAAATCGTAATCTTGAACATAATGGAAATAAGATTAAAAAGTGGAATTTTACCCCAAGAGAGAAACGTATTGCAGAATTTTTCGCGATGCTATACGATATAAAATGCTATAGCGCTATTGCGCACGAGTATAGAATATCACCGCTGCTTAGCCAAACCTTCGACGCGCTACCAAAATCACTAAGGGATGGCGATGGTGATTATATTACCATATTCGAATCTTTGGGTTTTGTCATGCCCAAAATCAGAAGGCACACTAACAAACAAGAACTATTGTATGACGTACCCTCTAACATCGAGGGAATTGTAGGCAAGGAAATATTGATATATCGCGATGTGCCTACTGAAGCGGTATTGGCGGTAGGCAGAGTAAAATGCTTAATATCAGAAAGAAGCGGCATATTGAGCCATGCTGCGATACTCGCAAGAGAATTCAATATACCATTTATTGCAGGAGTAAAGAACGCGGCAAAATTATTTCATGAGGGGGACAAACTAAAGATTGTAAATATGGGATCGCACATATCAATCAAAAATATTTCGAGAAACGCGGAATTTAAAGTTGGTACACGCCATAAATAATGTTTGGTTTCGTGAGAGATACAAGAGAGGAAAGAATCAGATGGTTTTCAGATGCGAGAAGATTTGTCTCTTGCCATTCTATGCTATAGACTATCACATGCTGGATTTGGAATAAAATAATAAATGTCTCCTCTCAATCTACATTGATGCTATGCTTACTGAAAAGATGCTGAACCCCAATCCGCACAGTCTGATAATAAAAAAAGCGTCTTGCGCCGAGCCACTTCAGGATCTAATAGAAAATATATCTCGCATAAGAAAATCCGACAAAAAATGCGTCTTACAGGTATTCGATCCGCGGGCAATAGCTACAAGAGAGCATCTTATAGCCAGTTACATTGAAGCGAAAATCTCTTTTTCCGAGAAGACAGCAAGGGCCGGTGATCCTAGCATGGAAATGCTGCTTTTCGCCGCTATGACGCGGCAGATAAGCGCAGCGATAAAAATAGCAGGCGCTAAAAACAGCGAAGAATTCATTCTGTTCACCGACAGCAAACCTGCATTCGAGAGGCTTAGAAGCATGCTCACAAGCGAAACGGAGTTCAATCCCTCAGAAAAGGATGCGCTTGCAGTTGTACGCCGCCTAGGAATAAAAGTTGGCAGATCCACCAGTCTTACCAATTTCCTCCTGGAAAGAATTGCGCTTTCAAGGCTAGAGCAGTGACGCACGTCGGTGCAAACAGAATATAAACATTACCTACGTATAGTTGAATTGGCTGGTGCTTAATGGTTGCATATGACCGGGTGGAGACTGATGTCCTTGTCATGGGTATGGGTGGCGCCGGGCTTAGGGCAGCGCTAGAGATCGTAAGCAGGAATCTCAAGGTAGTCCTTGTATCAAAGTCGCTTCTGGGCAAGGCGCACACTGTTATGGCAGAGGGAGGGATTGCTGCGGCTGTAGCCAACGTCGATTCGAAGGATAGCTGGCAGGTGCATTTCTCAGATACGGTGGCCGAGGGAGTTTATATAGGAGACTACCGTATGGCCGAAATACTCGCAAAGGAAGCGCCCGAGCGCGTGTACGAACTCGAGAGGTACGGCGCTCTCTTTGACAGGACTCCTGACGGTAAGATAATGCAAAGAGCATTTGGTGGCCATACATACAGGCGTCTGTGCCATGTCGGCGACAAGACCGGCCTCGAAATGATACGCACGCTTGAGGACAGGGTACTCCACACCGGCAACGCCAAGCTGCTTGATGAAACGGTTATAACTAAGCTGCTTGCATGCAATGGGAGTGTCTGTGGAGCGGTGGGGTTCTCTCTAAGGACAGGCAAATTCATCGTATTCGAGTGCAAGGCAATCATAGTGGCGACTGGCGGTCTAGGCAGAATATACAAAGTGTCTTCCAATTCGCATGAGACTACTGGAGATGGAATAGCAATGGCTTTTGAAGCCGGAGCGGAGCTGCGCGACATGGAGATGGTGCAGTTTCATCCTACGGGCATGGTCTACCCTCCCGGGGTCAGAGGCCTGCTTGTGACAGAGGGAGTAAGGGGTGAGGGCGGGCTGCTATTCAATACGAAAGGAGAACGTTTCATGCTCAGGTATTCACCTGAGAAGAAGGAACTTGATGCTAGGGATGTGGTAGCAAGAGCCATATATCATGAAATACAGAATGGCAACGGTACTGAGCACGGTGGCGTCTACTTGGACATCACCAAAAAGGGCGCGGCTTTCATAAGAAAGAAGCTCCCTGGCATGTATGAGCAGTTCAAGGAGTTCGCAGGCGTAGATATAACGAAAGAGAAGATGGAGGTCGCACCAACAGTGCATTATTTCATGGGTGGCATACGTGTTGAACCTGAGACAGCAAGGACAAATGTCAATGGCCTCTTTGCAGTTGGTGAGGCGGCTGCCGGCCTGCACGGTGCGAACAGGCTCGGAGGCAACTCACTTGCTGACATACTTGTTTTTGGAAGAAGGGCAGGGATCAGTGCAGCTACGTATGCTGCAACAAGTGTCGCGCCGAAGCTTGACTACAGGGAAGCGGAAGCGGAGATATCCAGGATTAATTCTTTCATTGATGAAGCAGGGCGAGGAAGTACCAATCCATATGAGATAATAGATGAGCTGAGGGATACAATGAGCTCAAAAGTCGGCATAATAAGGAATGGGAAGGACCTTAACTCTGCGCTGCAGACCATAACCGTACTGAAAGAAAGGGCAAAGAGCGTAACTGTAAAAGGCGGGGTGCGCTTTAATCAGGGCCTTTTGGGCTGCATAGAAATGGAAAAGATGCTGCTTGTTGCAGAGTGTGTAGTCAGGAGTGCAATATACAGGAAGGAAAGCAGGGGCGCCCACACAAGGAGCGACTTCCCGAACAAACTTAAGGAATGGAAACTTAACATAATATGTGCCAGGAATGGAAGCAAGATAGACCTTTCCACAGTCCCCGTCCCTGAAATGCCTGAAGAGTTAAACGCGCTGGTCAAGCCGGAAGTGTATGCATGAAGGCAGAAAATAAGAAGGAGGAAGGTGCCAAAACAGGTAGGACCCGGAAGTTCAAAGTCTACAGAGAAGATCCTACTGATGGAAAAGGCGGCGAATACCAGGAATTTGACGTCCAGGTCGAGGAAGGAATGGTTGTGCTAGACGCGATAACCTACATATCGCAGCGCGTGGACCCTACGCTTGCAGTAAGGTGGAACTGCAAAGCAGCAAGATGCGGCTCATGCTCTGCTGAGATTAACGGAGTGCCAAGGCTGATGTGCAAGACTAGGGTGGACACCATCGATGGGACAATAACTGTCGGGCCCATGAGGGCCTTCCCACTAGTCAAGGACCTGGTCACAGACGTGTCATCTAACTACGAGATAGAGAAGCTGATGCCGGAATTCAAGCCAAAAGAAGGCATTTCTAGTCCTTGGAGGATGAACGAGATGGATGTAGGTAGATCGCAGGAGTTCAGGAAGTGCATAGAGTGCTTCCTCTGCCAGGATGTTTGCCATGTCGTCAGGGACCATCATGCAGCATACATAGGTCCGAGGCACGTGGTGAAGGCCGCATCGCTTGACATGCATCCACTGGACACACTAGACCGATCGGAGTGGCTAACCGCAGATGGCGGGTTGGGCTACTGTAATGTGACGAAGTGCTGCCAGGACGTGTGCCCGGAGCACATAAAGATAACCGACAATGCGATAATACCTGAAAAGGAGAGATCCGCGGACAGCCTATACGATCCTATAATCAGTTTATTTAGAAGGTTTTCGAAGGGCAAGGCGGACAGAAAGCAGTGATAGAATGGCGCAGAAAAACATAGCAGTTTCAAGGCTTATACCTAGCGAATTCTTCGAGCCCAATCTGCGCTTGTACTCATTCATATTCCTGATAGCTGCGGCATCTATAGCTCTCTACCTGTTCCCGGTCGGGGAGTTCAAGGGCTATATAGATCCATTCTATTCGCCAACAATACTTGTGCTGCCGCTGGTGGGTCTGTATAGGCTTACCTGCTATGCATACAGGAAGGACTACAACAGGCACGTGTTCAAGCACCCTGTGGCATGCCCAGTATATACTAGGATGGATGGGCCGCAGAGGAGCTACACTGGTGAAACTTCTTCGCTCTTCAAGGTCGAGAACCTGCACAGGTATTTCCTTTACAGCGCGATAGCCATACTTCCTTTCTTCTATTACGATCTTGTGCTCTCGTTGATGTATTCTGGCGGCATCATACTCAGGATTGGAAGCATAGTGCTGGCAGTGAACGCCGTGCTGATAACATTATACGTGTTCTCCTGCCATTCGCTGAGAAGCCTTATAGGCGGCAGAAAGGACTGCTTCAGCTGCATGGCGAATGCATCAGGCAGGAAGAAGTTCTATGATGTGCAGTCCGGGCTCAATGCACACCATGAGCAGATCGCATGGGCCAGCCTGGTGTTCATAGTGTTCACTGACCTCTACATGAGGGCGCTGTCAGCCGGCATCCCTCTGGATCATGTAATATTTCACATATTGAAGTTGTGATTTGATGAGAAGAATATTGCCACAGGCAACTAGATATCCTCTATTCTTCACAGGGATGATGCTGATGATTTCTGCTGGATTCGCAAATAGGTACATACATTCTTTTGGCCTGTTGGATACTGCTATTACCGTAGCGATAGGATTCATCTTGTTCATGGCTTCGGTCGCCCTTTAGAGATTGAATTAAAAAGATAGCCACAGACAGAATATGCGATGGTGCCTATGAGATACAGGAAAGAGAAGGATGCACTCGGGTACGTCAACATACCTGCAGATGTGTACTACGGATCTGAGACGCAGCGTGCATTGAACAATTTTCCAATATCCAGAATAAGCCTGCCGACAATATTCATTCACAGGTATGCCCTCCTGAAAAAGGCGGCAGCAGATGCGAACATGCTCTCTGCAAAGCTTGATTCTAGACGCGGGAATGCGATAAGGAAAGCATGCGACGAGGTTGCAGAAGGCAAATTCGACAGCCAGTTTAGCATAGATATATTCCAGGCGGGTGCTGGCACGAGCACCAACATGAACCTCAACGAGGTCATAGCAAACCGCGCGATAGAGATTCTCGGGGGCAAAAAAGGTAACTATGCCATTGTACACCCAAACGACCATGTCAACATGTCACAGTCTACGAATGACAGCTTCCATACAGCGGTCCATATAACCACATACCTGGAGATTAAGGGCAAACTGCTTCCTTCAGCCGAGCACCTTAAGAGCACCCTTGCCCGCAAGAGCAGGGAATTCTCAAAAGTTGTCAAGGTCGGAAGGACGCACCTTCAGGATGCCGTCCCGATAACACTGGGCGATGAGTTCTCTGGATACGAAGGTGCAGTTGCTTTCGCGATAGAAGGCGTGAAAAAAGCAATGGACGATTTGAGGGCAGTGCCACTCGGCGGCACAGCGGTTGGCACTGGCATAAACGCTCCAAAAGGATATAAGGAAAACACGCTCAGATACCTTTACAAGTATACTGGGGTGCGCTTCACGTCGCCTAAATACGAATTCTCTTATATGCAGAACCAGATGGCAGAGCTTCGGGTTGCAGACTCCCTGAAGGAGCTCGCCGTAGTGGTCAACAAGATAGCTAACGACTTGCGCCTGCTCGGCTCCGGGCCTATGGATGGCTTCGGAGATATAAAATTGCCTGAGGTACAGCCTGGCTCTTCTATAATGCCTGGTAAGATAAACCCCAGCATGGCAGAGATGATGAACATGGCGTGCTTCCAGGTGTTTGGGAATGTTGCTACGATAACCGAGGCTGCTAGCGCAGGGCAGCTTGAGCTCAATGTCTTCATGCCGATAATAGCTTACAACCTCATTTTCATGATAGACTATTTCTCATCGGCCATGCGCGCTTTCGCGGACAAATGCATAAGCGGCATAAAGCCCAACTTGGGCAGGATAAAATCACAGCTTGCGAAGAATCTTTCGATTGTCACGGCGCTTAGCCCTGTGATAGGCTATTCGAAAGCTGCTGAGGTAGCGAGGGAGGCATACCTAACGGACAAGACGATAAAGGAAGTGTGCCTCGAGAGGAAGATTATGGCCGAAGAGGAACTCGATAGGCTCCTGGACCCTAAGAGGCAGGTCTGATCAGTCAGAGCTTGGAATGTACTTTGAGTGCAGTATATCATATATCCTCTCCGCCTTTATCTTCCCTATTTTTTCTACTTCCGTGAGTTCGCTGACAGACGCTGCAACTATGCTGCTGACGCTGCCGAAATGCCTGAGCAGCGACCTCGCCAGCTTTGGGCCCACGCCAGGCAGGTTGCCGACAACGTATTCCTGGAATTGGCTGCCAGTATACGCTCTGTTGCCCCCTTTCATCGAAGGTTCCCTTCTTGCTCCCTGCTGTTCGTACTTTGCAATGCTCTTTATGATGTCGGCGGTATTCTCTGAGCTGTACGATATAAGTATGCCTGCGCCGTACTCAATGTATATGTGCGCTACTGCACCAGATATCACGCTGCTGTCCAGCCTGAACTCGTTCGGCTCTCCCTCAAGGATCACCATTGGCGAAGCGTAGTGCTCCGACATCATTGCGAGCTGTTCGAACAGCCTGCCATCGATTATAGATCTCTCGAAGTCATGTAGCGATTTCCTTTCTATTGCGACTCTATCGGATATTATGTAGTCAGCTACGGGCAGAGTCCTGACCTCAACAGATACGCCTATCTCCTCCAACCTGCTCAGCAGTACAGTGTTTCTCTCCCGTTGGTCCACTATAACCCTTAGATCCATCATCTTCCGCCTCTATCTATCCTGTACCTTATGGTGCTGTGGAACATTTTAATCACCTGCCCCAACGTGACGCTCTTTCCTGTATTCTTCACGAAATATTTTATTGGGTATTCCCTTACGCGTCTGCCGCTTCGCTCCAGTTCGTAGAGCAGATTGATGTCGAAGCTGAGATCGCCGACCGAGATACGTTGGATAATGCTGCGCAGTGCGTCGGCCCTTAAGAGCTTTGCTCCGCACTGCGTATCATGGTATCGCATGCCAAACAGCACCCTTACTAGCATGTTGTAAGCCCTGCTCGCTATCTTCCTTTGCAAGGTAATTCTACCGATAAGCTTGCTTCCTTTTAAGTATCTAGAGCCAATTATGCAATCGTATCCGCTGATTGCCGCAGCGAGCTGCATGAACTGGCCGGATGCAACTGCGTCATCTGCGTCTGTAAAACCTATCAGGTCACTGTCTTTTGCACCAACGAGCGCCTTTCTGGCGCCAACAACCACTGCGTTGCCTTTACCTCTCCTTCTCTTCCTGGAAATAAGCGATATTTCATGGTGCTTCTTTGCATATGCGCGCACTATGTCATTGGTCCCATCAGTGCTCTCCGATACCACAAATATTTTGACCCCCTTCTTCCTGCCTATCAATTTACTGTAATCCGCCAGTGTCTCGGCTATCCTGCTCTCTTCATTATAAGCCGGTATTATTATTCGGATGCCCATCCAATCAGCACTGCCAACTAACTGATTTAAATCTGGTGCCGCACCATAGCATACTTAGTGCACAGAGCATACAAACCAGAATTAAACCAAATTAATATAGTAATATAGACAGCATAGCAATAAAATACAAGGAGATTGTCAGCGCATGCCGGCGTTCGAAATGGCGAAGTATTCGGATCTTACAGTAATAATCCCAACTCTCAACGAGAAGGGAAACATATCTGCGATTGTAAAAGATCTCACAGAGAGATACTTTGGTGTGCACATTATAATAGCGGATGATGGCTCTACTGATGGTACCTTGGAGGAAGCCCGCCTCGTCACTGAGAAAAGCGGCGGTAAAGTGGTGCTGCTTAACCGGAGCAAGAGCCATGCCCACGGGCTTACCATAAGCGTAATAGAAGCCGCGCTGCGCACAAGGACCAAAAAGATAATAGTAATGGACGCGGACATGCAGCACCCGATAAGTAAGGTAAGAAACATATACGAAGCGCTGGACTCGAACGATCTGGCGATAGGCATACGCACAAGCGTCAGGGAATGGGGGTTGCACAGGCGCATACTCTCAAGGGGCATAAACCTGATATCGTATACGGTGTTCAAGCTTCGTGGCAAGCCGACATGCAGCGACATGATGTCAGGCTTCTTCGGCATACGCACTCCCCTGTTCCAGAAGGTCATAAAAGAGAGTAGGGACGAATATGTCAATGAGGGCTACAAAGTGCTGCTTGATACCTTGCGCCTGCTTGACAGGTCGGTAAGGATAAAGGAGATAGGCTATTCGACATTCAGGGACAGGAAGCGCGGCAAGTCTAAGTTGAGAGTAACCCACATGCTTAGGGTTCTAAACTCGACATTCAAGTAGCGTGGTTAATATGGAATATTTGGCTGAGGAGCAGGCTGAAAGCCTGGGCGCGAAGACTGCCAAGATGGCTAGCTATCTGCTTCTAGGTAAGCTGCTCTCTTTCGTGCTGCTCGCAATAGCATTCGTAGTGGTAGCAAGGGTGCTCGGCCCATCGGAGTACGGTGTGTACACACTTGCAATTGCAATAATAGGAATATTCAGTGCGTTCGGCTCATTCGGCATTGACTCTGCCACCAACAAGTTTGTTTCCGAGTATGTCGCGAAGCGCGAGCCCGACAAGATCGGGCCGCTGATTTCCAACAGTCTATACATAGTGCTTGCCGTGGGCGTTGTGCTAACTATTGTTGCTTTCGCGGCTGCTGGTCCTATAGCGGTGCAGGCTATGCATGCACAGGGCTATCAGTACCTCGTGGAGATTGCATCTATCATAGTACTGATATCGATGGTGTTCTATGTTTCGTATTCAGCGCTCGTGGGCTACGGCAATGGTAGACGCGTCGGAGTAGCAATAATAACTCAGGCTGCATTCCAGTCGTCGTTTAGCGTGGCGCTAGTTCTCCTTGGCTTCGGCGCTCTTGGACCAATAATAGGTCTCATAGTAGGTATGTTGGCCGGTGCCTCGGTATCGCTATATTACATATTTATAGGCGGCAATGCGCACGCCTCGGCTCCGGACCGCAGGGAGATGTCACGCATACTGCACTTCTCTCTACCCATAGCCGGCTCGAACGTAATAACTTCGCTGGTGTCAAACCTTACGATGGTGATCCTTGGCCTACTCGCGACAAGCATAATCGTGGGTAACTTCGGTGTCGCTTCAAAGCTGGGTTCGATGGTCGACATAGTAATTGGGTCCATAAGCATCTCCCTGATTTCAGCTTTCTCCTCAGTCTCTCAATCCAAAGATAGTGGGAAAAGGAGCAGCGCATTCTTTAACAGCGCAATCCACTATGCGATGATATTCTCTGCGCCGATGCTGCTATTCATAGCAGTTTTGGCCAAGCCATTCTCCTACGTTGCATTCAGTGGGGTATACTCGCTCGCACCTATGTACATGCTGATAATGTCCCTTGGCATATTGGTCGGCCTAGTGGGGTCGTACGCCTCTGTCATGTTCATAAGCAGCGGCAAGACAAGGAGGCTGTTCAAGTACAACGCAATAATGAGTGCCGTACAGATTGTTTCGATACCGTTCCTAATCTACTATTTTGGCGGAGTCGGAGCGGCTATGGTGCTGTACGTTGTGGGTCCGGTAGTTGCCGATGTTCTGTACTTGTACGGCATAAGGAAGCACATAGGCGTGAAGCTCTCTTTCGGCAAGACCTATAGGACGGTACTGGCTGGAATAGTCAGTGCGGCTTTAATACTCCCAATAACGCTTGTGGAATCCAATTACATAGTGTTGCTGGCCGTCGCATTCGTCGAACAGATACTCATATACCCTGTGATACTCGTATATTTCGGCGGGGCGGACCGCGGAGATCTCAAGGGGATAACGCGCATGACGCGCGGCGTGCCATTAGTAGGCAGCACCGTGGCGCTGCTCAGCTCGTACGCCGAACTGTTCATACACGGCCGTGAATGAAGTGGTGTGTAAATGTCTGCAGGCAGTGTAAGAGCATTCTTTTCTGTTGAGGTGCCGGTCAATGCGTTGAACTTTGTGGGCATGGAGTGGCTTGGCGCTGGCTATCTAAGGAGGGTAAGGGAAGACCAGAGGCACATAACCCCTGCCTTTCTGGGCGATGTTTCGGTTGGAAAGATCGATGCGCTTATGGGTGCCATTTCCAATTTCTCTTTCAATAAGTTCATGGTGCACGTCAAAGGCACTGGCATGTTCTCTGGCAGTGCTAAGGTAATATATGCAGATGTCACGGAAGGCCGTGCCGAGCTAGAGGATATGAGCACGCGCCTCAGGAGCATGGCAGGTAGTCTGGGTATTCGTGTAGAACGCAGAGAATTCGTACCCCACATAACTCTAGCAAGGGTTAAGGACTTGAAGCATGAGGACGAAGTGCTGGCGCATGTAATGGAGTCCGCCGATCACGAGTTCGGCTACTTCGAGTGCAGCTCAGTGAAGCTGAAGAAAAGTGTGCTCAAGCCTGAAGGTCCAGAGTACACAGATATGTTCACTGTTTCGGCTTCGCCTTAGTCTTGGTCTGCGCTTCAAACTGGTCTGCAGTCAACCCATTCTTGAGCTCTCCGGGCCTATATATTCTGTTCTCCAGAAGCATGTCGAATGCCATCCCTCTTTTTAGATCGAACGCTATATGCCTCAACTCGTCGCCGAAGAGGTCTACTTCCATGACAGGTATATTCTGCTCTGTCAGGTGCGACAGCACGTTTTTCACTGTAGGAGTATTATGGCCGTTCTGGAGTCCTATTACCCTTGCTTCGATATTTGCCCTTCGGCCCAATCCCTTCTCAAACTTCTCAAGTCCGCCTATACAGCCTTTTTTGTATATCCTCCAAAGGCCGCCTGTGCAGCTGTTTATGTCATAGAGGGTAACCAGCCAGTCATAGGACAGGTTCTTCGCCGCTAAGTATGCGGGCGTGCCTCCATCTGAGTACCTTGCAATTGCACTGCTGTCTACGTCTACATAGACTGAAGAGCCGAATTCATCCACCTTGCTAGCAGATATGTGGCTTCGCTCCTTATACTGCATTACATACCTTAATGAGCCAAAATCCTTTTGCTGCAAATCCCTTGCCACTACTTCCTCAAATCCCAACGCAACACCTCTCGCACACGAATAAATCTATATAAACCTTCGCAACATAAATAATATTCGCAATACGCATAGCTACTTATATCAATGCGTGCTTAATATTCTGCGCCCCCTGGAATGCAAGCGCGGACTACTAGTCAAAAAGAGTGACTTGATGAAGATCGAAATCCTCGAGGACAACGATAAGATATTCAGATTCAGGCTGAGCGGTACGGATCACGCAACCGCCAATGCGCTCAGAAGGATAGCCATGAACAGCGTCAAGACCTTCGCGATAGACAAGGTCACCATACACGAGAACACTTCCTCGATGTTCGATGAGTACATCGCGCACAGGATCGGACTCGTCCCTATACTTACTCCTTCGAAGGGATACACAGACGCAGATGAGATTCTTTTCACTCTTGACAAGCAAGGTAAAGGAACGGTCTATTCTAGAGATCTCGAGACATCTGACAAGGTCGTCAAGGTTGCCAACGGCAACATACCTATAATGAAACTTGACGATGAACAGAAGCTGAGGCTAGAGGGCAAGGCAATAATGGGAGCTGGAATCGCTCATGCAAAGTTCCAGCCAGGGCTGGTAGCATACGATATGAAAGATGAAGGCACATATGAATTTTACGTTGAGACATTTGGCCAGATGCCACCTAAGGAAATAGTTAATAAGGCTTTGGAGATAATAAAACAAGAGCTCAAGGATGTAGAGAAGGGCGTAAAGAAACTTTGAGATTCACGCGGAGGTGGCAGAGCCCGGCCAAATGCGCTGGCTTGAGGGGTCAGTGTCTTTAGTGACTGCGTGAGTTCAAATCTCACCCTCCGCAAAGGAAAGGTGCAGCTGATGAAGAAGCAACCGGAAAAGGATGTAGTAGTCAAATGGCTTGCAGAGCTTGAGGCTTCACGTGCCTCTAAGGAGCGTGCAGGCCTTTCGAAGAGGATATACAAGTTTGCGAGCAAGCCTTCAAGGCAGAGGCCGCAGGTTAATATTTACAAGATAAACAGGGCCACAGGCGAAAGCGACTCTGTAATAGTGCCTGGCAAGGTCCTTTCGATAGGCTTGATGGACCACAAGGTGCGCATCGCTGCAATGGAGTTCTCAGAATCTGCTATGGCTGAGCTCAAGAGGGCGAACTGCAGCGTAGTGCCGCTCAAGGATGCCTTGAAAGCAAAGAACGCAAAAATCATAGTCTGATGATTTCATGAGTGCAAAAGCGAAGGAAGAGGATTACATTGTATACGATGCGACCGAAAAGGTGCTGGGCAGGCTTGCGACTGGAGTCGCGAAGCAGCTGCTTTCCGGCAAGAAGGTCGCAGTAGTGAACGCGGAGTCGGCGATAATAACTGGGAGTCCGAAGGTCCTTGCGGCCAAGTACAAGACCAGGCTGGATCTCCAGGACAAGGCAAATCCTGAGCATTCACCGTACTGGTCCAGAAGGCCAGACATGCTAGTCAAGCGCGTCATAAGGGGCATGCTGCCGTATCACAGGCCGAAGGGCAAGAGCGCCTACAGGCTGCTGAAAGTTTATATGGGTGTTCCAGAAGAGCTCAAAGGTGCCAAGCGCGTAGAATACGAGAGCAAGGACCCTGACAGGCTATATGTGAGATATACTAAGATATCAGAGCTCTCCAAAGCGCTCGGTTACAGGAAATTTGAGAGAATAAACAACAAAAGTGCATGATCATGGCAGAAGAGAGCATTGAAGCTAAAGAGGCCGGCAAGGCTGCAGGCGAGGAGAAGGCAGAGCCGGCGCAGAATGCTGAGCAAGCTGCTGCGCAGCCTGCTAAAAAGTCGCCGAGGAGGACCTCAAAGCCAAAGAGCGCACCGCCTAGCGCAGCCAAGAAGAAGCAGAAGGGGCTTAAGCACGTCCTTGTACATGCAAAGAGGAAGGAGGCCGTGGCCAGGGCGTCCATAAAGGAGGGTACTGGCATTGTACGCATCAATGGCTTTGACATAAACACATTCAGGCAGAAGGAATTAGTCTCAGTAATGCTGGAGCCAATAAAAATGTCAGACATAACTTCAGATCTAGCCAGCAGGATGGACATAAACGTTAACGTCAGCGGCGGAGGCTTCAGCTCGCAGGCGCAGGCCGCAAGGAATGCGATTGCAAAGGGCATAATAGAATATACCGGCAGCGAGTCGATAAGAAAGCTGTACGCGTCGCACAGCAAGTACCTGCTCACTGACGATTACAGGAGGGTCGAGCCAAAGAAGTACAAGGGGCCAAAGGCCAGGGCGAGATTCCAGACATCATACAGATGATGTGCTGCAATGCTGCTTAGGTAGTGTGATAACATGATGATTCCAGTAAGATGCTTCACGTGCGGCGCCGTAATAGCCGACAAGTGGGAAGAGTACGACCGCAGGGTCAATCAGGAGCATGAAGATTCCGGGAAGGTGCTCGACGAGCTTGGCGTAAAACGCTACTGCTGCAGGCGCATGTTCATCAGCCACGTGGATCTCATAGACGAGATAATAAAATTCGGCAGGAAATGAGTCTGAGAGTTTGATTTAGTAATACATGGCAAAACATGATAAAACATAGCAAAATAATGCGTGCGGGGCCGTCTGCTAGCCTGGTAGGCTTCCACCTTGGGGTGGTGGCGACCCGAGTTCAAAAGGCTTGCCCTGAAAATCTCGGCGGCCCCACATGAAAGATATAAAATATCACGGTGAAGGAATGAGCGAAGAAGAGCAGCTGCTTGTCAACCAGAACGAATACTTAGAGGTGGGCATACACATAGCCTCGAAGTCGAAGATGCAGGGCATGAAGAGGTTCATCTACAAGACTAGAGATGACGGCCTCTATCTACTTGACCTCAAGACGATAGACAGCAGGATAAGGTATGCCGCAAACATGCTCGCAAGGTACGACCCGAAGGATATAGTTGTCACCGCATCTAGGATATATGCAGTAGCAGCTGCCGAGAAGCTGGCCCAGATACTCGGCGCAAGTTTTATGAAGGGCAGGGTCAAGCCCGGCGTGTTTACGAACCCGAACAGGGACGACTTCCAGGAGCCGAAGCTCATAGTGATAAGTGATACCAGGAACGAGAAGCAGGCTGTCAAAGAGGCAAGCAAGGTAAACATACCAATAATAGCGCTGTGCGACACGGACAATCTGGTAAAGTACGTTGACCTGATAATTCCTGCGAACAATAGAGGCCGCAGATCACTCGCATTTATCTACTACCTTATTGCAAGGGAAACCATGAAGGCGAAAGGAGTCATCAAGTCAGATGAGGAGTTCACCTACAAAATATCTGACTTCGAGGCGAGGACGGATTCGTCTTCCCATAAGGCTTCGCAACCGGATGAAGAAGGACTGGAAGAACCAAGTGTGCAGCAGGGCGAACAGTTGCAGAAGCCAGGTGCGGACGGTGAAGCTGCCGACCGCCAGGAGCCCAAGGCTGAAGGCGCGGATTCAAAGCAGAACTAATCTAATCCTATCACTGCACCAGCACGCGTGCGTTGGCAAGGTATGCTGCCTCGCGCAGCAGTCATGGATGAAAAGGAATTCCTACAGCGCTCCGCATTTATCATGTGTATCTATCATCCTATACATCTATCATAGATGCACATACACTATCGCCGATAACAGGAAAGCCAGAAGAGCCACACCCATAGATGCCAGGCTCACATTCCTGCCTATTACGAAGTCCTTCGCCCGTATCCTCTTTCCTGTCATATTTGCTCCAACGTATAGCAGCAGTGCGTCAACTATGGCTACCGGCACAGCATACACAAGGTTGTAAGCGAACGGCATATACATGAAGAAGAGCACTATACTAAGTGCCACTGCTTCGATATATAACAGCAGCGCGACAGCTCCTGATCTGCGCATGCCGAAGTAGTACACTACATTCTTGGAGTGCCTTATCTTAGTGTCGCCCCTATAGTCCCTCATCATCCCATGTATCTCCCTTGCCAGGCCGCTGAGGAATATTATGAAGCATACGATTATGATGTTCGCACCCATCGAATCGGATACTACGAAGCTGCCATATATGAAAGGTATCACCATAGATAGGGCTATGTAGGAGTTCCCAACCAGCAGCATGTCCTTAAGCCTGTAGCTGTAGAGCATTGCGAGGGCGCCGAACACCAGCGCTATGACAAACGCATAGGCGTTTATGAACGCGCTTGCCATCACGCCTATGAACAGCGTGACCGCCGTTATTAGCAGTGCGCCTTCCCTGCTTATCGCGCCCGATACCAGCGGCCTCTCTTTTTTCCCGTTTGCCCTGTCTGTCTCAAGGTCGAAGTAGTCATTTATCGCGAATGAGGCCATGCTGACGAATATCGGTGTTATAAGACTCATGGCTAGCACGAAGTGCCCCGGCAGGCCGCCTGCTATCAGTTCAGCCGCTAGCACCGCAACTACAAGCATCAAGCTGTGCTCTATCCTTGTCAGCTTTAGAAACGCGATTATCTTGTTCATTAACCCAACCGTCCTGGCGTATGCATCTTTTTTTATGTATTCTGCCGCATTCTTTCTTGCCGCATTCTTTCATTCTTTTAGTAAGATAAGGTGTATTTATATTAATATCTACACATCCTATTAATGATTCGATGCTTATGGGTAAAGTGCATTCGAAACGGCAGCAGTCCGCACTCGAATTTATAGTAACATACGCATGGGTACTGATAATCATAGCCGTATTCCTTGGTGTTATATTCCTTGCATCGTATCTCAACAGGCCGTCTACATATTTGCCAACGACTTGCAACATACAACCATCATTCCCGTGCTCTCAGAGCTTGCTGTCATACAATTCCGTGACTACGCCTGTGTTCACTCTACTGTTCACAAACAATCTTGGGACGAGCGTGCTATTCGAATCCAACGCGATAAATGTAACAATCACGAACGGCCCGGGAGCTTCCACTACGCTGCACTACGCAGGCAACTGCACACCCGCATTTGCGCCTGAAGGTACGCCAGTGGTCTGCCGGGCTCTTATGCCAAATGTATCTGCGCAGAGCGGCACCGAGTTCTCAACGTCATTCGGCTTGAACTATAAAGTTTGCAATGGTTTGGAGAAATCCTCATGCGTATCTCCTTCTTATACTTCTACCGGGCAGTCGATACAGACGCTGCAGGAACTCTCATATACCCTTTACCTCCTAAATATTGCTACAAATCCACCTACCGGCACCATATCCATAAACGGCTCAATATACAGAAACTCTACATCGATACTTCTCACGCAGGGCAACCACAGCGTATATGCAATACCTCCCAACGGATACAGATTCAGCTCATGGAGCGTGAATTCCCCATCCGCTCTGACTAGCACAAGCTCGCAGAACGCAACATTGGACATGCTGTCTAACGCTACGCTTACTGCTACATTCACGCTTATACCAATCACTTCTACAATACCTGTTACATCAACATCGACATCCACAACTTCTACATCCACTTCTACGACCACCTCGACCACTACATCTACAACAACTTCCACTACCACATCGACAACAACATCCACTACAACAACATCCACTACTACTTCTACTACTACCTCGACTACTACCTCTACCACTTCAACCTCCACTTCTACCACTTCAACATCTACTTCGACCACTACATCTACAACAACATCAACCACCACCTCTACGACTACATCCACGACAACCACTTCTACGACCACTTCCACAACAACATCAACCACCACCTCTACGACTACATCCACGACAACCACTTCTACGACCACTTCCACAACAACCACTTCAACAACTACGTCTACGACTACAACCTCAACAACGACAACTTCGACTACAACTCACACGACTACAACATCCACTATATCTTCTGATGGCAGCTGCTCTGTCTATGGCAATGCCAAAATAACTCTGGCAAATGGAACATCCATCAATGCATCTGACGTCAAGTTCGGTGAAGAGATACTTTCATATAACACAAAGACCGGAAAGCTTACACCGTCAGTTGTGGTTGCCGTGTACACGCACAATACCACTAGCCAGTACATCTTCAACGGCAACCTGACAGTAGACAGTAACGAAGTCATGTTCATCAACGGCAATTGGTCTAAGGCGAGTACTGCAAAGGTTGGGGACTACTTGTTTAACCCACTCCTCAACAAGACCGTAGAAATAACTTCTATAAGCGTGAGTACGCTGAAGAGCAATCATACTGTATATGACGTGCTTTCCCTTCCTTCGAACGATTTTATAGCTGATGGTTACTTGATTGATAGAGTGACGTCAACATGCAACTCCTTTGCAGGAAGCACATTCGTGTACACGCTGAGCGGCGCGGCCATTAAGGTATCAGATCTCAAACCTGGGCAGATGATTCTCGGATACAACAATAATACCAACACAATCGTGCCGGTTTCCGTAACAAGCGTATATCCGAGGCCGACCAACAACGAGATAATAATCAATAACGGCTCCTTGATAGTAGACGGCGGCGAACAGATGGAAATAAATGGGACTATGCAGTCTGCATCCAGCCTTAAGATAGGCGATGTGCTGTACGACCCGCTTACCCAGCAGAATGTGGTTGTGACTGCCCTCCAGTTGAAGACCGGCAAGATAGGCACGTTCACGCTTTATGATGTGATAACATCCCCTGGATACAGCTTCATAGGGAATGGTTACGTAGTAACATGATGCTAACGTGATGTGATATTATGGATTATACACCGGATCAAAGTGGTTCTATAAATGTTCCGCAGCAAGGTATGGCTGCTCCACCGCAGGCTAAGGCCAATTCGCATGCAAAAGTGATAGTTTCAGCAGTAGTAATAGTTGCAGTCATACTTGGGATAATCGCATATATTACGCTGCATGGCTTGTCGAGTGCTCCACCAACCACTACTATCACATCCCAGACGACAAGCGCACCGACCACGGCTACTACCTCTTCCGTGACCACTTCTGCCACCACTACAATAATACCAATAAATGCGAGTACTATGGCAGTGGTAAGCAACATAGTAAACTCCAATGCATTAGTGCAGCAGCTACCGAACTCCAATTCACTCACTCTATACTACACAAACGACTCGCTCGGCATATTCACACAGAACCTGACTGCCAAGTACAACCTTACCAATTCTACTAATCTATATTACATATTTGACAGGGAGTACGGTTTACCATTTACTGCCAATTATATAGCGTCCAACAACGTAACGCCCATAAATCAGACAATTCCAATTCCAGGCGAGTATGCGAATTATACCTATCCTGTAATGTTCATAGTGCATGCGGCTGCCCTCCAGAGCCCCCAGGCTGCAAAAGCCGCTGCGCTTTACCATACATACTGCGGATGCCTTGGCCCTACTGAGAAGGTAACTATGGTAGAATCGAACTCCACTTTCACACTGTATCTTGCCAATGCAACTGTGAATGGAATGCAGTACTACGGTGCATTCTTTGCCTATAAGGACTTCTATTCTTCAATGATAACATTCGGAGTCCGCGGCAAGATGAACGCAACTTACTCTATAGGCTTGGCCAAATACTACTATTCGCTGCTGAAGAAATAGCATGTGAGGCTCATGGATAAGCGTAACAAGGCAATTGCAGTTTACATTACGTCAGCAGCGGTAATAGCCGCGATACTGTTTATCATCGCATACTACTCTGGGCTAATTCACAGCGCTGCTGTTCAAAATATAACCCTCCAGACTGTAGAGAACGTAGTGCCGCATGCAAACTACACCTTGATGAATAGCACCAGCGAAAACCTGACTGGCTATTTCAGCACGCAGGGCTACAGACATATAATGGTATCAGAGTTCAATGCCTCTTCCAACGTGAAATACACTAGCTATCCGCAGTTCATAACCTCAATAATATATACTGCGAACAGCCCGGCGACGGCAAAGAACATAGAAGAGAATTTCCTTCTAATCAACTTCTCGAGTTCATACACTCCAAATTCGATCAGCAGTCAGTATAGCTACCAGAAGTCATTCAACTATTCCTACAAGAAAAACAATGTCATAATGTACAACGTCTATGACGTGGCAGTATCAAACCTCACATCCGTAACTACATATTCGGAGGAATACCCTATATTTCAGTACACTACAGTATTCGCATACGGCAACTACACTGTTTTTGTTGCTGAGGATGGTTATGGCGGTCTTAATGGGACCATCCCTGACTTGCTTGCCGAGAAGCTCTTTGCTGCTATTGTTTCTTCAAAATGATGCAATGACGCTTCTGCACTATGTAGCTTCTTGCGTGAAGTTCTGCAATAGCCCCTTGCCCAATATCTGCAAGCATTTATGCACGCTTCTTCCAGCTCAATCATTTTTGCCTGTCCATATTACAAAGCCGCTGTTTCTAAGCCATATGATGTCAGTAGCATTGCTGCCGGAAAAAAGGCACATATCCGCTCTGCAGATTGCTGCAAGAGTTGTATCAATGCACCCGACAGTGCAACTCTTACCCATTTGCGCCACGCTCGAATGAATTGCGGAAATTATCTCAAGAGATTGGTAAGTATTATATTCGCTGCTTATAACATTGCCATAATGCGATATTTTTGTAACTGCGGTTGATGTAACTGCCAGCACAATTATAGCTATGGCTATCCCGGCTCCGTATAGCGGCACATTATCCACCAACTGCGTATATGCATGAAACCGTATCATTGCGGAACACGAAGCAGTATGTTACCCTGCTGCTTCCCATAGCGCACGAGTTACTGCCTGACGAACTTGCATAGATTCCTTGATATTCATACTCCAGGCATCCTATCCCATATGCCCTGGCGATGTACCGCAACCATGCAGCTTCGCAGGAAGCGTCATTGGAAGTAAAGCAGTTTCCTATTGTTGCATTGTATCGCAGCAGCATTGGAAAATCATATTCAAGGTTCGATATTGAAAGGCTTTCTACCCTATGTAGCGAAGAAGCATTGTATGTAACGTCAGTAAGCGCGCTTGCTGCACCTGCTATTATAATCACTGCTATGCCTGCTTCGATTACCCCCATCTGAGCCCTCATAAAATTGCCTCAGCCATTCACGTTTATTACAGTTCCTCGGTAGTTAACGCTATAAGTGTCTGCGCCATTACCCAAGACTGATGCATTTATCATATAATCAAGGTTGGAATATGGAGCGCATGCGTAATGCAGCATGCTACCCGTGTGTAACAGCGCGCATCCGCTAACGTAAGAGTAATTGGCTTCTTCAAATGCACTCGCCGCATGGTTATATGCACCTACTGCTTGCCATATCTGGTCTATTTGGTCTTGGGATACGCCTGTGTTATTGTAATAGGCAAGCGTATTGCGCATGCTTTCAAGTGTCTGCGAATATGCGTCAAATGTGCTTATGTTGACCGGTCCTGATCCCGAGCTGCTGTTCAGAACTATATAATTCGTATACGGCCGCGGCCCCTCTCCAGTTACGCCAGTCACGATAGCATTTCCTAAGGTTCTGTTACGATATGTCAGGTTTTCCTTCATATCATTCCGATTCAGGACTCCACTCATTGACACAGACGAGTTGTAGAGGCGTAGCGTAATATTGTAAGCGTAGCTCTTGCTGCTTGCAATTTCGTAATAGCTATATGTGGTATTTGTTGGGTAGACGCAGTAAACCCTGTAAAGGTCGCCATTAGTATAGCACACGTCATCGAATATCCAGAAGTCCCATGCTTTGCTGGTACCGCATTGCACGCTCACCGGATACGGCTGATACCAGAAGTTTTGGTATAGGCAGTGGTTGGACACTCTTGTCCCCATCACGCTGCTCCTGTCTGTAAGATTATAAAATATACTCTGGTTCCCGTATGTGATAGCCGCGTCAAGCTCTTTCCCTCCAGTCACATTTTTCGTGGCACTGCCGTTCATCGCGACTGAGAAGGCGTATACGTGCGTAATATTATCGAAGGAAAGGTTTTCATAGGTCGCATTCACCTCCAAGCCTATGCCGATTGGGCCCTGAGCATGTGGGAGTATCATGAATTCGAAATCGCCTATTCCCTGGGATGTAAGGTTGAAGAAGCCTGCTGGCTCCACTGTCGCATTTTCGGAACTAGCTGTAATGGAGCGTATGCTCGCGCCCGGAGGTAATGAGACCACGACGTTAAGCGGATTTGTAGCGTTCTGGTATATCCTGCTTTCTAGCGAGGCATAGACATACATTTTGGCCGGCAGAACGTAGTTTCCTCCAGAACTGGCGCTGCTATTCGAAATGTTTGATATATCTTCAAGAGCCGATCTCTGATATGACGCCTGATGCATGTACAGTGCCGCGCTTGCAGCGACGAGAGAAACTATTCCAGACAATATTACAACAAATTCTATGGAAGCCTGGGCCTTAATAAAATCACCTTCCGACTATTTCATATATTTTTCCGTCCAGGACTGCGAGCCTGCCTGCACGGTTCTGTATCGAGACCGGCAGCAACGACATATTAACTTGTACCAGCGTATAGTCATACGCCTTCATTGCGGAAATGAAGGAGGAATTATTAATGCCGTTGTTGTATTTGAGCAGAAGCAGATTCTGAAGATACGTGCTAGAATTAAGCAGGTTGAGCCCCTCCAGCTCATAGGCAGAAACAGTTTTTATTCCGATGTTATACTCGTACATAAAGTACACGGTAGCTGTACTTATCAACGATATCGCAATAAGCGTGTCAAGTCCTATTACAAAACCTCTCTTGCTTTTCATGCAATCATCTCAGGAATATCCCGTATTTGCTGTAAATACCGAGGCTCGCATTAAGCTGGCTGACAGATTCAGAATAATATGCTCGCGCATCATTAAACGCGTGCGAGGTGCTTGAACTCATGCCTGCGAGTGTAAGCGCTGTAGAAACGAACATCGCTATGGCGATTGCGATCTCTATAATAAATCCCACAGAGAGTTGCCCCTTTATCATCTAACCACTGAAAGCACGAAAGTTCCATTCCAAGCCATCGTCATCCTGATGGTTCTTATTGCCCCGGCAGACCCGCACAAGCTGTTGCTCAGCTCGACCTGCGCATCAAACGCTGTGCTGTGCTGCATTTGGACCGCTCCGCAAACGCCGTTGGGTACAAATACCCGGAACGTGCTGTTTGTATACTCGATATTGGCGTTGACCGAAGAGATAAATGTAATCAGCTCTGCGTTGCTTTCCATGCTGCTATATCTTGCCCCTACTGCCAAATAGGCAGTAATAGCACTGAACAGTGCCGCTATCGATATTGCTGCATAGACGGTGAACTCCAAAGATGCCTGTGCCTTCATCATATTGGTACCTTTTAACTACTAAGGTTGGAAAGTTGGTGCGTGAGTTCTGTCATCACACTCGAATTCGTTCCATTCACCATCGCATGGATTGCAGCACCCTTTAGTTGTGTCATCATAGCAAGTGCGATCACTATGACGATGCTTACTGCCGAGAGCATCATAACATACTCTATTGAGCCCTGGCCCTTTGCTGCCCTTGCCATGAGCAGCAAGGTCCTTATTACGTCAGTTAAAGGCATATATTCCATACCATCACCTAAATCATACTTATTGAGATAAGAGATACTGCTCTCATTATCAGCAATCCTGTGAGAGAAGCTAGCACAGACTTGTAATGTGCTGTTATATTGTTCGATGGTAAGATGCTGAAACTATAGTAATTGCTTACAATTATGAAGAACGCAAATAGCAATTCAACGCCACTGCTAGCTGCTTGTGTAAGACCGGCGAATGAGCCAAGTATTCCGATGCCCACACCCGCAAATGCGGGGAAGAATATTATGGAACCCATTGAGGATATCAGCACAGAGCCGCTCATCAAGGCGTCGGCCTTGTGAATGAGCCCCATCGAAGCGTTTTTGCCTCCGCTACCTTCTTCAAGGAAACTGTCAGCTGGCGAACCGGTTGAGATCGTACTCATAAGCAGTCCGGCGAGCGGTTTAAGCCTCTTTGGTCCAGAGTCCATCATTTCTTCGAACGAGTATTCCAAATCTGATGACATTCTGTATTTGCATATTGCGTTGCTGAGTTTGTTGCTGAAAGAGAGCCCTGGGGAGTTAGCTTTGGCTAACGATGTGATCAGTGGATGCCCCATCCTAAGCTCGGTAATCAAGCCTTCGGTGAGCACATACATATCCTTATTTATGCGACCTTCTGCTTCCCTGCCCCTGTGCGCCGCGAATATTATTGCGCTCATCGCGCCAGTTGCGGCTGCCAGATAAATACTTGATAATGCAGCCTCAAGTATTGATGCTATGCCAAGCACGAACCCTATTCGGATGGTTATGTCATACTTTTTCATGCATCTCATCCATCTTTGACCTGATTACCTTGGTAACAAAGGGCAATGCCGCTCCAAAAGCAGTCACCAATGCAATGCCTGCGATAGCTCCATTCGACATCATAGAATAGCCAACAAACCCAAAGATTACGAAAGAGGGTACAACTGCCCCTACTGCCATGTTTATAGATGCGTATCTTTGGAGAGAACCCATGGCTTCCTCCTTCCCTTTCTGGGCGTCAATCTCCGCGTTCATGTGGGTTTCCCTCACTGCCGTCATGCTGTCAGTTCTACCTACCATTTCCCCCAGTCTGCTAATAGCAGCGTATCTACTCCCATCAGCCACGAAGCCTGAACGAAATGCATCCTGCAGGCCGTACCCGAGCGCCATCATTTCACGTATATCATTTAGCCTGCTTGCAAGGTGCACATCATATTTTGTCATGAGTTTTATGACGCTTCTGATGCTGGGGGCTATCCCTTTTCCTGTGTGCTCCATTGTCTCCTTGACTATTTTGAGCATCATGTAAGATGCTGAAGCGGCCATGCGCGACTGCCTGTTTTGCAGTAATATCCTATCATATTCTATGGACGCTAGTGCGAAGGCCGCGAAGACTGGGACAGTTAGCAATGCCATGGCTCCCAATGCCATAAACGAAAGCGCTGCGCCGGCAGCATATATGAGCGCGTCAGCCGCATATGCATATGCATTCATTTTATGTCACCATATGAGGCGACTACTTCGGATATTCCCTGCTTTGAAATGTCCAAAGAAATACTCCTTAGAAAGGCAACACGCCTCTTGAACTCCTTCAGTGCCAACTTTCCGCTTATCAGCTCGCTTTTCGAATACAATTCCAGAGCTTTGGATTGCTTTACAGCACTCTCTTCCAGTGCACCGTCCTGCGATATGGTAGATATCTTGTACTCTGCGCCGTCATCCATACTTATCTCGCTCCTTGAGAGCCAGCGGTATTCAGATATGCCGCTAATCTTTCTCTTGCTCAGGCCCTCGGTCCGCATGAAAACTGCAACATCAAGCATAGAAATAGACTGAGGCTCGACCGACATAGGCTTTGACTGGAGCCTGTTTATCAGCGCCTTGCCGTCTGTGGAGCTGTGCATTGTGGTCATGAACGGGACGCCGAGGTTTGCGCCTGAGAAGACGCTGGCCGTTTCTCCTCCTCTTATTTCACCTACAATCAATCTATCTGGCCTCAAGTGCAGTGCATTAATTATCTGGTCCCCTACCGTCACTTTTGCGTTGCCAGCAGAACCCTGAAGCGGCACAGAGTTCATGAAATTTGAATAATACCTGAGTTCGTCTACCTCCTCTTCTATCGTTATTATCCTCTGGTACCTTGGCACGAAGCAGCTGAGCGCTAGCAGTAGTGTTGTCTTTCCCGAAGACGGTGCTCCTGATACGACTATATTGCAGCCCGTCTCTATCGCCATCCAGAGGTATGCCAATTCCTCTGCGCTTACGCTGCCGCTGCTCATCATATTTCTTATGTCCGTGAACTTGCTGCCAGAAAGCCTTATGGATGCAGCGGCCCCCCTTGTTGCATATGGTGCTCCCTGCGCGTGGATTCTCGATCCGTCTGCAAACTGCGCGTCTATTATCGGCGTATTACTGTTCAGCTCCTTGTCAACATCTTCCAATAACCTGTTTATGGCGTATCTGAAGCCCCCTTCGTCCCTGAACTTCATGTTCGTTTTGCAATAGCCGTACTTGGAATGGTATACGCCTATGTTGTCGTTTGGGGCGTTTACAACTATCTCCTCTATATTCTTTTTGTCCTCCATCAGCATGCTGAACGGCCCGTATCCAAATATATCATGCCTAAGTATGTACAGCATTATGGCCCTTTTCGCCTCGGGGTAATCGGTGAGCACGCCTGCAAGCTCTTCCTCCGCAATTCTGTCTTCGCGGAAATTTTCCCCTAATCCTCTGCCCACAACCTTCTCTATTATCCTGCCTTTCTCAAGCTCCATACGCGCGATGTCATTGCTGCCAATCTCCAATGAATCGATGAAGTAGACAAAGTCCCTGCCTTCCTTGCCTATCGCAGAATACTTTCCCTCTCTTTCGATTACCTCACCGGGGAAATCACGGGTGAGCTCAAATGTCAGCCTTACCCTTCTCTCCTGCTTTTCATGCGTGGGATTGCCATCAACAGCGTGCAGCAGCCCGAACATCTTTGATAGCTTCATAGAAATACCATTTACACAAATAAATGAACTTATACTAAAATAAAAATATATATACCTTTGTATTTGAAAATGAAGCTTGCTAGATAGCGGCGCGCCTTGGACTTGTTTGCCATATCTTTTATCAGGATAGCAAAAGCGGGATAAGCGAAAAGGTTTATATATCTTGTATCGCAATGAGTAAACTATGACAAAGAAGAACATTGAGACTGATGAGATATGGGCTCTTAGGAAGATGCTCACAAGGCCCAATTATGCGGTTGTAGAGCTGCTACTCAGGAAGTCGCCTAGGACTACAAGGGAACTATATTCTCTTCTTGAAAAGAAGTTTACTAGGAAGACACTCATACTTACACTTAGGGAACTGGCCCTGGATCTCAATGTCATACAGCCTACACATATAAGGACAGACAAAGGGTACGGTTTAGGCTACAGGCTCAATCCAAGAGTAAAAGACATAGTCAAGAACGTGCAGAAGTACTCAAAGATAATAGAGAGCATAAGGAAAGTGTAGCGTTAGTTCCTGCCTTATTCCTTTAGCCCTACCTTCTTCTGCTGGCTGTATAACTCTTCAATCTCTTTTGTAGTTGTTGCATCCTCTGGACTCTTGTCTGATCTTATGGCTTCCGGTCCGACTAGTCGCGGGAACCTGAGGGCGTACCCTACCTCAGTCCCATCTTTTAACTTCTTTCTGCCGCAGGTGTGTGTAGGTGACCTAGTTATCTCATCTGCCTTCACTGTAACCACATACTTCAGGTCCACCCAGAAATCCGGCTCTATTACTGCATCAACCCTGACTGGCTTCTTTGCCACTCTTATCTTGTTAAGGCTTTCCCTAAGTTCCTTCATCTGCTCTTCAGTGAATCCTGACCCTATCCTTGATACAGTCTCAAATGTATCATTCTTCTCATTGTAAGTGGCGCACAGGAGGCCGCCAAACTTGAATTCTGCCCTAGAGCCGCGGCCTAGGTAGTATCCGACGACTACCAGATCTAACGTGTCTGAGAGCTCGCCTCTGTAACTCCTTTTCAGTTTTATCCAGCTGAATTTTCTTGCGCCGGCTATATACGGCGCAGCCAAATCCTTCGCGACTATCCCCTCCAAGCCGTTTTCTATCGATTCCTCGAAGAACTCATCGAGCTTCTTTGGTGAGTCTGTGAGTATCATAGTCGAGGGTCTTATCCTGCTCGGGTTTTTAAGCATTCCTTCAAGCGCCTCCCTTCTTTCTTTGTATGGCTTGCCGAGATAGTCCTTGCCATCCAGATACATGACGTCGAAGGCGAAGAGGTGCAGTGGCATTTCAAGCGCTTTATCAGCCACGCCGTGCTTCCTCTTCCTCTGTATCGTCTCTTGGAATGGAAAGAACTCATTGGTAGATTCGTTGAATGCGAGAGCCTCGCCCTCAAATATAGCCCTTTCGGCAGAGACCTCGCTCCTTACTGCTTCCACCACATCCGGTAGCATGTCTGTCGTTTCCTCAAGGCGCCTCGAGTATATTCTTACCTTCTTGCCATCCTTGTGTATCTGGCATCTGAAACCGTCGTACTTCTGCTCGACTGCGCATTTACCACCCATTCTCTTTATTATCTCTTCGGAAGTCGGCAGCCTTTCGGCTAGCGCAGGCCTTATGGGCTTGAAGAGCGTTACCTTGAACTTGTCTATGGCTTCCATGCCGTGTTCCTTCAGCGTAGAGGCTACCAAACCCATATCGCTGCACATGTTGTATGCCGCTTCGAGCCTGTCCTTTACGTCTCTCGTTCCGGTGGCCATTACTGATAGCGCTTCGAGTATTGTTGCATCCCCGAGCCCCAGCCTGAGCTGCCCGAGAGGGTACCTTGCGATATACCTGGCGCCAAGAGGCGTTGTAGATGCGAGCATTCCTGCGAGTTCCTTTATCTTTGTGCTCTTGCTTCCCTCACCAGAAGTACCAGCGATCTTCCTCATCACATCGTAGACTTCCCTGCTCGTGTACTGTCTCTGGCCCATTCTCTTGAGCTTCGTGGATGCCATCAGCTCCTCGGCCACGATGCCCAAGTCGCCCTTGTTCTTGTAATAGCCATGTACTGCTTCTTTTGATCTCCCGGAAGCGATGGCTATGGCCTCTTCCATATATTTTTCAGCTATGCCGAACTCGACCGATTCGAAAGGGGGCGCGAGCACGCCTTGCGTCATATATATTACATCAGCAATCTCGTTCTTGTCCAGCTCCTTAAGCATCTCCCCAAGTATCTTTATCATCTCCAGCCTGGACGATACTCTTTCGAGTTTGTCGTAGTATTCCGCGAGATCTTTGAATAGCAAGCTACCTACCGACGCAGAGTGCATTACTTCGCATAACTACTTGTAACGCAAAGCTAATTAGAGATATGCGCGCCTATGGGCACTGGCTGGTCGCACTGTCGCATACTGTGCCCTGTGCAGTGCCGTTAAATACGTTGTTGGAGAATATGTCGCTGGATGAATTGCCTATGACCGCGCCAATAAGGTTGTGATATTGTGCCAGGTTATACTCTATCGTCGAATCGTTTACACCCTCGAAAATGTAGGCAGTGCCTGTGTAATTGACGCTATTGTGCCCGATAGTAGAATAATTTTCGTTGCTGACTGCTATGCCATACATGGCGTTATATACAGAGTTGCGGCTGACGATGCTGCGCCTTCCTCCTATCACGTTTATGCCGTATCCGGCGTTCTGCCCTGTGCCATATATGGTGCTATTAACGATCCTGACGCTGTAGTTGTTCGCCTCCAATGCATTGGTGAACCCCTTAAGTTTGCAGTTTTCGATGATTCCGCCTACTCCATTCACGAATGTTGCGAACGTGCCCCCATTTGTTGATACTATCACGTGGCCGCCGCAGTTGAGTGTGAAGTTGTTTGCCCTTATGTCATAGCACGTTGTGCCGTAGGTATATACATAATCAGATCTCAGGTCTATCGTACTGGGGTTGAATTCTGGCTCGCACGCAGGATGCGGCGAGGCGCTGTTCAGTGCAGCAAGCCAGCTGCAGTTGTTAAGCACGCCGTAGTTGTATGTTGCATTGTTTGACCCTATGTAAGATGCAGATCCTCCACACTCGTAGTCATATCTGCTATTCGTTTGCATTGTATTGTTGAAGACAAGGTTATTTGTAGAAAAGCCGGCCATCTCCATCCCTACTTTGGCATACTGATCATAGTTATTCATTATGATGTTGTTGCTCGAGTTGAACAGCACGTATCCCGTGGCGTTCGGCTTCGTGTAGGTTACCCTGTTGTCGTTTAGCGTGCTGTAGTCTAAGCCATTTGCGAGTATGCCTGCGCCGGCTATCGAAGTGATGTTGCTGTCGTTCACTGTAGAGTTGTTCACTCCCGAAAGTGCTATCCCATACTCGCTCGCCCTTGCTGTTATCGATAATAGGTGGATATTAGACGAGTTACTTGAGGATATGGCCGTGCCATAGCCGTAGACTGCGCAGTCGCTCACGCTCACGTTCTTTCTATTGTAGATTGACATGAAGGCGCCTGTCGTGCCGCTTGCAGCTGTTATGCTGTGGCCATTGCAATTTAGTGCGACGTTGTTTGACTTTATCGTTATGCAGTTGTTGCCCGAACCCACTATATCCTCTACGAGGCTGTAGTTCCCGGGTTTGCTTATTGTGAAGCATGTTGTTATTGGATAGTACTTCATGTTTGCGGATATATGTTCACTGCATGGCGCCCAGAGCGCATCGGTAAATCCGCACGAGACGGAATCTGCGAGATTGGAGTGCAGCCCTGCCGAGGCATTTGTAGCATATACATCAAACTCGGTATTGTTGAACGCTCTTCCGGAATAGAGCAGGTTGTTAGAGGAGTTTGATAAGTAAACACCGAACGTGTTGTTGCTCAGGTCAAAGCCACTAACAGTCGCCGCATTAGAGTTTGACAGATATATAGCGAAGCTGTTGTTCTCCGCGCGCACGCCGTTTACGTATGTGAGCGCTGACGAGTTCATAAATATGCCATAAGTGTCGCCGTGGAGCGTTGACCTGCTTACGTTGAATGAGGTAGTATTCGACAGATAGACTCCATATTCCGCATTAGACAGCGTACACCCATCAACAAGATCGTTGCTGGTCCCGGCAGATGCAATCGCATATTCTGAGCCGGATATAGAATGGTTGTTACAGTACAGCCTGACGTCGCTTGCGGCTATGCGTATGCACGGCACTCTGTACAAGCTAGAGTTATAAGCTCCTATGTAGTCGCCCGCATTTATATTGGATGCAAGCTCATATGTGCCTGGGGCTATTATTGAGCCGCACGTAGACACATTTGAGTTCAGGACTGTGAGCGACACGTTGTTTGGTATGTTCACACCATTGCACTTCACGAAGCTACAGCCTGTATTGTTGTAGCATACGTTGCCAAATGCTGCATTGCTCTTAGGGTAGCCTGCCTGCGTGCCGCATGCAAACGAGTATAGGTTTTTCGAGATATAGTTATTCTCGAATGTGTTCCCTGTCGAATTGACTCGTATTCCATAGTACTCGCTATTGTTCAGTGTGTTGTTGGACACAGTATTGTTTATGGAGTTGGAATCTAGCTGTATCATGCCATATGGCGAGGTTGAGCCGTATATATAGTTGTTGCTTATGGCGCTGTATGCGGTATCATTAAAGTAGATCGGCTCATAATTGTTTGTAAGGTTGTTGCCGCTTATTCTGACGTTCCTCGAACTGAAAGATGCAACACCATATGAGAAGTTGCTTATGCCGCATTCGCCTACGGTCACGTTGCTTGCGTTGTATATCCCTATACCATAACTAGCGTGCCCTACGATATAGGTATCGCCCGGCCCCACGATCTGGTTGTCATTGCAAACAATCTTTACATTGTCAGAATGGATTCCTATACAGGAGCCGTTGGCATACTGGTCTGCCACCTGCCCGGTCAAGTAGTAGCTGCCAGGCGCATTTATGTTCTTGCAGGAAGATATGGACTGGAAGTTCTGATTTATGGTGGTGTATTGCGTAGTTGTAGTCTTGGCAGCACCTCCTGGTCTTACGAAGACTATTACAACCCCGACTATTATTATGACCGCGAGTACGATTATGAGAGCATTCTTTGACCTTTTAGGTCGCTGAGGCTGCTGTCTTTTCTGGGCCGTTTTGATATTTGCCCCTGCAGGACCCGAAGTCTCGTCAACGAACTGTTTCTGCCCTGGTATGCCTTCGGCGTAGCCTGCTCCATGGTTGGCAGGCGCTACTGGCTCGGTACCGCCTGTATTACCTGGGCTGCCTACTTGCGAGTACGGGTCTGCGCCCCCCTGCGGTGGTGTGCCTGGCTGGTCCAACATGAATTCACTATGCGATAAAGCCTAATATCTATTGAATAAAAAGATTATTTACCAGAGTATTTATAATTGTGTCTACACCACATTATTCGTTTGCGTGTGCCTCAGTAACTCAGTGGTAGAGTGCCAGTCTCGTAAACTGGAAGCCGTGGGTTCAACTCCCACCTGAGGCTTATATTGCCTGCCAGGACGCACTCCGGCAGTCAATGGTTATACTTAAAAATGCTTCGATGCCATTTATAGTTATATATATTTGAACTAAGAAAGTAGTCTAGAGCGTGCAGGTAGATTTTTTATGTCTCGAAACCGGGCCCAAGCAGCTATGGAGTATCTGATTACGTATGGTTGGGCCATACTAATAGTAGCCATCGCGGCAACCCTGCTTTTCTTCTACGTTGCAGCTCCAAGGGTGCTACCTCCATCTACATGTAGTTTCGTCACAGGCGCTTACTGTAACTCACTGGTTTTCGGCACGAATTCGGTTACTCACAATACCATCATAGCTTTCTTCATAACGAATACCAAATCAGTGCCGATTGAGAACCCTATGCTGGTCATAAACATAAACAAGGCAAACACGACCTCATATGCGTGCAAGCCTAGCTACGTGGCTCCTGGTGGATCAATAATATGCCAGACACCGTACCTTCCTGGAATAACCTCAAATTACGGGGAGCTCTATTTCGGGAATATATATCTCAGTGCACAAGCGTGCACAGGGACCAACCCTTCAGCACCCTGTGCAACGACCTCTAGCCAGACTTATGCTGGCAGTTACAATGCGCATGTCGAACCTTTAGTGTCGACCAATTCAACGATAACGCTTACTGCAAAGAATTCAACCCAAGCGGCGGATGGGAGCATAGACCCCTTGTACGCTCATGTAACCCTGCTGGGATATCCGCTAAAGGGAGCTACGGTCAACTTTACAGAGAACAATACCGCTTATACAATAAGCCCTAACGTTACTACTTCATCTACGAATGGGACTGCTCTCAGCGGAGTATTTGGAACAGTTTCAGGAAACACTCTGATAACCGCAACGTATGCAGGTTATACCTCAAGTGTTTCGGTAACATTTGTGCAGCCTGCATATGTATCATTCAATATCAGCAACTACTACGACTGCGCATACTCTGCCATAATAGCGCACATAGGGGGTAACTCGTATACGTGCGCTCAGCTTAGCAGCGCACCAATCGGCTTTGTACCTGGGTCTTCCCACTGGTTCAATTTCACAGTTCCTGTTGATGTGCCTGAGTATCCGTCATTCGTGAGAAACAATTACAACTATATGACTGTCAACTCAGTCCAGTACACCACAACAAACACACTATTGACTATTCCGTCAAACGAGACATTATCTATAGATTATAACACGCAGTACATGTTGTTCCTGAATGCGACGCCTAGTGTTGGTGGAACTGTCTCGCCTGCAGGGACCGGCTGGTATGGCCCTGGCTCCTCTGTTACCATATCAGAGTCGCCGAATTCCGGTTATGCATTCTATGGATGGATATGCCGCGGCACCGGCTGCTACAACGGCATTGCAGCCACTACTAACGTGATACTAAATAACCCGATAAATGAGACTGCAGTGTTTACCTCATCGACAACAACATCCACTACTACCTCTACAACCACATCTACAACAACATCGACAACGACGTCTACAACGACCTCTACAACCACATCGACAACAACATCAACCACCACCACTTCTACTACTACATCGACAACAACATCAACCACGACCTCTACAACTACATCCACGACAACCACTTCTACGACCACTTCTACTACTACATCGACAACAGTATCAACCACTTCGACCTCTACAACCACAATACAGTACTGCTGGGGATACCAAGATTATGGGACTGGAGGCACCCTGTTGACTGCGGGTTGCGGAGCCAGTGGTGACACGGTAAACTTTTGTGCAGGTGGCGCTTACGGTCCGGGCATAGATAACCCGACATGGACATCAGACACTAATGAAAACTGTGGCTCTGGAGCAAATGAATGCTCGACCAATGTTGGACACAACAATCACCAGTATTGCAATTTCACAGTAGCAAATCCGGCAATTTCACCTTCAGGAATAGTGGGCGCAGAGGGAGCGAATGCGAGCTCTTACGAATCCCACTACGCATCAACCTCAGTGTACGGCACGAGCGGCACGTACAGCGGCTCTGTCAGTATAAGCTACAGCATACCTTCCACCTACAATCAGGCATTGGTAGAAATCATAGGCGCATGCGGCAATTCAGGTTATTGCACTAAACTCAATTCAAACTGCGGCAGCAATCAACTACTATCAAATACTAGCACTTATGGGTCGATTGGTGGCGGAATAGCTGAGGCTGCATGCTACTTGAGCCCGGGATCCTATTCAGCAACGCTTTACTATAGTAATCCAGGGGCAACATACACTACATTCGGTTCGCTTGGAGTATACGTGTTCGTATCCACAACATCGACAACGACGTCTACAACGACCTCTACAACCACATCTACATCAACTACATCCACATCAACGACATCTACTTCGACCACGACACATACAACTACGACAATAACTGGTGGTGGCGGTACTTCGGTCTATGGGAATGCTTCCATAACCCTTGCAAACGGCTCTACAATCTTGGCAAGCAAGGTGACACCAGGCACTATAATACTTTCATATAACCTCGAGACGCACAAGCTTGAGCCTTCTCTTGTGTCTTATGTGCATGTTCAAAAGGCAAATAATACCTACACTTTCAACAACAATCTTCAGGTGGATATGAACGAGATCATGCTGATAAACGGCACATGGCAGCGCGCATCTGCCGCCAAGGTAGGCGACTATCTGTTCAATCCTCTTACCGGCAAGAACGTAACCATAACCTCGATAGGGGTTAGCAACACCGGAGGCAGGGTTTATGACTTTATAGGCACCCCTGTTAACAACTACATAGCCAACGGCTTCCTTATAGACAAGGATTCAACTATAGTTTATGGCGATGGCGCTTCAAGCGTTACTGGAAATGATACAATAACACTGGCGAACGGCACCACGGAGCCTGTTTCCAGCCTTACAGTAGGGACTATTGTCATGTCATACAGTCTTGCTCTGAAGAAATTCGTCCCGTCAATAGTTGTTTCGATCAAACATGTGAAATCCAGCAACATGTACCTCATAAATAACAACTTGCTCATAGACGGCGGGGAAGACATGATAATCAACGGGTCTAACCAGCCTGCAAGTATGGCAAAGGTCGGGGATACAATGATAGGTTCCAATGGCAACACGATATTAATCACTTCTGTGAAAAGTATAAAAGGCATAGACAACACATATGACATAAATACCGCGCCGGTCGACACGTTCTTAGTCAACGGATACGTGATATCATGATAAGCATGGCTGATGGCTCTTATGGGCCGCAAGGCACGCCTCCGCAGCCTGGAGGAGAGGCTCCAACGGCACCATCCGCTCCACAGCAAACGCAGTATTCATGGAAGGCAGGGGCATCACCCTCTTCGAAGGGCAGGTCATGGGTGCACATACTTGCTGCCTTAGCTATAGTCATAGTGGCCGTTGCAGTGCTCACGTACTATTTTGGCGGGCGGCTGCCACATCCTGGTACTTCTACCACCACTACTATCCAATCCACAGTTCCAAAAACTATCCCCGGGGCTCCAAACACCCCTATATCAAACTTCACACCAGGAATGTCTGTTAATGGTATATTCCAAAGGCAGAATATAGCGTATAGTGCACCTGGCACCTCTAACTTAAGCGTTGAAAGCGCATATAGCGTTTCGAACGAGACATACAGCAACAGCACATATACCTACTATTACGCTGGATATGGAATGAACTTCACTTCAGTCATACTTAATAGCAGCAGCATATATCTCAATCCCGCATACGGTGTGCCGATACCTGCCAAATACGCCAACTACAGTGGTCCTGTCGCCGCAAGCATTACACTTACAGAATTCAATAACGTGAGCGACATGCGCTCAGCATACAAAGCATTCTTCTACCCGACGAACGTGTCGGATTATGTATCATATTCGGCAGATGGAAAGGAGCTGGGCATATCGCAAACAGTAGTGCCGGGCGCATATACATACTTTTACAAGCACGGCGCACCGCTAATGCTTAATGGCAGTACATCTATTGATAATCTGACAATAGGATCAATCAGCATCAGCAGGATATACGGCAACTTCTCCATGTACCAGACAGAGTTCCCATATGGGCGCTACATAGTAATACTGCAGCAGTACGGCATAAGCGGGTCCTACAACGAATCCTATGGCAATGCAAGCGCAGAGCACCTCTTTGGGCTGCTTTACAGCTAAGCTGGCTTATCTTATATCGGATTAGAATATTGTGAGGTGTGGAGATGGAGGGAGTGAAGCGCAGTGTCACAAAATATATAGCACTAATAATCGTTGTTTCGTTAGCCCTGGCTCTTGTCGCACTTTACGCCAATGGCTTAAGGCACCATGCAAATAGGGCAGTGATTACGAACCTTAGTCTGAGCGACATAATCAGCGTGCTGGGCAACTCAAATTACGTCGCCCTCAAGTCGAACAGCATATACATCTATAACAAGGAAATATCTTATCTCGACGGCTATAATGAAAGCTCTGTCTCGCTGTTTAATTACACTGGCAATGACTCTGCCGGCAATCCAGACGTCATAACACTTGAAGTATCCTTGATGTCAAACTCCACAACCGCCAATACTGCCCTTCAGTCGATGCTGTACAGCAACAACCAGAATCAGTCGATATCTGGGCAAGTATATTCTGGCGGAACAGTCGACAATTATACCTACAATGGCACTGAAATCCATTTTTACATAATAAACTCAGTTGCAGTGTTCAATTTCACGCCGAACCAGGTCCTCAACAGCACATTCTACATGCCTGACTACCAGTACACTGTCCTGTTCGCATACGGCAGATACCTTGGCACCGTAGTAGTAAACGGCTATTCAGCATCACCTGCCTATCAAAAAGATGCCGTGAATCTCTCTAAGGCACTGTTAGGAAAGTTGCAATCCGCCCTAAAAGCGTGAATGTGGCGTGCAGGTCCTAACCTGCTGTCTGGCCTGATACTATGCTGTAATCGTGCTTTGCAATGCCTGTTGCATATGTCTTGTTGTATTTGCCAAGCAGCCCATAAGTATTCACTACCACTATGGTGTTATTGTAAATGAATGCCACCTGATACTCTTCAAGGTTAGTATAAATAGGCCTAGCATATGCAATTGCAACACGGATGCCTGAAATGTCTGCCATGCCGAAGGTAATATTCATTCTTCGGCTGCCGCTAGAGTTGGCTGCTACTATAGTGTTGTTTGCATTGTAATACAGCACCCTGGTGTAATTACTTTGAGAATAGTAGGTCTTGTTGAATACCGCAGAGGAACCCTCACTATTTGCGAACACCATCACGAATGTGTTTACCCCTACGGGAATTGAAAGGTTCGAATAGGCTGCCGGGACTGTAAGATTGTATAATATGCTGGTTTCTTGGTTTCCGCCGAAAACGCCATTTGCGAATGGAAGGGCGTAATATGTGCTGAATTGCTGGTTTGAATAGCCTAAGTTTGACCATTCGGACATGGATCCGGGATACTGGACATACGCGGATTTGTTCGGAATACTATAAAGCGCATTGCTTCTGCCGCTTACTGACAATACGAGAGTCAGGTTGACTGCGCTATTTACTTCGCCCACTGCATTCCCTGTGCCTGAAGATGGCTTGTTGCCTGCGGAAACCGTTAGAAGGAGGACGACCACTATTGCCGCTATCACTATTATTGATACCACTTGTACAGGAAGGAAATTATTTGCCTTCTTACTTTTTTTCATTCTGGACCACATACTTTTATGGGATAATAGGAATAAATAACAATCCGTTAGCGCATTCGGGAATATATTACTGTGCATAAGGTATAAATAAATCCGCGACAAATATCAAACATGCAAAAGAAGAATATGGTCAAGGACGCCATTAGAATACTTGATTCCCGCGGTTTTGAGTCAGTGCAGCTCGGAAACGTAAGGTCGTGCTTCGACATCGTAGCCAGGAAGAAAGGCCGTATGCTGCTGTTTAAGATAGTAGAGAACATAGATTCGATAGACGAAAGGACGGCGCATTCGGTGGCCATGCTTACAAACTTTTTCAGCACCAGCGCTTTCGCGGTAGGCTCCGGTTACAAAGGCAGCAGGCTTGAGGAAGGCATAGCTTTCGCCAGGCATGGGATAAGCTGTATATCTCTCGAGACTATGGAGAGAGTGATAGACGGGGAAAGCCCTGCGAACGCCGAGAGATTCATAGGCGCTAAATACAGGATTAACGGCCATAGTCTCAGAGAAGTGCGGGAGAAATCTAGGACCAGCATACGCGAGCTTTCAGAGGCAACAGGCATATCGGCAGACAGCATATACCGGTACGAGAGCAGCAGCCCGTATGTATCACTGTCTAACTGGAGGAAGCTTGAGCAGTTCTTCAATGGCAAGATAAGAAGTCTGCCGGCAGGCGTACCTGAAAAGGTTGTTGACCGCAAATCCGGAGAGCGAATCGAAGAGAGCCACGGCATAAGCTTGATCAAAATGGACTCGGGCCCGTTCAATATGATAGGGAAAATGAAGCTCAGGTACGAGGTCGGGCAGATAACCGACAGAAGGACTTCTCGCAAGCGCGCGGAAATATATGCGAGAATACACACACTTACCGGAAAAGATTTTCCTTTTTTCATATCGGACAAAGCTTCAATAGAGAACGTTTTCGGGATACCTGTGGTGAGCAGGCGCGAACTCCAGCAGCTATCTGGGGAGAAGGAACTCAAAGAAAAGCTCACAGCACGTGCAACAATCTACTGATGTAGACAGGCTCAGTACACGACCAGCAGTATAAGGTTCCCAAAGAGTATGGATGCAACTACGCCTGCGAATATCGGAAGTGCAAGCGGCATTGCGTTAACATATACTGGAAATTTAGTCTGTGGGAACTCGTTTCGAAGCTTCTTTATCAGCTCATCTGTGGCAAGCCTACCGAAGCCTCGTACCCTCTTTCCTACCCTGTCAAGGAGCGCCTTGTCCATCATGTTTACAGCTATCATATCGCCATTCTCCATCTGCCTTGGCGTTATATCCTTCACCATTGCGGCAGCGATTGGTCTGTTGAAAGCCGCTATGAAGAACGAGCCGAGTAGAAGTGCAAGCAACACCACCATGCCGTAAACGCTTATATGTATGGCTAGCTCCATGGAAAGCATGAGTGCAGCATATGCAATCGAGAACAGAATTCCCTTGAGTATATCAGACCTTCTAACTAACTGCAAAATCGGCTTGCCTGAAGATCCTCTTGCTTTTGGCAGGTAATATGCAGATGCGAAAATCAGCGCAGATATGCCTGTTGCAATGAATACCGACAGCACGAAAGGCAGCCCTAGCTGTGGAATAGAGCCCAGGAGCATAGGCTCGCTCTGCACCGGAAGTATAAGCGCTATCGCTGCGAACTCTATCACATCTGCTGCGCCTAGCTGCCCTAGCTTGTATACAAAGTACCCAAAGCCCAGGATGGCGACCGCTATAACTGTGCTTATCATCGCTGCGCTGAGATTGAAAAGCATGACCGTAAGCAGCACACCATAAGCAAGCGTCGCATACGCGATGATTGTTGGTATATTTCTTTTGTTGAGAAGGTCAAAGAGCATGTAGATCAGTGCGACAGCTGCCACACTTACCAGTCTCAGCAGCATGAAATCCGTCATAGTTTTTACCTCAGCAAGAAGAGATATCTGAACAAAACAATTAATAGATATCGCCACTAAACAGGTTAGTATGCGGAAGCGATATGAAAGTGGTAAGGTAGCATGTTAGATTATAAGGCCATGGAAAAGAAATGGCGCAAAAAATGGGAAGAGGCGAAGATATTCGAAGCTGAGCCTAGCGAAGGCGATGGCATGCTTGTAACTGGCGCATGGCCATATGTGAATGCGCCGCAGCACATAGGCCACCTTAGGACTTATGGCACAGCTGATGTTTATGCCAGATACATGAGAATGCGTGGCCATAACGTTCTATACTCTATGGGAATACACGCAACAGGCACGCCGGTTTTCGCATTTGCAAGGAGAATTGCGGCCAACGATAGAGATATATTCGAGGAACTGAGTATGTTCCATATACCTGAAGATACGATAAGGAGCATGGTCGATCCAAAGGTAATACTGGATTATTTTACCCCCCTCACAATAGAGAGCATGAAAGAGGCAGGGTACAGCATCGACTGGAGGAGAATGTTTATATCGATAGATCCATTGTACTCGAAGATGGTCGAATGGCAGTTCTCCAAACTGAAGGAGAAAGGCTATCTTGTTACCGGCAGGCACCCGGTCGGCTGGTGCCCGAATGACAACAATGCCGTGGGGCAGCACGATACTATGCACGCCGCACAGCCTGAGATAGAGGCACTTGCAGCGGTCAAGTTCAAAGAACCGAGTTCGGGCGTCTCATTCCTCTGCATGACGTACAGGCCCGAAACGCTATATGCCGCAACAAACCTTTTCATCAATACCAGCGCAAAATATATTACAGCTGAAATAGGTGGAGAAAAATATTACATTTCAGAGGAGTCATTCAAAGCAATCTCTTATCAAATGAATGTCAAGAAGATCGGAGAGATAACTGCTGAAGAATTGCTCAAGAAAAGTGCCATCAACCCGCTTACAAATGAAAGCCTGCCAGTGCTGCCCGGCTTTTTCGTGAAGCCGGAAGTAGGCACTGGAATCGTCATGTCAGTGCCTGCCCATGCCCCGTTTGATTATGCAGCTCTGGAGAAACTTAGGGGTGAGGGGCATGGCCTGCCTTATACACAGTACAAGGCAGCTATAGCTATAGAAGGGCAGGACGCAGTCGATGGGATGGTGCCGGCGCTTGCATACATAGAGGCAGCGGGCGGTTCCACGATGCCATCGAATGAGATCCTCGAAGAGGCTACTAAGAGGTTGTACAAAGACGAATCCCACAAAGGGGTCATGTTGGTCGGAGAGTATAAAGGTATGAAAGAGAGTGAAGCAAGGGACAAGATAAAAGAGAAGCTCATCGCATCAAAAGATGCACTGGAAATGTACGCCTTAACCAATGACGATCCGGTGGTGTGCAGGTGCGGAGCAAATGTCGTGGTGAAAGTTGTTACGGATCAGTGGTTCATAAACTACGGCGATGAAAAATGGAAAGCAGAAGTACGCGCGCAGCTCGGCAACATTAAGATATATCCAGAAAAGATGCGCACTGCATACAAGAACACAGTAGACTGGATAAACCTCAGGGCGACTGAGCGAGCGCAGGGCTTCGGAACACGATTCCCGCTCAATCCAAACCACATAATCGAGTCTCTTTCGGACTCCACGATATACATGATGTTCTATACGTTTGTGCACATACTAAAAGCGCATGGCGTGAAGGCTGAGCAGTTGAAGCCGGAATTCTTTGACTATATAATAGACGGCCGTGGGGATCCTGATAGCGTTGCCAAGACCACTGGTATAGACTTTTCCGTAATAAAGAGATGCAAAGAGTCGCTCGATTACTGGTATACGAGCACGTCTAGGCACTCTGCCCACGAACTTATACCGAGCCACCTTACTATGTATATATTCAACCACATCGCAGTCACGCCTGAAAAGTTTTGGCCCAAACAGATTGTGACTAACGGAATGGTTAACTATGAAGGCGAGAAGATGAGCAAGAGCCTTGGCAACGTCGTACCTCTCGCCGACGGCATAGAGAAATACAGCGCCGATGCGCTTCGTTTCACTGAGATTGCAGGTAGTGATCTCATATCCGACGGGGAGTTCAGCCCTGTCGTGGCCCAAAGCATAATATTGAAGAATGAATACTTGCTTGGCGTGGCAGATTCTCTCAAGGACATGAAGAGCAGCGAGCTCACGCGCGTGGACTATTGGCTGTACTCAAAGCTAAACAGCAAGATAAAGAGGGCGACGGAGAACATGGATACATTAGACTTCAGGGATGCATATGTTGACATCTACTACAATTCAATGATAGAAATAAAGCAGTACACAGATATGGGCGGAGCAAACAGGCTAGTTCTTCAGGAGTTCATGGAAGACATCGCATTGATGCTGTCCCCTATAATGCCGCACATTTCTGAGGAGCTTTGGCACAGGCTGGGCAAGGATACGTTCTCTTCCAAGGAGAAATGGCCCAGTCCTAACGATGACATGGTCAATGAGGGCATAGAGCAGATGCAGCAGATGGTGTTTGATACTGCGGCTGATGCTGCAGAGGCGATCAAGCTCACTGCGAAGATGAAAGGCAATGAAGGAAAGAACCCAGAAATAGTGAGGATAGTTATTTCGGACGACTGGAAGATATCTGCGTACAACGCGCTGCTCAAGACCGGCAGCATATCAGAGGCATTGAAGGCTCCAGGAATCGATGAGATGGACAAGGAAGCCGTGTCCAAGTTCCTTGCGCCGATTGCAAAGAGAATACATGGCGCGCCGCGCATCGACTTCTCCCAAGATGAAATGCTCTCTGCCTTCGCCGAATCTAAGGTTTATCTGGAAGCTAAGCTAGGCGCAAAGGTGCTCATAGAGCGTGAGAGGGATTCCAAGTCACAGCGTGCCGCACGCGCCGCGCCGCAGAAGCCGAGCATAGATATAGAATGGAGGTAAATTGATGCTGGAATATAGAATACTTGACGAGTTCGATGCCTTTATATTCGACTGGGATGGCACTCTTTCGAATATGCGCGCGCTGCTAAGGCTCTCCGACAGCTACAAGCGCGTTTTCTCCCATAAAAAGAGCATAAAAAAGTATATTGATGCGGAGAAGTTCCCACACAGTGATGTGACTAGGAAGATGATAGAGCTTGAGGAGGAGAAGAATGACTTTCTCTCAGTCGTTTACGACATATTCTTCTCTTTGAGCAAGCCGAAGCTTCAAAAGGGTGCATTAGAAGCGGTCAAGTACCTGAGATCAAAGCGCAAGCGCCTCGCCATACTTACCAATGGGAACTTCTACAGGGTAAACAGGGAGCTTGAGCGCACAGGATTGAAGGGCATGTTCGAAACAGTCGTGAGCATGAGGTCCTTGGGTTCCATGAAACCCGATCCGAGCGGCCTTATACACCTCATAAAGCGTATGAAGGTGGAAAGAGGCAGGGTGCTGTACATTGGAGACGCTATCGACGACATTCTTGTCGCGAAGTATGCTGGGGTCAAGGGATGTGCGATAGCAGACGGCTTCGACAGCCGCGCCACGCTTGCAGAGCTGAAGCCTGACTTCATGTTCAGCAACATGGAGCAGTTCTATAAAAACATAACTGCACGCAGCGCACGCATGCGCTGAAGCAGAACGGAACGGGCAAAGGCCATCCAGCATGGTTGGGTCAGCGCCCCAACGCAGCTATTCCAAGTATTTGCCAAGCCTCTTTTCAGCGTCATCCCAATTGACCAGGTTCCACCATGCAGTTATGTAGTCTGGGCGCTTGTTCTTGTACTGCAGGTAATAGGCGTGCTCAAACTCATCGACTATCAGCACCACTGGCATTTCAGCTAGATGATTCATGAAGTGGTTTTCCACCGTCATGATTTGCAGGTTCCCATTCTCAGCATCGTAATTGAGCACCGCCCATCCCGTGCCTGGGTTGGAGTTCGCTGCTTCAGTGAATAGTGCCTTGAACCTATCGAAGCTGCCGTACTGCCTGTCTATCATATCGGCGAGCTTGCCTCCAGGCTTTCCTCCGCCTTTGCCCTGCTCAGTCATGTTGTTCCAGTACATAGTGTGCAGTTTGTCCCCGTTTATGTTGAATGTCAGGCTCCTTATCACGCCGTGCAGGTCATAGCTCTTCTCCTCTTCCTTGATTATGCTGTTCATCCTGTCAATAAGCTTATTGGCCGTGTTGACGTAGCCTTTGTGGTGCGCGTTGTAGTGTATATCTACTATGTCCTTGCTGATGAAAGGTTCAAGCCCATCCACTTTGTAAGGCAGTGGCGGCAGCTCGTATTTATGCAGGCCGTTTACTATACTATTTTCTTCGCTCATATTCTCACTCCATATTAAGATTATGTAGGTTCTTTTTAGAGCTTTTGCAAAAATACTTTACGCCAATGGCAACATTTTCCAAAATCGGGCCGTGAAGTGTGCAAGACGGCAGAGGCAAGGTTTAAATATTTGCGAGGGCTATCTACATTCAATACGGAGTAAGGCGTAACAGCTGATTCTGCGTATAAGGACAGATAGAATGGAAGACAACAGTCCAGAAGAAGATAGCTTCGGAGAAAGAGAAGGGCGCTCTGCAATGGGCGAAAGAAGAGAAGGGAGGGGTAGAATGTCGATGAAGGCAAACTACTTCATGGAAAAACCCGTTAAGGTAGGGGACGAGCTTGAGGTCGATGTTGAGGCCGTGGCGTCTCGCGGTGACGGAATAGCGAAGAAGGACGGCTTTGTGATCTTCGTAAAGGGAGCCAAGCAGGGCGACCATATGACGGTCAGGATAACCGAAGTCAGAGCAAGGTTTGCTCTGGGCGAAGCAGTCTGACGCCGCATAATTTGGCAGGGCATTGTCCTGCCTATTTATTTTTACTTTTTAACTATTAACTTTAACTACTAACTACCTACTCAATGACCTATAGCCATACAATTATGGCGTTGTTGTGTAGGTATTGGCGTTTAGGCAAAAGGTGGCATATTGTACAACATAGAAGTTGACAAGAAGTGGAATGCATACTGGCTTGAAAATAAAATGTTTAAGTTCGATAAGGACGATACCAAAAGGCAGCTTTTCGTCATAGATGTGCCTCCGCCAAACACGACAGGCGACCTCCATATGGGTCAGACATACTGGGTCAGCTATGTAGATTCCCTGGCGCGATACAAGCGCATGAAGGGCTACAATGTATTATATCGTCAAGGTTGGGACGCCCAAGGCTTCCCCGTCGAGATCGCTGCCGAAAAGAAGTATGGGAAAGGCCTATCCAGGGACGAATTCCGCAGCAAGTGCGTAGAGATAGCAAGCAATAACATAAAGATCCTGAAGGAACAGATGCGCCTAATGGGTGCATCATTCGACGAGTCCCTTGAGTTCACCACAATGTCAAAGGAGCACTGGAGAAAGGTGCAGCTCACCCTACTTATGATGTATGACGGCGGCATGCTATATAGGGCAAAGCACCCTGTGCTATGGTGCCCCTACTGCAACTCTTCGATTGCAAGGGAGGAAACTGAAGACATGGAAAAGAGCACCGCGCTGAACCATATCCTATTCTCCATCGAGGGATCTGCTGACAAAATAGAGATAGCGACTACAAGGCCGGAATTGCTGCATGCATGTGTAGCAGTAGCAGTGAATCCTGGCGATGAAAGGTACAAGAAGCTGATCGGCAAGACTGCAGTGACTCCAATATTCAATAAGAAAGTGGAAATAATAGCTGACGATATAGTGGACAAGGAGTTCGGCACCGGTGCAGAAATGGTATGCACTTTCGGTGATAAGGATGATATGCTGATGGTATACAAGCACAAGCTGCCCATTATCGAAGCCATGGACGGTCGCGGCTTCATAGTAAACGCCGACAAATACAACGGCATGCCTGCAGAAAAGGCGCGCGAGCAGATAATAGCCGACATAAAGGCGAGTGGCGCCCTCCTGAAGCAGGAAAGCATAAATCACACAATTAAGATACATGACAAGTGTGGCACAGCTGTGGAGCTTCTCACTGCGATGCAATGGTTCATAAAGATTAAGGACCACGCTGAAAGGATAAAGGAAACTGCAGCGAGCATCAAATGGATACCGGAATCCGAGATGCAAAGGCTGTATGACTGGGCAAACTATATAGAATGGGATTGGAACATATCTAGGCAGAGGACGTTCGGTACTCCGATACCGTTCTGGTACTGCGAATCCTGCGGATATATACTCAAACCTGAGGAAGGGGCACTCCCGGTCGATCCGGCAAAGGACAAGCCTAAAGAGGAGAAGTGTCCAAAGTGCGGGCAAAAGCTGAAAGGAGAGACCGATACGTGCGACGTCTGGGTAGATTCGTCCTTCACACCACTCGTTGTGGCCGGCTGGCCTGATGACAAGAAACTTATGGAAAGGGCATTCCCATCCTCTATAAGAATAAATGGAAGGGACATAATAAGGTCATGGGACTTTTATACAATCCACAGGGTGAGGGAACTTACTGGCGAGAAGCCATGGGAGAAAATACTGGCGCACGGCATGATACTTGGCCCTGATGGCAAGGAAATGCACAAAAGCGCAGGCAATGGCATAAATCCTCTTGATCTGATGGCAAAGTATCCTGTGGATACAATAAGGATGTGGGTGGCCCTAAGCGGCAGCCTCGGCAAAGACAAGGTATTTTCCTATGAAGACATGGACTATTTCAACAGCTTCCTTAGGAAGCTGGAAAACTCTGCAAACGTTGTTTGGAAGGCGATAGAAGCTGCAGGCAAAGTGACCAAAGCAGCTGAGGAGCCGCACAAGTACATGAACATATTCGACCTCTGGATACTTGACAGGCTCAATGCAGTCATCAAAGAGGTAACCGAAGGCTATGACTCAATGGAGCTGTTCAATGCTGCGAGCCCGCTAGTGCAGTTTTACTGGCACGAGTTCTGTGATTACTACATAGAAGATGTCAAGCACCGCATCTACTCAGAAGAGGAATCTATGCACGGCAGCAAGAAGGCTGCGGCATACACTCTTAAGACAGTCCTCGACGCCACGCTGCGCATGCTAGCGCCTATAGCGCCGCATATCTGTGAGGAAATAAACTCCAGATTCTCGGCAAAAAGCATATTCACTGAAGAATTCCCGAAATATGCGGAAAAGCCCGAAGGCCCTTCGTTCGTGCTAAACGGCGTGGTATTCTCGAGCGACATAGTAGAAGTGGACTACAGCAGTGCCGGAGTTCTGCTCAACGATATAATAGCTGATGTAAGGAAGCAGAAGGCCGCGCAGAGGCTCGCCCTCAACAAGGAGATAACATCAATCAATATAAATGTTCCTGAAGAATATTATAAAGCCGTTGAGATCGGCAGGAGCGACCTCAAAAGCATCTGTAAGGCTTCTGAGGTAAAGTTAAGCAAAGCGGCTGAATACTCTGTGTCTATAGAAGTGTAAAGTGCCGTTGCGCAGCATCCTAAACATCATCAACAAGGTAATATCGACGTTAAACAAGGGTTAAGTACATGGCAAGAATGCATACGAAGAGGCGCGGAAAGGCTAAGTCTAGAAAGCCCGTCCTCAGCGCTGATGCGCCAAGAGTTACACAGCTCAGCAACGAGGAGATAGAAAATCAGATCGTTTCGATGGCGAAGCAGGGCATGCCGCCCAGTACCATCGGCTACAGGCTCAAAGATGAGCACAAGGTCATGTACATAAAGCAGGTGCTCGGCAAGAGGCTAGGAAAAGTAATGGCAGAGAAAGGTGTAGCTGGCGAGATGCCACCTGACCTCATGGATCTAATGAAGAAAGCGGTAAATCTGAGAAGCCATCTCGCGCACAACAAGCACGACAAGAGCAACACGATGGGCCTGCAGAGGGTCGAAGCGAAGATATGGCGTCTTACTAAATACTATTCAAGAAGGGGTAAGCTACCGGCCGGCTGGAGATATGATCCAGAGCAGGCAGCTCTTCTAATAAAGGGCAAGTGATTTGTAGGCTGATACGATGGCACTCGAAAGGAAGGTAGACAAGTTCAAGCTGAAGAAGTGGTACAATGTTTATGCGCCGAAAGTCTTCGACAGCGCGATAATAGGAGAAATGCCTGGCAACGACGAGAAGGCAGTAATGGGCCGGAGCATAGTCGTGGGCATGGATTCGCTGACACACAATACATCAAAGATGAACACCAACGTCAGGCTCAAGGTGACAGAGGTATCGGGAAATGCTGCGCACACCAACGTTGTAAGGATTGAGACTTTATACAGCTATCTCAGGTCGCTGATAAGGAGGCACAGGAGTCTGGTCAACGCCATCATACCTGCAAAGTCCAGTGATGGTTCGCCTCTGGTCCTTAAGATGCTGGTCGTTACGAAGAGGCGCGTAGCCCGTTCCAAAATATCCGGGATGAGGAAGGAGGTAACCGAATTCGCGTCTGCATACTGCAAGGAGAACACCAAGGATGGCATAGTCAGTTCCATAGTCAGTGGCGCCCTGCAGGCTGAGGTCTCATCAAAGCTAAAGCACATAACCGATATAAGCAGCGTCGAAGTGAACAAACTCGAGATAAAGGGTTGATGGTCTCTTCAGGCATGCGGTGAATGGCGCAGATGCCCTATACGCGTCCAATCATATGTATTTTTATTCTGTATTATCCTTTATTCTATAAGCGCTGCGTTCAACTGCGCGGATATCGGCGATCCGATGACTGAAAGGGTTCTGGTACTTGCTGTCGACATAGACAATGACCTGTATAGGAAGACGAAGGTAACCGGGCCGGTAATAGGTAGAAAGGAGAACATTGATGCGGCTACCAAGCTGATACTCGCTGACCCGAAGGACTCTGACGGCAACACTATGTTTGAAGCCGTAAAAAGATACGATGAGCTGAAGAAGGACGGATATGTTGCCGGTGTGGCGACTATAACCGGCGCCGAAACTGAGGGGTACGCTGCTGACGCTGAACTGGCCAGGCAGATAGAGCTGGTCCTTGACGAGTTCAAGGCTGATTCATGCCTCCTTGTAACTGATGGCGAGAGTGACAACCGTGTGCTGCCGATCCTCAAGACAAGGGTGAAAGTCAACAGCGTGGACTTCGTTCACATAAACCAGGCGCCTCAGTTCGAGAAGGCGTACTTCACCCTTCTCGAGAAGCTGAAGGAGCCTCACTACGCAAGGATAGTTTTCGGGATACCTGCTGCACTGCTGCTGCTTTTCTCAATAAGCCTGTACTTCAAGCTTGGCATATACCTGCCAATAGCGCTCGTCGGGATATACTTGATACTCTACGGCTTTGGAATGTGGGAGGCCCTTGTCAGATCGTTCAAGGGGCTAGGCTTCAGCATAGACAGAGTGAGCTTCATCTTCTACATTGCTTCGATAATATTCTTCATAATAGCGCTCGTGATCAGCTACGGCAGCTATTCCGCTGGCACTGCGAAGACATCCAACCTTCTGATGCTCTTCTCTTACGGTGCAGAGGGCTTTCTGATGATGTTCCCAATTTCACTCATGCTCTACTTCATAGGCAGGGTTATAGACCTCGGAAAAAAGAGGATGAGATACAGGACCATCAACCAGGGAACCTACATAGGTTATGGTATAATCTCCCTCGCGCTGCTCTACATACTCTCTGCGTGGTTCGCAGCGCAGATATACTTCTGGGAGTTCCTCCTGCTCAGCGCCGTCTCGATAATGTTCGGCTACGGGATATCAGAGTTCAGCAGCTTCCTGAAGAGAAGGGCGATAAAGAACGCCAGGATGAAGAACAAGAAGGTCATAAACGAGATAGGCGCATATATAGGCCGCATTGAGGACATAGACCTTAGCAGGAACAGCATACTAGTCAAGACGCACTATGGCTCTACCCTCAGGTTCGACATAGACCGCGTGACCAACATAACTGACCGCGTAATGATAAGGCAGTTGTGAGAAGCCACCATGGTGCGCCAAATACGCAGATGACAGAAAGGTTTAAATTCTATGGGGATTTATAATAATAGGAACATAGTGCTCCACGAGCTTAACGGCTTGCGCGCGAGAGTCGTCAACTGCAGCGATTCGGGCCAGATAGGCATATCAGGCACGGTCGTGATGGAGACGAAAAATACTCTCCACATAAAAGACGGTGCGCGGACAAGGATAGTAGCCAAGAAGAATTCAGTGTTTGAATTCCTTGTTGACGGCGAGAGATTCGTCGTCAATGGCGATGAGATATCCTTCAGGCCACATGAGCGGCTCGAGAAAGCGATAAAATTCTACAGAAAAAGAAAGGCATAGCAAGAAACCTGTGCCTGCGAAACGAAGAAAGTGATTGCTTGGAATGCAACGATCCAAAATGCCCTATCCATGGTAATCTGAAGACCCATGGCAACGTGATAGAAGGAGTCGTGATAAGCGACAAGGGCAAGAAAAGCGTGATAGTCCAGAGAGACTACACAATATATCTAAAGAAGTACGAGAGGCACCTGAGGAGGAGGTCCAAAGTACATGCTTACAGCCCTGAGTGCCTGGGTGTCAAGGTCGGCGACACGGTGCGCATAGAAGGCACAAGGAAGCTGAGCAAGATGAAGGCATTCGTAGTTACAGGAATAATCAAGAAGGCTGAATCAGCCGCGTGAGTTGAGATTATTGATATTGGAATAAAACAAGCAAAAATGAATACAAATAACGGTGTAATCGGATGAAGGCCCTTTCAACCAAGATATCGAAGACGCTTATACCGAGCAGCAGACTGGTCTGCGCTGACAACAGTGGGGCTAAAGTAATAAGCATAATAAACAAGCTCGGCAAGGGTCAGGCATACAAGAGGAACGCGGCTTCGGGTATAGGAGACATCGTCATAGCCAGCGTCAAGGTCGGCACTCCTGCATATGTCAAAAAGAAGGTCAGAGCTGTCATAATAAGGCAGACTGCGCCGATCAGGCGCGCCAATGGCATGCGCATCAGGTTTGAGGATAATGCTGCTATACTAATAAACGACGCGGACCTGCCGATAGGCACTGAGGTAAAAGGGGCTATGGCAAGGGAAGTCGTGGAAAGGAACATAAAGCTCGCAGGCATAGCCCAGAGGGTGATATAATGATAAAGAGCGCTAAACCGAGGAAGCAAAGGAAATACAGGATGACCGCACCTCTTCACGAGAGGCAGCATTTCCTTCATTCGCACTTGGACAAAGCGCTGAGGCAGAGGCTAGGCATAAAAGCCAGGTCTGTGAGGGTGTCGAAGGGCGATACTATCAAGCTTATGTCTGGAGCAAAGAAGGGCACGAGCGGGAAGGTGACTGCAGTGGAACTCTCTACAGGCAGGATAGTTGTGGACTCCCTAGTCAGGAAAAATGCGCGCGGCAAGGAAAGGAGCGTGAAGGTAAGTGCATCTAACGTTTACATAACTGACTTAAATCTTGAGGACAAATTCAGGGCATCGAAGCTTGGCCTGCAGGTCCAGAAAAAGAAGCCGGAAGAGAAAGCAAATTCCGAGAAAAACGTGAAGGCAAAGGCCGGGAATGCTGCGGATCAGGGGGAGAAGAAAGTCGCTGATGTGAAACAGGGACAGGAGGTTGCGCAGGCTATCGTGCCAGCGCAGGAAACAAAGTGATATTCATGGCAGGAAAGGGAAATAAGAGGCATTTGAAAAGCATTGCAGCTCCGAAGTACTTTGCGGTACACAGAAAGGAGTTTGACTATGTGAGGAAACCAAATGCAGGAAGGCATAGCGCCGAAAGGTCCGTCGCACTCTCATATGCGCTCAAGCAGATAGGCCACGTGTCTACTACCGCTGACGCGGACCGCGCCATAAAGCGCGGCAGCATAGAGGTCAATGGGCGCGTAGTGCGCGAGCCGAAATACCCTGTCGGTCTTAGCGATGTAATAAGCGTGGGCCCGGACAAGGTTTCGAAGAGGCTGGGCATAAACAACCTCGGCAAAATGGTATTCGATGAGGTTTCTGAGAAGGACGATATTGCTGCTAACACCTACAAGGTCGTGGGCAAGTACAAGGCTGGCGCCGGTAGGCTTATTCTCAGGCTTCACGACGGCAGGAACGTTGAAGCCGATGCAAGAACGAACGATTCAGTCGTGCTGAAGGGTGGTAAGGTTGCTAAAGTCCTTAAGCTTGAAAAGGGTGCAAGGTGCTTCGTGATAGATGGCGTACACGTCGGGGCATACGGCACCGTCAGTCAGCTCAACAAGGGCGATAGGAAGCGCGACGCATCAGTAGTCATTAATCCGGAGTCAGGCGAGCAATTCGAGACTCTAGTTAAAAACATAATGATAGTGGTCTGATCATGCAGGAAGAAAGCACCGTTTTGAAGGAAGGCGTCCAGAAGAAGGGCAGCTCTGGCGCGAACCCGATGACAGCTATACGCATAAACAGAGTCGTGCTAAACATAGGCACTGGCAACGACGAGAAGGCACAGGCAGGAGCGAAGAAGCTGCTGCAATTCATAACAGGCAGGAAGCCTGCGGACGGTCTGTCCAAAAAGAGAATACCCACTTTCAAGATATCAAAGGGCACGAAGATCAGCGCATTCGTCACGCTGAGGGGCGCGCCTGCCAAGGATATACTGAAAAAGATGTTTGCTGCAGTAGACAACAAGATACCACAGAGTGCAATAAGCGAGAACAGCGCCAGCTTTGGAATAAGAGAGTACATAGAAATTCCCGGCGTGAAATACGATCCCAGCATAGGTATGCTCGGCATGAATGTGAGCATCTCCTTCATGAGGAGCGGGCTTCGCGTTTCCATAAGGAAGAGGCAGATGGCGCGCATCCCGAAGAGGCACAGGATAATCAGCAAGGAAGAGATAGCCGAGTACCTGAACAAGGAGTTCGGGACAGAAGTTACCGCAATCGGCGGCTGAAGTTGATAGCATGATAAAGAAGGAATATAAGCTTGAGGGCAAAGGGGCGCGTAAATGCAGAGTGTGCGGCACCACCAGGGGCCTCATAAGAGCGCACAACCTCTACATATGCAGGAGATGCTTCCGCGAGGTCGCGAAGGATATAGGCTTTAAAAAGTACGGTTGATACGATGGTAGACAGGCTTGCTGACGCTATAAATACGATAAAGAACAACGAGCGCATAGGGAGGGAGCACTGCGTCCTCTATTCGACCAAGCTCATAAGGTCGGTGCTCGACATACTTAAGAGTGAGCACTACATAGAGAGCTACGAGGAGTTCGACGAAGGCCGCGCGAAGAAGCTCAAGGTCTACCTGTCAAACAGGATAAATGACATAGGGGTTGTAAAGCCGAGGTTCGCGGTGGGCAACGGAGAATACCAAAAGTACGAAGAGCGCTTCATACCCAGCAGGGACTTTGGCATATTGATAGTGTCGACGCCCAAGGGCATAATGACAAACAGAGATGCGAGGGAAAAGAACACAGGCGGCAGGCTGCTAGCCTATGTGTATTAAGGTTTACTGACAGGCGTGATGTTAATGGAGAAGATAGAGATTCCGGAAGGCGTTAAAGCCGAGGTGTCTGGCAATACTGTCAGCATAAGCGGCAAGCTCGGTACCAACGCAAGGAAGTTTAACAAGTCGCTCATGAGCGTGAAGGTCGAAGGCAACTCTATATCGATAGAGCCCGTGGCTCACAAGAATCTTGCGAGGAAGGCGGCCAATGCTGAGAGGGCCGTACTGGCCGAGCTGAAGGATGACATAAAAGGAGTGCAGGAGTATCACGAGATACTAATGCAGTACGTCTATGCGCAC
>JAMCYG010000025.1 GCA_023473425.1 Candidatus Martarchaeota archaeon
CCGGCAAGGGCGAATGACGCTATGGTGTTGGCATACTTGTAATACTGCTTTTGATAATCTTTGCGGCAGGTATCGCGGGAGGGCTGCTCGGCTCGCTGTCCGGCCTCGGCGGCGGCGCAGTAATAGCACCGCTGCTCTCGATTTATCTAGGCTTTCCGCTTTACTACGCTACTGGGGCCAGCCTAATATCAACAATCGCCACCTCTGCGGGGAGTGCTAGCCAGTATGTCAAGAGCCACATTGCGAACATGCGCATAGGCCTATCGCTGAGCGTGGGCACGACTCTCGGTGCGATAACGGGCTCGCTTCTTGCCGTATATATGTATTCGGCGCACATGGATGACATAATATACATCATCTTCGGTATCGTTCTGCTTGCCTCTTCATCTCTTGAGCTGGAGAGACTGCTGCGCAAGAGGCGCATGAAGAAGCCGAAGCCGGACTGGACTACTAGGCTTCTAGGCCTAAGCGGGAAATACTACGAAGAGACCACAAAAGACGAGATACACTACATCGGGAGAAGATGGCACCTCAGCCTTGTTGTGATGTACCTTGCAGGGCTACTCTCCGGGCTCTTGGGAATCGGTGCAGGAGCGCTCAAAGTGCTCGGCATGGACATAATAATGGGCCTCCCGATAAAGGTCACCACGACTACCAGCAACTTCATGATAGGGGTTACAGCGGCAACGAGCAGTGGCATATACTGGGCGCACGGATTCATACAGCCGCTTATAGTCGCCCCTGCTGCAGTAGGTGTAATAATAGGTGCAGTGATAGGCGCTCGCATGCTTCCAAGGTTGCCAAGGGAAGAGATAAGGGCGGTATTCATTGCAGTCATCGTGGTTCTGGGAGTGCAGATGATTCTTAGAGGGCTGGGGATTGCATGATAGACATATACAAGGAGGTCAGCAGGATCATAACTTACGGAATAGTAATAGCAATGATCCTGTTCGCCATAGGCATTGTCCTGCTGGTCGCCCAAGGGGGCGCGCCGGGCGTTAGGCTCAACGGCAGCATACCTCTGAGTCTTAACACTGCGAGCTATTCCCTTGCCACATCGCTTATGCATCCTTCAGGCATAACTCTGATATATGCAGCGCTATTCGTGCTCGTTTCGATACCTATTACCGTGGTGATTGCACTCAACGTTGTGTTTTTCAGGGAAAGGAACCGGATATATATGGTGCTCGGCATAGTAGTGCTGGCTGACCTTTTAGTGGCAATACTGCTGCTTCCTGCTATTCTACGCTGAGCTATCCATGAACAATACCTGCTGCGCTTCACTGCGCCGAAAGCGGGTAAGAGGCTATCGCTATATGCCCTTAAAGTGGAAGGGATTAAAAGCAGTAAACAAAACAATAGTATACAATAAAAACAATAAAATGCAATAATAGCACGTAAAACACAGCATCCTGCAGTAATGCGCCACATACATCGGCGCATGAAATGCATGCATGCTTACGCTGACGCGGATGAAATTAAATGGCCGAAATCAAGAAAATAAGCGACTTCCTATGGGAGATAAGCAAAGAAGAGGGCGCTGGCATGAATGTGCCGGTGAGGATATTTGCCAACGGCAACATAATAAAGACGATGCAGAAGGACCGCACTCTCAATCAAGCAAGGAATGCAGCTACACTTCCCACAATCGTAAGCAACATGCTAGTGATGCCGGATGGGCATGAGGGCTACGGTTTTCCGGTGGGTGGCGTCGCAGCGTTCCCGATGGACGGCGGAATCGTCTCGCCCGGCGCTATCGGCTTCGACATCAATTGCGGCATAAGGCTCGTAAAGACGAACCTGAGTGTAAAGGAGATAAAGCCCAAAATGAAGGAGCTGATGGACTCCCTGTTCAAGAACGTGCCCAGCGGGGTAGGAAGCAAAATAAATTTGGGGTTTACCCGTTCAGATCTCGAGAAAGTTGCGATCGAGGGTGCACGCTACGTGATATCGAAAGGGTATGGAGTGCACGATGACATAGATAGCACTGAAGAGAATGGTGCGATGGAAGGTGCAGATCCTTCGAAGGTCAGCGACCTGGCGAAGAAGCGTGGAGTAGGGCAGCTCGGCACTCTCGGGGCCGGCAACCACTTCTTAGAGGTTCAAAAGGTCGATAGGGTATTGGACGATAAGCTCGCAGATGTGTACGGGCTGGAGCCGGATCAGGTAGTAGTCATGCTTCATAGCGGCTCCCGCGGCTACGGCCATCAGGTGTGCAGCGACTATCTCAGGGTGCTTTCGGACTACCAGAAAGAGCACAACATACAGCTTGCGGATCCGGAGCTCAGCTACGCATATTTCGGTTCAAAGGAAGCTGACGATTACCTGAAGGCGATGAAGAGCGCGGTCAACTTCGCATTTGCCAACAGGCAGATAATGATGCATCTCATAAGGAAGAGCTTCTCTGAGGTGTTCGGGAAGAGCCCGGATGCCCTAGGCATGGACCTGCTTTACGATGTAGCGCATAATATCGCGAAGGAAGAGGAACATGAGGTTGATGGGAAGCGCATGAAGCTTCTTGTGCACAGGAAGGGCGCCACAAGGGCATTTGGCCCTGGTAGAAAAGAGCTTTCCGGGGCGTACAGAGAGTATGGGCAGCCTGTAATAATTCCTGGAAGCATGGGCACCGCGAGCTACGTGCTTGCCGGAAGAAAAGAATCGGATGTGCTATCATTCGGCTCGTCCTGCCACGGCTCCGGCCGCGTCATGTCTAGGCACCAGGCGATAAGGGAGATACCAGCATCGAAGACCATGGGCGAAATGAAGAGCAAGGGCATAGAGATAAGGGTGCGCGACCGCAAACTGGTGAGCGAAGAGGCAGAGTGGGCATACAAGAGCGTTGACGATGTTGTAGCAAGCGTGGAGGGCGCAGGCATATCAAAGATTGTTGCTCGTATGGTGCCTCTTGGCGTGGCTAAGGGCTGACCATACAGCTCAGGTTTGCACCTTCGCCACAAGCTGGCCTATTATCGTGTGCGAGAATCCGGTCTGGAGGTCCGTGTAGTTCAGGATCATATCTCCCTTGTAGACGCCACCAAGCCCGCTGGAGAAAGCGGTACCATTGGCATAGCACTGCACAGACAAGGTAGTGTTCGAACCTATCTGGACGTTCATCTGCGGCGAATACGGCTGCATGTTAGTCAGCGTCCCCTGGTCGTTGCATCCTAGTGCAGTTATGTTTATAGGGGATGAAGTAGACTGCTCTAAGTTGATTGTGAGTATGCCGTTCTGGGCGATAAAACTGCTGAGGCAGCTGAATTCGGCAGGGAATATGCATTCGTTGTTGACGTAAGAGCTGGGGCTGAAGAGGCCAAGCACGTACATGGCCGACAGCACCACTGCGATTATTAGTATGGCCCAACCATATGTAGTCAGGTATTCCATTGCGCTCTGAGCGCGTAGCATCACCATACAATCACCATTACCATTAATTCTTCACTGCGGCACAGGCACTGATGCTATAAGCCCGTCTATAATTCCATTTACGCCTATGCCTCCTGTGGACCTGACTGCTATCCTATGGCTCAGCACCGGCCTTGCGAGCGTCTTTATGTCGTCGACTGTTACCTCGCTCCTGCCCTGCACCAGCGCCCTCGCCTTTGCGCACCTCATGAAGCTTATCTCAGCCCTTGGGCTGCCTCCCATGACAACATGCATGTCATTCCTCGAAGCGTTTACTATATCCGTTATGTACTTTATTATTCCGTCTGATATCTTCACGCTGTTGAGCTTGCCCTGCATGCCTATTATGTCATCTATGCCAAGAACCTTGTTTACCTGGACGGAGCTCTCCGCTTCCTTTATCCTGAGCATCTGCTGCTCCTCTTCGGCTGACGGATAGCCCACAGCGATCCTTATCAGAAATCTGTCGGTAAGCACCTTCGGCAGCTGCTCCGTGCCCTCTATGTTAAGTGGGTTCTGGGTTGCAAACGCTATGAACGGCTTTGGCAGGTTAAGTGTCGAGTCACCCATCGTCACCATTTGCTCTTCGAGCGCCTCGAGGAGGGCGGTAGTGGTCTTTGGCGGCATCCTGTTCATCTCGTCGATAAGCAGTATGTTGGAGAATATCGGTCCTTTCTTCAGCTGCAGATTGTTTTCTGAGTCCATGAAAGTGTAACCTATAATATCTCTTATCTCCAGGTCCGGCGTGCCCTGCACTCTTCCGAAAGACGCCTGTATTACATCAGCAAGCGTCTTGGTCATAGTCGTCTTTGCTACGCCAGGCACTCCCTCGAGCAGCACATTGCCATTCGCTATTATTGCGATGAACATCTGCTCTATCACTTCTTCCTTGCCCGCTATCTTCTTCTTTACCTCTTTTAACACAGCCTGATAAGCTTCCTTTGGCTCCATCCAAACACGCCATTTATATTTAAGTGATAATTGCGTGGAAGCATTAAAACACTTGCCTTATCCTGCTGGATGGTAGTCAGTTATTTATATATCTGTTGGCAGAATAGGTATAAGCAATATTTTTGTGGAGGAGTGCTTTTATGGGTGGAAATACAGACGCTACAGACGCAGGTTATGAAGAAGATGGCGGCGTGTATGGCGCCATAGCCATAGATACCATGAACGCGATTCTCGACGCTTTGATGGATTCGGAGAAGAGCCTATTGGCATCGGAGTTCAAGAAGGTCGTGACAGACTCGTCCGCATCCGGCCATCTGAGAGAGACGATTCCATACCTGTATGTAGGTGCGTTTCTTAGCATGTCCGGGCAGGAGATATCGCCGGAGAATCTCTCGAAAGTTATCAAGGCAATAGGCATGGAGCCCAATGCCGATGCCGAAGCAATTCTGGTAAAAAATGGCCTGAAGACCCACCTGCCTTACCTATACGCTTACTATTTCCTGCTCGCGCTTGGAAAGGAGAGCACAGAAGAAGAAGTCCTGAGCGTGGCCAAGAGCATAGGTATAGAACCCGATAGGAATAGAGTCAAGGAAGTACTCGAGTTCCTGTCCTCGAAGAACGCAGCCCTCGAAGAGGGGCAATAGGCAATACATCGCCTGCCAAAGGTCTGCGCCTGCGCTCTTTCTGCATACCGATACACAACCTTTTTATACTGTTAGCTAAAAATAGTAGTGAAAAGAGGGGGCGCTGGCATATTTGCCATAGCGCATTCGCTCTTAAGAAAGCAGCAGTTAGCAGTTAGACAGAGAACAATTAACTGAAGCAAGAAAGTGATGCTAATGATAGGAAGAGACGTACTCGAGTCGAAGCCTGCATCCGTAAGGGAGGCATACGACATAATAAAGCAGAGGGAGAAGGAGCAGGAGCTGATCTATGAGCAGCAAATCGCTAAGGAGCACGCAGAAGATCTTGCCATGGACAAGGCAAGATATGATAAGCTCAAGAAAGCTCTCGAGGCGCTTGACCTTCTCGAGAATGTGACAATAATAAAGCTGCTCGATATGGATCCGAAGCATGCTTCGACTATCAGGCAGATAATATCCAGAGAGAAGAGGGCCTTCACGGATGAGGAGCTCGCGAAGATTGCAGCAGTTTTCGGTCTCAAGGAGAAAGGGGTAGCATGAAAATACCCAAAAGGTCGGCAATATGCTCAGCACAACAAGCAGAAAAGAGGATTATGCAAGAGTTCTTGACTTCATGCTTACTGGCAAGTCCTTCTCGAACAAGCCCGAGCCGCTCGCCCAGTTGATAGGCGAGGAATGGTTCACGCTACTTGAGGCGTCGCCGAAGCCCGGAATCACGATGACCGCGAAGGAGCGGGTATACATAGGCGCTGATGAACGCGACAAGATTGCACTTATAAAGTCCCGTATATCGTATGATGAGCTCACGCAGACCGCCAAGGGCGAGTTGCCAATAGTCCTTAACGAGATAGTGAAGGAGAAGGAGCAGAGGTTCGTTGAGTTCTTCAACAAGACCGGACCACTCAACATACGCGAGCATTCGCTTGAGCTTCTTCCAGGTGTGGGCAAAAAGCACCTTCAAGCGATAATAGCTGCAAGGAACGAGAAGCCATTCGAGAGCTTCAGCGACATATCCCAGAGGGTGCCGCTGCTGCAGGACCCGATGAAGCTCATAGTGGATAGAATAATATCCGAGCTCGGCGGCACGCAGCGCTTCTACCTATTTACAAAGCCATTTTTCAAGAGGGAGCACGAGCGCAGATACGGCGGCTTCGGAAGATCCGATTGAGCCGTGCTCTTCGTATGTGCGCCTGTTCTGGGCTGCACTACAATTCACTTGTTGGCTCCGAGCTTTTCGGCGACATATGCTATCCATAAAGTGATCGCCACTGCTATTCCCGTTACGACTACGGCATATATCAGCATTGGCACTACCTCGCTGGAGGTGCCGAACACTTCCTTTAATATCGCCTGTATCGCTCCGTTCCACGCGAGCGCGGCGACAAGGCCGAATGCTGCGGTAAGCAGCGCAGATACCTGCTTTATGAAGCTTACCTTGAATTTTCCGACGCCTTCTATCACTGCCATTTAGATCACCTAGAAGAAAATGTAAGTAAGAATTTAACGCCTTTGCGCTTGCACAAGTAATTTTTAGCTATCCATACAATACAGATTGGTGAGCTATTGGTGGATTATGATATAGTTATAGTTGGAGGAGGCCCTGCAGGCGTCGGTGCTGCCATCGCAGCGGCGAAGAACAAGCTCAAGGCCGCGGTAATAGAGCGCAATGCACTGCTGGGCGGGAACTGGACAAACGGGTATGTCCTGTCGATATTGGGCATGTACACTTACGACGGCAGCGAGAAGATTGTTGGTGGAGTAGCTGATGAAGTTGTCGAGAACCTCATCCGCTATAACGGCACCAAGGGGCATGTGGGTAATTTCATCCCGTTCAGGCCTGATGAGATGAAAATCTCCCTGGGCGAGCTGCTCAAAAAGCTGGGAGTCGACGTGTATTTTAATTCTCTTGTATCTGGAGCAAAGGTGGAATCCGGCAGGGTCAAGTCCATTGAGATAACTGGCAAAGCGGGTATCAAGAAGATAAGTGCAAAGATGTTCATAGACTCATCTGGCGACGCTGATCTTGTTTACGCTGCTGGATTTAATACCGTATCTGGGAAGGAGGGCGAAGGATGGCACCAGGAAGCCACCATTCCATTCCGTATAGCAAATGTTAATTCAGACGCCCTAGTCTTATTCTCGATGGCGCACAATGACCTCGTTACGGTAGTAGTGGATGATTTTGGCAAGCTGACGCGCATCAGGCTCACCGACAAGCTTATAGGAAAGGCTAAAAGCGAGCACGAGCTGTACCTCCCGACGTCCAATTCGGAGTTCATGTTTAACACAAGCAAGGACGGCGAGTTCGTATGCAATGCCACTCATGTTCAGATAGTCGATTTTGCCGACGGCAAAGTGCTTGCAGCTGCCGTGGAGAATGCAAGGAAGCAGATAGAATCCTCAATCAAGTTCCTGAAGAAATACCTGCACGGGTTCGAGAGTGCATATCTTATGGATTCTGCGCCGTCTATAGGGCTTAGGGAGACAAGGCGCGCCATAGGCGAGTACGTGCTAAAGCGTGAGGACGTTCTCGGCAACAGGAGGTTTGATGACGCTATAGCGCGCTGCGGGCACCCATTGGAGATACACGATCCGAAGAAGGGCGTCGTATACGTGCACCTAAATGGCGGCGACAGCTCATGGTACCACATACCATACGGCGCCATAGTGGTCAAGGGTGCGAAGAACCTCTTTGCGATAGGCAGATGCCTGAGCGCGGAGTTCGATGCCCAGGCCAGTGCAAGGGTTACCGGTACGGCAATGGCGATGGGGCACGCGGCTTCAGCAGCTGCTGCCATAGCTATAGGAAATAAGCTGACTAGCATCAAAAACGTCCCGATAAGGCAGCTGCAGTCGAGATTGAAGAAGCAGGGCGCTATAATATGACAGGCATCAATATTGCGGAAAGGAGCGGCACCACTCCGACAGGCGTTAGATATTCAAAACGCATGAGCGGCAACCTGACTGACCTTTTTTGTATAATAGGTATGCCGGCGCGCCATTCGCTCTCGCCTGCCATGCACAATGCAGCGTTCAGGAAGCTCGGCATGGATGCTGTATTCCTGGCATTCGATGTGCCTCCTGAATCTCTGAAGCCTATGATCGACATGATGCGCGGCACAGGCATGAAGGGCATGACCCTGACTAGCCCACACAAGATCGAAGTCATGAATTACATTGATAGAATAGACCCAAAGGCGAAGGCGATCGGCGCAGTCAACACAGTGATAAATCGCAACGGTGTGCTCACCGGCTACAACACCGACGCGCCAGGGTTCATCAAAGCAATAAAAAAGGTCACTGTGACGAAAGGGAAGAAATTTGTTGTGCTAGGTGCAGGAGGCGCGGCAAGAGCATTCGTATTCGAGATACTAGAGAGCGTAAGCAACCCGAGCATAACGATACTGAACAGGCACCTTTCGAAGGCTCTTGAGGTAAAAAAAGATGCAGAAGAGCTCGGCTATAGCGGCATAAGAGCGCTTAAGCTCGATGACACCAATCTTGAGCTCGCACTAGGCAGTGCTGATATTGTTGCCAACGCCACAAACATCACGCTAGAGAATGCTTCTGCAACGCCTGTGCCGAAGCGCCTCCTCAAGAAAGGCATGGTGGTGTTCGATGCCAACTATGTCCCGCTCGAGAACAGGCTAGTCAGGGACGCCAGGGCGTCAGGCTGCAAGGTCGTGACTGGCAAGGACCTTCTTCTATACCAAGGAGTGGTGGCCTTCAAGCTGTTCACCGGCGTGGAAGCCCCAGAGAGGGAGATGCTGGGCGCGATAGACTCCGCGCTCAGGCTAAGAAACAGCAAAAAGGAAAAAAGAGCGAATAAAAAATAAAAGGAAGAAGAAAGTCAGCTTTACTTCCTTTTCCTTGGCCTGCCTCTATTAGTCGTTGTGCGGTCTGGCTTTGCCTTCAGCATCGGCGACAGTATGAAGGCTATGAATTCTATCACGAAGACGATTATCACCGCTATGGTTGCGTCTACGGAGAATTCAGGGCCCAGGAATACCGGCACGAATGCAACGCCTATGTTGCCAATGACGCTATACATCGATGTGGCGAAGCCCGACTGCCCGGGGTTGGACACATAGTTTGTCGTGGTCGACATGGCCATGACATAATATGCGTTTCCAAAGAACCCGAATAGGAAGAACGCTAGCACTAGCACTGCAATGCTTGGCGCGAATCCGATTGAGTACGAGAGCGTCATCACGAAGATCAATGAGAGCAATGCTGTTATGATAAGGCCCTCACGGATGCGCTTGTACTGCTCGAATATCGGCGGCAGTATTATTGATCCAAGAGCCGAGCCTATGAATGCAAGGCCTCCCAGAAGTCCGCCGATTGCTATCGCGTTGGCTATGTTGAAGTGCAGCAGCATAGTCGATGCTATCCCGCCGAACATTACAGCCATCGAGCTTATGGCGAAGGCAACCCACCAGTTCTTTATCATGCCTGGCTTGAACACACCGTGCAGTGACCTGCCCTTGTAGTTCGTCGGGTAGCCGTTTATGCCGAAAGCTATCCATATGGCAGCAAGTATTGCGAGTATGGCAGTTGTCCACAGGGTGCCGGAGAGGCCGAAGCCGCTAGTCACGTACGGACCCAGAAGAGCACCGACGCCGAGGCCGAGGAACAATATTCCGACGCTTATACCGACAACAGAGTGTGCACGCTCTTTCATCAGCGAGTCAGCTACTGCACCAACAGGCGCCATGGCCAACGGATATGCGGCTGCAGCTATTATCTGGAACACCAGGAACCCGGCATAGTTGCTGGCAAACAGCCCCCTGCCTATCAATCCTATTACGGAAAGAATCGCAGAGGTGTACAGTGCGGCCTTAACCGTAAACTTGGCTGATATCCAGCCTGCCAGCAAGCCTAGCACGACCATCGTGTAGCCGTATACGCTCACAAGCAGCAGTATTGACGCCTCACCAACTCCCATAGATTTTATAAGGAGCGGAACCAGCGGCGCAAGTACGAACCATGCGAATCCTATTGTAAACAATAGGAACCAGTATGGAACCAATTTACCCCAATTTCCTGCCATTATTTCACCATTAATATATAAACTTGTATGGAAAAGTTTAAAAATGAGTGTGAGATTCGCCTCTAACGGGCGCTATAAATATAAGGCAAGGGAATTCGCTGCAAGTTCTGCGGAGTGCATACGAGCCTTGAACAACTAGATGCTACCTCTTTTTTGAGAACTTCAGCGAGTATTGCCTTATGCTGTCATACGCTTCCTCAAGTTTCTTCTTGTCTACGTGCTCTGGGAGCCCTTCCTTCATTAGCCTGTCAAGCTTGCTCATGCGGCCCTCAAGCTCTTTCAGCATGTCCCTTATCTTATCCTCGTGTTTCACCATCCACCCTCACCTTTACAATAGTATAGTTAGTAATGAGCTATTAATTTATCGTGCGAGCTATGAATCAGTGCAAGCTCCGCGCAATCAATTAGGCTGCAGAATTGCTATGCTTATCCCTCAGCTTCGGGAGGCTCCTGCAGCTGCATCTTATTCTCTGGGCTTCTACCCTTCTCCGCCCAGTAATCTGCAACTGCCTTTGAGATTTCGGACTTCGCCCTTTCCATATCATTCTTGCTCCCAAGCGCTATTCTGACATACGGGCCGCTAAGTCCTGAGAACTCAGAGTCCGATGGTCCGAACGTCACAAGACCATTGCTCATCAAGGTAGAATGCACGTACTCCATCTCGCCCATGTCCCTGAACTTTACGAATACAAATCCGGCGTTTGATTTGAATGCAGTGATGCCTATAGAATTGCAGTGCCTTTCGAAATCGTCCCGTACCCTCTTCGCTTCCTCGACTCTTTCTGAATAATAGCTTCTGCTCTTCATCGCTGCGATGCCTGCAGCCCTCGCCACCCTGCTGACATTGAACTCCTGCTTTGCATTCCTTATCCTATTGATTACCTCGCTGCTAGCCAGAATATAACCCAGCCGTAGGCCTGCGATGCCAAACCCTTTCGAAAAGGTGCGCAGGATTATAAGGTTATCATGGCTGCCTACGAGATCCGCTACGCTCGTTCCTGAAAATTCGTAATATGCCTCGTCAACTACGACAGTAGCTTTAGTATTCTCAAGCACTCTTGTTATCGTGGCCCTTGGAACTATTGTGCCAGTCGGGTTGTTTGGGTTGCAGATCCATACCAAGCTTGCCCATCCGAGTTCCTCATCGGAGAAGGACACTTCATAGGTGTCGCCGTGCATGCTGTTGCTGAACCTTATCTCAGCACCTCTGCTCCTTGCGAGGTACGCGTATTCGCCGTAGGTCGGTGCAGGGATGAGGACCCGTGAGCCGTACAAGGCTGTGATAATCCCTATCGCCTCGTCGCCTCCGTTGGTGACCATCACATTCTTTCTGCCGACATTGCAGTACTCGGCTATTAGCCCTTCGAGCTCATCATAGCCTTCATATGGATAAGAATTGATCTTAGATAGAGACTCCATAATGGCGTCCATTACGGCAGGAGAAGGATCATATCCAGCACCCGAATACCCCAGGTGTATGATCTTTTTATCGGTGAACATACGCGCAATTCCAGCAGGGCAGTGCCCTTGGTATGATAGTGATGAAAAGGAATAAAAACTTTATTCATGCCAGATTGCTCCAAAATACTTAGGCACTCATGCCCTTTAGTCTGTGGAACATTACTGCAGTCAACACTGTTGTGACACCCGCTAGGAAGAAGGTGAACCAGTATCCCACATAAAAGGATGCATATCCAGACATCAGCGCGCCAAGTATGGCGCCCAGGCCTATCATGCTACTGTATATGCCTATCTTCATCCCTCTTTTCGCGTTTCCTATCGCCTCAAACAGCATCACATTAGACACAGTGTAGAATACCGCATATGCAAGCCCAGCCCCTATCGAATATATGATTGCGTTGAGCACAGCGCTGGTGGTCCTACCAAATGCCACGAAGAGTATTGCTATAAGGAAATACGCTGCAGATCTCATCGCTAGCGACTCTGCAGCAGTGCCTGTCTTTTCCCTGCTCTCTACAATCTTGCCTGACATCCCGAAAACGACAGTCTGCAGTATGTAGCCGGCAAGCACTATGCCAAATATCGTGAAGTTCTGCATGCCGAACTCCTTAAGCCCTGCGGGATATGATGTGTTGAACAGCACGCCGCCGAATGAGAATACTGCGCTGGCAAGATAAAACATGCCGAGGTAGTTCTTACCTATCCTGGAAGGCACGAGCCCGGCAAAGAAATTTATGAACGTTTTGGCAGACGGCATCCTGCCGAGTACCAGCGGATGCGCAAATATACGCATGGCGAGAGCCTTTGGCGCAGACAGCAGCGCAGTGCGGACCGCCAGCGTACGCTCCTCTGTTATAAGGAACGACATGCCTATGGCTAAAATGCAGAATGGCACCATCAGGAGTATGAGCGTGTCTATCGGCACGAATCCGGCGATGGCGAATGCAAAAACTAACCCGAGCGTCCCGCCAAGGCTGGAAAGCATCTGCAGCTTTGCAAAACCCTCTGCCCACCTTCCCTTCTCTGCACCATCCATTATGAGCAAGCTGAACGGTGCAGAATTTGCCACGACGATGAATGATATAAATCCATATAGGAGTATGGCTCCTATAAGGTTGCGCACCATGAAAAGTGCGAGCATCGATAGTGCCAGCCCTGCGAAAGAAATTATCACGAAGCTGCGCCGCTTGTTGTATGTATCTATGGCCATGCCCCAGAACACTGATGCGGGTATGGATATGGCATACCCTAATGCTGACGCATAAGCCACGTCTATTACGGTGCCGTGAAGGAAGAGTATGTAAAGCGCTATTATAGTCGAGATTGGCCCGTAAGCCATCTGGTATGGCACTACGGTGTACATCCACCAATCCTTGCGCCGCCATCTCGGCCCTTCTGGCAAATCTGTCATGCCGCCACCTGCAGAAAATAAAAAGTGAAGCTAACGCTAATTAAACCATCTGTCGCCGCGGCATAGCGCGAAAAACGAGATTATACAAGAGCGTTACTTCTTTGTTGAGCTTACCTTGTACTTCTTAACCAGCTCTACGACTTGATCGACCGCTCTCTTGACGTCGATTTTGGTCCTTGCTCCTGTGCATATTATCTTGCCGTTCTTGAAGAGCAGCATGGCTGATTTCGGTTCGTGGACCTTGAATATTGCACCTGGGAACTGTTCTGGCTCGTAGTCTATGTCGTGCGAGAGCTTTGCCAGTCCCATTAAATCAAGATCAACGCCGAGAGATGCGCTTGCAACAATATTTACAACCTTATATGTAGGTTTAAGCGTAACCAGCTTGCTGTGCTTCGCTGAAGAACTAGACCCGCCACTTGGCATTTCCAATACACCACACAAATATCATTATTAAGCTATAAATAGCTTACTGTGCTTATAATTATTGCTTTTTCGGCTCTTTCAGGAAGTCAGCAGCAGAGAGTGCAGAGAGTGCAGAGAGTGAAGTGAATATCATGTCTAACAATTCAAAAGGTCAGTTCTCCGGCCGCACTAGAAACATTGCAAGGCACTTCAAGCCTTCGAAGCTCAGCGTCAACCATCACATAAAATCTTTCGAGATTGGCGACACCGTCGCCATAGTCCCAAAGAGCAACAACAGGGATGCACCTCACCCAAGGTACAGGGGCAGAGTAGGCAAGATAATCGACCGCCGCGGAATGGCATATGTTGTTGAAATAAGGCAGTTCAGGACCGTAAAGGAGCTAGTCATCCCGGCCCTGCACCTTGAGAAAGTCTAA
>JAMCYG010000016.1 GCA_023473425.1 Candidatus Martarchaeota archaeon
TGACATGCGCCAGGGTAGGGATTTGAACCCTAAAGCCCTTGCGGGCACCGGTTTACCTGTGCGCCATTTTTGCATCACTAATCAGCTCTTGAGGCAAAACTTCAAGACCGGCGCGTTACCAGATTCTGCCACCCTGGCATGTGTAAAGTATTTCTGTCATAATATTTTATAGTTTGCCATAGATTACTAAGATAGTGTTCTAATGAGAGGCGCTGATGCAGTCACCCTATCAAGGCTGCCAATAATAGTTGCGATAGTCTACCTCATCCTAGTGAAGTTCAACCCTATTGTGACAATACTGCTAATAATACTTGTCACCGTGCTCGATGCAGTTGACGGCATGGTGGCCGTATGGTCTTCAAGCGGTGGCAGGATAGGATTTATAGAATATACAAGTGCCGCGCTTGGAAATCCTAATATGAAGGCTCTGGTGAAGAAGTATAAGCAGGGCATATCAAAGACTGCGAAGCATGGTCCCAGGATGGACATAGCCGGCGATAGGATAATTGAGTACCTATTGTGGATAGTGTTCACTTATACGGGTATAGTCCCTCTGGCAGTACTTATAATCATAGTTATAAGGCACTCCTTTGCCGATGCACTTATGGGTGCGAGGGGCACTTCGTCCAAGATGAAGACGCGCGCAGCGTCATGGCTCTACAGCTCTAACGCAAGCAGGTTCGCAATCAACGTTCTCAAACTTGTCACATTCTCATATCTAGTGCTGGTATATGTTTCCGGATATTCGCTGCTTGTAGGATACGTGCTCATCGGGCTGCTGGCAGCCTTCATAGTAGTAAGGGGTGCGGCTGAAATATACGAGAGTATAGGGTAATCGCGGCTTATCTGTCTACTGCTCCCCCTGGAGCTGAGATTCCCTGCATTCTATTCCGAACTTATGGTCCACCCTCTGCGCTATGCTGCCTGTTTCATCGTACAGGAATGCAGTCACATTGACTTCATATGTGTCTGGGAAGCTGTTTCCAGAGGTATAAACCTTTATTTTCTTCTCTGCGCTGCCATTTGGCTTGATTATGCCTACTTTGGTCAGGCCGTTCTTGAGGTCCCGCCCACGCGCGAGCGTAAGAGGTGGTGCAACCTTGACTTCGCACTCGCACCAGTAAAGCGCATCGCTATCATTCTTGAAAGAGAGAGAAACTGAAGCCTCATTTCTGGCAAATGCCTTCATAACAGGAGGATCCACGTCCACGTTGATATCGACCATAATATCACGCCAATGATTAGCAATTTATTTATAGATGCCATGTATAAATGAACATAAAAGCTTATAGGGATTCCAGGGAGCGGCATGCCGATAAACGAATCGAAACTTATAGAGAGGAGCATAACCCTTAGGAACATGCGCCTGACGAAAGAAGTTACCGAGACAAGAAGGTCGCTCGTCAGATGGCTCGCCCTTGCGCTAGGCGTTATAAATCCTGGTGAGTCGAGGTATGGCGTTATCGCGGTGCTGGATACAATGCTCTACTTCCAGTTTAATAAAAAGGAGGATCCAAACGTAAAGGACATGCTAGAATATATAGGCGAGGCGTGGGAGCCTATGAACGAGAAGACGCTTAGATACCATCTACTTCAGCTCAAAAAAAGCAACATATTAAATAACTCTAAGGGCAAGTATTACTTCTCTCAGCCCACTGTGGGGGATAGGTATGACGAACGCGCATGGCTCGACAGCTATTTCATGCGCGAGGTAGATCCAATAAAAGAGAAGATCGCCGTTGCCATGAGAGAGCTGAAAGGTAGGTAACTGCGCGCAGTGCAGCGTAACGTGATTTCAATGAGATTCAATAGAACTAACATACTAGTCTATGTGGTAATAGCAGTAGTGGTCCTTGCGGCAGTGTTCTTCGTGGCAAGAAACCTGATAAACCCTGCATACAGCGTTGTAGTATCAATGTCTGCTTACATGCCTAACAGCATATACCCATTCAATGTTACAGTGTTCAGGGTCAACGTCACTAATACTGGTTCCTCGCAGATAAAGGATATGCCCCTTGGATTCTACGTCAACGACAATGAGACGCACTTTTACAATGTTACAGTTCCGCCGCACGAGAGCGCTAACCTCAACATAACATACACATTCGGGAATCCTGGAAACTACACATTCAAAGCTGTAGCAGATCCCGGTATGATAACCAAGATAAGCGACAGGCAGCACGCAACTGCAACCATATCCGGAATTCATGTCAATATCCCTATATCTCCAAACTTCTACACTCCTATGCCTAACGGGACTGCTTCATCCAATAATTTCTTCGCATTCTCCCAGAGAGGCATCTATGCTGCTGTGGCCATAGCACAGAGCTTTGGCCTGAACAATCTGACTAGCATATTCTCCAACAATATGTACCTAGGAGAGCTCGCATCGATAATAAATGACATGAGCGGCGCTACGGTCTCGTATAAGAACGGAACCACAATAAGCTCGGTCTGGATGCAGGGCAGCCTCTCGCCATTCTGGGTTAACTACTCACTCGGCGCATACCACATAAAGGCCAATGCGATAAAGAAGGGCAACGGCATGATGTATTACTACAGCAATAACGGAACACTAACCTGCGCCTTCTATCAATCGGGCTGGACCAGGCTGCTGGAATACGGCAATCCGGGCAACACTGTTGCAGCTAACGCGTGCTCTAACATAAATGCCACGTACAAGAACGACTTCAACACGAGCCTTGTGGCATCACTAAATGCAAGCCACGTTTACAATTACACTGAAAGCCTAGTATACAAGAATTCGACAGGCCTTGGCGAAGCTGTAACTGCAGGCCCTAACAATACGACCCGCCTTGCCAACTTCTACCAGAATGGCTTTGGCACCTTCATATCCGTGGTCACAAGGCACAACAGGCTGAATGTCAGCGCACTAAAACTGAACTGCCTCGGCCTGGTATATTCCTCAAATTCTGTCAATGCCTGCTCCTCAATAATATTGCCCGTCTCAAACAGCATAGCGTCCGGCTTCAACATGCTCAACACCACAGAGGTGCTGCCAAATTATACCCTGACACTGTATTCGATAGTCAACCAGACAAATCTGCTTTCTGCGCACTATAGCGCCATATCTCTGTTCAACTCTACAGCCAACACCTTAGGACCTTCCGCTCCATGGTCAAGCGCATTCAAGAACACGTGCAGCCTTGGCAGCAACTCGATAGGGTGCTCAGTAAACGGCTTCAACTTCTCCACTAATACTGCCAGCATATCTATAAAGAATGGGATGAGTTCATCAGTGAAGCTTGACAGCATAGCCTGCTCCATGTACATAAACGGTACTGCTGAGAAACTGAATGAGACCATACTGCCAGGCGCATCAAAGAATGTCACAGTGGGGTGCACTACCATACCGGTACCTGTTTTCAGCGCGTTCGATATATACAATCTCACTACTGGATACACGTACGGTGGCTCAACCTACACCCTCCACGGCAGCCTTAACATAACGAACTTCTTCCAAGGATGAAGCAGGATGAAGCTGTGGAGAGACCGAGCATCACAGGTTCATGAAATCCTTCATCCCTAGTCCCTTAGGGAACGCCCGCTGGCCGCCCGCCTCAACAGGCAGGCCCGTCTCCTCGGCAAGCCTGAGAATCTCTGACATGTCCATGGTTCTATGGGTGTAGAGCTCGGTGAAATGGTCAGACCCAATGTCAACTCTCTTTACTGTGAATGTGAGCATCTGCAGCATTCCGGATCTCTTGACCCGTGCCCTGAACGTGCCGGCTAAAATGATCCTATGCGCAATATCGCTAATCATGACTCCACCAACGATGCAATGATTAATAATCTATCACAAACAATAAAAACTCGAAGCATGGTGACTCTGCATGGATATTAGCTCTATTGCAATTAAATCATACTTTTCTTCAGTTTATGGGCTCCTATATCCATACCTTGGCAGCAGTGTGGCAAATGAAGCGCTGTCATTGCTGATAGGCATCGCGGTTTTCTGCATAATACTGGCCATAATGATATCGCTTTTCGGCATAATGTATGGCTGGGCCGAAAGAAAGGTGATAGCCAGGATGCAGTCGAGGCACGGCCCTACATATCTCGGGAAATTCGGCCTGCTGCAGAACGTTGCAGACCTGATAAAGCTGCTGTCAAAAGAGAACATACTGCCGGACAAAGCTGATAGGCGCATATTCCCGTTTGTGCTGCCTGCCGTTTTCGCCTCGTTTGCATTGATGCTGGCGTTCACCCCATTCACTCCATCGTTCGTAGGCATAGACACAAGCGTCGCTGTCATACTGGTCTTTGCGCTGCTTTCCATTTCCCCTATTCTAATGTTCCTGGCCGGATGGACTAGCGGCAACAAGTATGGCTCGATAAGCGCGCAGAGGTCTGTTGCAATAATGATAAGCTACGAGATACCGCTGATGTTGGTGGTTGTAGCAGCAGCCATGTCGGCTCACAGCCTCAATTTCATGAGCATAGTGAGCTCGCAGACACACCTGTGGAACATAGTAGCAATGCCGATAGGTTTCGTTGTTTTCTTCGTAGTGCTTCTTGCAGAGCTAGAAAGGCCACCATTCGACCTGAAGGAGGCAGACAGCGAACTGATATCTGGCTGGCTAACTGATGTCAGCCCGCCGTACTATGCACTGGCCCTGTTGCTGGACTACGCACGAATGCTATTCGGCGTGCTTGTAATTTCTGTGATATTCCTTGGCGGCTGGCTCGGCCCTGCCCCGCTGCCGCCATATGCGTGGATGGCCATAAAGGTGGTGCTCCTCTCAGCAATAATAATAGCGTTCAGGGGCACATTCTTCAGGATGAGGCTCGACAGGCTCATAAGGGCAGGATGGAACTATCTGATGCCTCTTTCGATTCTGAACCTCTTGATAACATTTTTATTGTTTGTAAGGTAAGCGTTAATGGTGTGGTAGATGGCTGTACAGGTAATAAGCCCTCTGGTTGAGGTGGCAAAGCAGGCGTTCCGCAAGCCGACCACTATAGAGTTTCCTGAGCAACAGGAGCGCAGGACCGATAACTACAACGGCAAGCACAAGCTCGATATGAAGACATGCATAAGCTGCGGTGCATGCGCTAGGATATGCCCCAACCAGACAATAACCATGGTAGACACCGATACAGAGAGGGGCACGAAGAAGATGCCTGAGATAAACTGGGAAAGGTGCCTGTTCTGCGCACTGTGTGAAGAGGTGTGCCCTACCGACTGCTTGATACTGACAAAGCAGACCGACTATGAGGTGTATGATCGCCGCGATCTCATAAAGAGGCCGGAAGAGCTCGAATAGACTCAAATAGAGTTTGTGTGGTTAAATGTACTTATGGGTGTTCGCGTTAGTCGCCTTTCTTGAGCTAGCTGCAGCCGTGTCAGTTTACCTGCTCAAAAGTGTCATGCATGCGACCATCGCGCTGGCCATGGTTTTTCTGTTTAACTCGCTCATGTTCCTGGTGCTTGGCCAGCCGCTGTTGGCGGTTATACAGGCTTTCGTAGTGATAGGCGGTATAGCTACATACTTAATAGTGGGCACGGCCACTGCCCAAAGGGTGGGATTCAAGCACGTAAGGGTTTCGGTGTTCGTAGCAATGCTTCTTCTCTTCACTACAGTGCTTAACTATTCGATATACGGTACTAACTTCTCCAGCCTTCCAAAGAACAGCTTCTCAGCCACTGGAATAGAGGCCATGCTTTCGAGCATAGGGCTGCTGTATATTATAGTGCTCATGCTGTTCGGCGTGTCTATCGGATCGATAGTATTGTTCAAGAGGTTCAAGAAGATTGAGGCAAGAGGGGAATGAGATGAGCATGCTTCTGTTCTTGATACTGTCTCTCGAGGTCTTTGCGGTAGGGCTAAGTGGCCTCATAGCAAGCAGGCATTTCCTCATAATGGTATTCTCGATAGAGCTGATGCTAGTCTCCAGCACCCTTGTAGCCACCACCTTCTACTACTACGGCGTCAGCTCTAATATAGGCATATTCCTTTTTGCAGTGTGGGCAGTCATGGCGTCAGAAGTTATTGCAGTTGTTGCTGTGTACAGATACCTTCAGAGGGCTGATACAGGCATGGATGTGAAGAAGCTTTCGGATATGAAGTGGTAGCATGCTCGCAATTTTAGTCATAGCGCCGCTGATCGTCTCATCCATTCTAGCGCTGCTGCTCATCAGGCACGGCACTATAGTGAAGTATGTGTCACTCATCGGGAGTCTTGGGTCTCTCGCATTTATTTATGCCGTGTCGCAGAATGCCGTATCGGCGCAGAGCATGCATTGGTTCAGCATAGGCAGCCTGACTGTCAATATAGCGACATATACATATCCGCTGAACATGCTCCTGCTGTGGCTCGTTGGCATAATTACCCCTTTGATATTTTCGTATTCCATAGGATTCATGGAGAGGAACAGTGAGCAGGGCAGGTTCTTCTTCGAGATGGGGCTGTTCGCTTCCGGCATGATGCTGTTCGCCATTGCTGGCAGCCTGATAACAATGTTCATAGGCTGGGAGCTGCTCGGAATAACAAGCTACCTTCTCATAGGCTTCTGGTATGCAAAGTCCGATGCAGCTCCTGCAGCGAGGAAGGCGATAACTATAGTGCTGTTCGGGGACATACTGATGCTTATAGCCATAGTAATGATATGGAATTCTTATCACACGTTCAGCATAGGGCAGATAGTATCCAATCCCAGCAATGCTCTGTATATACCATTGCTGCTGATCATGGTTGCAGCGTTCACCAAGTCTGCTCAGTTCCCGTTCCATGAGTGGCTGCCTGCAGCAATGGCCGGGCCGACTCCGGTATCGGCATTCCTGCACTCCTCCACAATGGTAAAAGCAGGCGTATTTCTTATCGCATCGCTGTTTACGCTCTACATGGATGCACATTTGCTTCCTGTGATACTTATAGTGGGCTTAATCAGTGCAGCATTCGGGGCATCTAACGCCGCAGCCGAGAGGCACATAAAGAAGATACTGGCATATTCAACAATCGAGGACCTGGGCCTGATGTTCGTTGCCCTCGGCCTCGGTGCATTCGCCGCTGCGGTTCTTCTCTTCATAGTGCAGGCGTTCTACAAGGCGCTGCTGTTCATGGATGCAGGCGCCCTTATGCGCACAAACAGCGAGAACTACGACATATTTCGCATCTATGGCGCTAGGATGAAGAAGACTTTGCTGGTCGCAACCCTGTTCGGCGTGGTGTCAATTGCCGGAATATTCCCTCTCGGAGGATTCTTCGCAAAGGCATCGATAGGATCCGCTGCTGCATCTACGAATCTCATTGCATATATGGTACTGTTGGCAATCGAGCTTGTTACAGGGTTCTACATATTCCGCTGGTATATAATCCCGATGCGCTCCCCCCCACAGTCTGATACAACGCGCATGCGGAACTCCTACAAGCTGCTGCCAAAAAGCATGATCGCGCCATCGATAATACTTTCTGCGCTTACGGCCGCCTCTGCCCTGGCCTATTATTACCTGCCTATAATATTGACCCAATCGCCTTACGTGCCTGGCTATGTATTCGGCGCATATACTGGCGCAGCGCCTACGATAGGCATAGCAGATGCTGCTGCGGAGACGGCATTCATAGCTATAGGCGCGTATGCCGCTTATCTGTTGTATTCACGGCGCAGGGCGCCAGCTCTGTACACTCACAGGCTGCTAAGCCGCGCTGTGTACAACGCGCCTCTGGTCAACAGGGCGTACTCCGCGTTTGCAGCCGCGTTTGCAGCCATAGGCTCTGGCATATACTGGTTCGACTCAGTGCTGTACTCTATTTTCAGGGCCGTTGCACTCTCGGCCATTGAGATGGGTGCTGTTCTCAGGAGGATGGTCAACGGGCAGACCAGTACGTACCTTCTCGCGTTCGCCTTAGGCGTGGTTATAATCATAATGCTTTATGTGAAGTAGTTGTTGGATGATGCAAATGCAAGGCGCGCTTATGCTTGTGACGTTCCTTCCGTTCGTGTTTCTAGCCGTAGCCCTGATTGTTGACAAAGAGCGCAGTCTTGCGGCAGCCGCCATATCCAGCGCAGTGTCCATGGCTATCCTGATATATATTACAGTGTTCTCTTCCATCAATGCAACCGAGTCATTCAGCTACATATCTATCATACCTATCTCGTTCACTCTGCGCCTTAGCCCCGCTTCATTCATGCTGCTCATAATGTCATACATAGTGCTGATAGCCGCTTCAATAGCAGGTAACCACGAGAGGCAGTCTCAGAAGCTTGCGGCATCTCTCATACTTCTGCTTCAGGTGGCAGCTTCCGGGCTTTTCCTCTCCGGCAACCTGTTCTTATATTTCATATTCTGGGACGTAGGAGTAGTTTCCTCATTCTTCTTCCTATATTCGCTTGGTTCGCCGCAGAGGGGCCCAGCCGCGATGAAGTTCCTTATATACGAGATGTTCGCAAGCGTATTCCTCCTTCTAGGCATAATAACAATCTATTTCGGCACGCCCGTTCATTCGTTCAACATAGCATATATAGCTGCGCACGCAGCGTCTATTCCCGTTGCGTCGCAGATCACAGTGTTCGTGCTTCTCGCTGTAGCGTTCCTGACAAATATGGGCATATTCCCACTCCACTTCTGGCTCCCTGATGCATATACCGAGGCATCTACGCAAGGATCGATGGTTCTCTCAGCGATACTCTCGAAGTTCGGTGCATTCGGCATATTTCTGCTGTTCGCTATCCTGCCTGCAGGCGCAGAGTTGGCGAAATATATAGCGCTTCTTGGAGGCATATCGGCATTTTATGCGGCATTCCTTATGATGAGCCACAAGGACATAAAGCGCGTCATGTCCTACACATCTATAATGGAAATGGGGATAATACTAATAGGGCTCAGCTCACTCAATGTCATAGGAACCTATGGTGCCATCTACGCTATGCTTGCTCATGGGTTGACAATAGCGCTCATGTTCCTGGCTGCCGGCTCTATGGTGCATGTTTTTGGCACTCGTGACATAAGGACTCTTGCCGGAATGGTCTCAAACGCAAAGGCAGCTGCGTACTCATTCCTGCTTTCTACATTTGCAGCGACAGGGCTGCCTCTTACTACAGGATTCATCGCTGACCTTCTGATATTCATAGGCGCCTACTCTGCCTTCGGCATTCTCGGTGTGGTGCCCCTGCTGGCTATAGTGCTGTTCGGCGCATATATGTACTTTGCCATAGAGAAGTCTGTCCTATCGACTAAGAAGGAATCTGTGGCAGTGGCGCGCACAAGCAATGGTCAGGCATTCGGCTACGCCCTGCTTGTCGGGTCTATACTGCTCTTCGGCATGTTTCCGTTCCTGCTGCTCGGTCTGGTAAAAATATGATGGTGCAAAAATGTATTCCATTTCAATCGGATATGTGATAATCGCCTTAATCGCGCTCATTCCAATAGGTGCAACTGCCGGCCTTTTCGCAAAAAGGAAGAAGGCGTGGTTTTACACAAGCGCAACCCTTCTTGTTACAATCGCGCTACTCTCCCTGTTCCTTCTGGCATACCAAGCCAGCTTCACCCTGCTGCAGATATTCAGGTTCTACCCATTCTCAGAGCTTATGACCGCAGTTTTTGCATTCCTGCTAATAGCTATCGATGCTCTATCCTATGAATACTCGGCTGACTTCATCTCATTTTCCCTGTTCTTCGGACTCTCAATAACAGGCATGCTCCTCGTCGTGATGGCCAACTCTCTGATAACCCTGCTCATAGGACTAGAGCTCATGGGTGTACCTACAGTTTTCATGATTCTTGCACATGGCCGCAGGCATATAGAGGCCGCAATAAAGCTTTTCGTGCTCAGTGCGCTCGCAATCTCCCTGCTGGCGTTTGCGATAGCCTTGGTATCGGTTTACAATCCAACGCTCTCGATAAGCGCTGCTCTGGAAGCGAGCCCATTGGCGAGTACTGGCGTGCTACTTCCACTGGCAATTGTGCTATTTGCAGCAGCGCTTCTGACTGAGGCGGCTGCGTTCCCTTTCAACCTCTGGGTGCCTGATGTCTACGAAGGCGCACCAGGGCACGTAACTGCCATGCTGGCTGGCATAAACAAGAAGGTTGCGTTTGTAGCGCTTATAGAAGTATTCTTCTCCATGATATTATATTTCGGTTACGCTTTTCAGCCGATATTCGTACTGCTGTCCGTAGCAACTATGTTCTTCGGCAATCTGGTCGCGCTTGTGCAGACCAATGTCAAGAGGATGATGGCGTATTCGTCCATATCGCAGGCCGGTTACATACTGGTGGGAATATCAGCGTCAACCGCAGCCGGACTCTCTTCCAGCATATTCTACATGATCGCGCATGCGGTCATGATAATAGGCGCATTCACAGTAATTATATGGCTTGATGGGAAAAACATAAGGACAGTCAACGAGTACTCTGGCGTGTGGTCGAAGAACCCGCTGGCCGCATTCTCCCTTACGGTATTCATGCTGTCGATGATAGGTGTTCCGCCGCTGATCGGCTTCATAGGCAAGTTCCTGCTGTTCTCAAGTGCAGTAGGCGCCAACCTGCTTTACCTGGCATTCCTCGGCATAATAAACAGCGTGATATCGGTGTACTACTATGCCAGGGTAATCCTCTCCATGTATGCCGGAAGGCGGTATGAGCGCAAGGTGAGGATGGCAGACATCGTATCAGTTGTGGTAATAACCATGCTGGTAGTGACATTTGCGTTCGGAATATTTCCCGGGCCGCTGATGCACGCTACCTCGCTCGCAGGCAATTCGGTAATCAGTGCATGGCCGGCTCCTGGTGCTCCATGACCCTGCCGGCTCTCAGTCTATCAAGCCGAAAGTGAGAAAGCTTCTGAGCATGCGCATAGGCCTGTCCATATCACCATGCCTGCTGAAGAACCTCTCGAAGCCAAGATGTCTCATCATGGAGAACGTGGCGCCAAGGTATGGATCTCCCACAGAGGAATAGTACCTGTGTATGATGCTGTGCATCTTCAAATCGGCGCCATAAATCTTCCTCCATGCTGTTTCATACTCTGCAAGCCTGCCTTCATTGCGAGCTGCCCTGCTGACATATTCAGCAAGTATCCTGGCGCAGCCAACGCCAAAAACTATCCCGCCGCCAGTAGTGGCCTTTACCTGGCCTGCTGCATCTCCCACAAGTGCCGTATTTCCTATTACAGTACGTGACCTCTGCTTTAGTGGTATCATGCTTGCATAACCATCGTGAATTCTGCTTCTATCAATGCCTTTTATAGCTCCTGAATCGATAAGCATGTCAAATGCCTTCCTACTAGTCATCCTCTGCTTCTCACCTACCCCTATCCCTATCTCAATGTGATTTGCAGAATATGGTACTATCCATCCGAATAGCCCATTTGATACCTTTTTCGAGAAGAATATGTCTACCAAATCATCGTCTATGGCTTCTGTAGTCTCTGCTTCAGCCTTGTAGGTGAGCACACGCTCACTTATCTTTGGGAATCCGAGCACGCTTGCCACATTTGATACTGCACCATCAGCTCCAATCAGTATGGTGTTGCCTGAATCCTGTATCTCAGAAATGCGTTCCCTTCCAAGCCTCTCGCCCAGATGAATTTTAACCCCTACCTTCCTGGCCATCCTCTCGGCAGACTTGACTAGCAAGCCTCTGTCTACCACATACGCTTCGACCTTGCTTGACTTTACTGTAAGTGTCGAGCCTGCCGCATGCAGCCTTGCCCCGCTGAGCGGGTTTACTACAGCTTCGGAATACTCTATGCCTGTGCTCTTAAGCCCTCTTACTGATATTATTCCAGAAGCCTTCGGTGCACCCTCTTCGACAGACTTCTTTGAGTCGTAGACATCCACGTCTATGCCTCTTTCAGCTATGAATCTGGCCGCGCTCAGCCCGACTATACCTGCGCCTACCACTACTACGTCCATAGTATGGCTACCCTGCAGCTATATAAAGGCAAGACTTATATTTATATTGTGTTTATTAGGTTAAAGAGGAGATTGCACGGCGAAAAAAGGTAATGCTAAGCCGGCCAAGGCCGAGCGCAAGACATCTGGCAGTAGCCTTGACATACATCCGATAATAGAGATACAGAACATAGTGGCCAACGCAGAGCTGCACGCCACAGTGGATCTGTATGCGCTTTCCAAAGGGGTGAAATCCGTCGACTATGAGCCCGAGCAGTTTCCAGGCGCCATATTTAGGATAGACAACCCTAAGGCTGTGATAATACTTTTCAAGAATGGCAAGATGATATGCACTGGCACCAATTCAGAAGAGAACATAAAGAAGGTTCTCGACTATGCCGCCAAAACGATAGCCAAGTATGTAATATCTGTTGAAAAGTGACCCAGGCTAATCCTTCATGGCCTTCTTCAGCTCTTTGTCGAAAGTGCGGAAGAATGCTTCCCAGGAATAGTGCTTCTTTACCCTATCAATGCCTCTCTTACCCATACGCTCTGCTTCATCAGGATTCTGCGCAACGTATCCCATCTTTTCGGCCATCTCATCGGGACTGTCTACGAGGAATCCAGTCACTCCATCTACAACCGTTTCTCTTACACCTCCCTCTCTCACTGCTATTATCGGCTTGCCTGACGCCATTGACTCTACAGGGACTAGGCCGTAGTCCTCATCCATTGCAGTGAATAGCACAGCAGTGGCATTGCTGTAGAGTCTTACCAGCTCATTGTCTTCAACATCGGTTTTTAGTTCTACATCCGGCACGCTTTTGGCCATGCGTTCTATAGTGTGGTAATAATCGCGATACATCGGATCCCTAGATACAGATCCGCACATAATAAGCCTGTATCCTGGATTGCTGGTCCTAAACCTCTCGAATGCATGTATCGCATATTCCTGCCTTTTGTTCGGAGAAAACCTCGACGGGTACAAGAAGTATTTCTCATCGCCCTTGTTCGAATACCTTGAACTGTCCACGCCGCCATTCAGGGCAATTACATCTTTTCTGCCATAATACTTCTCTATCCTTGCCTTTGTGTTTGTGCTGTTGGCTATTATATGCTTTATATTCTTGACTACTGACCTATCAATCATTCTCATAGCCATGGCACCTGCAGCATAAACGGGCCTGTTCCATGGCTTCCTGAGCGATAGCCTATACTTGTACAGATCATATATCTCTCTCATGGGTGTGTGGCAGTACCAAAGCACACGCTCATTATTCCTTCTAACCCAGTGGCTTGGCGCTACCTGCGCGTTTATCACGTCATAGTCCTCCTTTATTTTGAGTTTGTAGAATCCAATCCCGTAACTGAGCCCCTGAAATGCCCTATTGTAAGGCAGCAAGCTGCTGCGGCCGCCAATGACCCTGATATCCAGATCCTCAAATTCCTCGAAAGTGTTCTTCTTGTCATATTCTATTGTATATATTACCGCATCGTAGTGCTGTGCAATTTTCAGCAGTACTCTCTCTGCGCCTCCCCTGAGCGTCAGGTTTGACTGCGTCATTACGAGCTTCAATCAAGCACCAATAGAAAGGCTTAGCCCATAGAAGAATTTTATATTTTAGTATTTTAACTATATATACGCAAAACGCTAATTTTGAACGTTTAGCTTCAACAGTGATTGCTTATGGATTTGGGCGAAGGCCTCAGGCAGGCCATAGCGAAGCTCTCAAGGGCAACTATAATAGACGCCAAGACTGTAAAAGAGTTCACTAAAGAGCTGCAGAAGAGCCTTCTTAGCGCCGATGTAGAAGTAAGCTTAGTATTCCAGATATCAAAAGATATCGAGGCTGCTGCTCTGAAAAGCAGGCCTCCAACAGGGATAACGCCCAAGGACTACATAACTGACATAGTGTATAACAAGCTCGTAGACCTGATGGGCTCAACTTACATTCCAGAAATGAAAAGCAAGCGCATACTTCTAATGGGTCTCTACGGCTCAGGGAAAACAACCACTGCGGTCAAGATAGCAAAATATTATCAGGATAGGGGCATGAGTGCAGCAGTGATATGCTGCGATGTCACAAGGCCTGCTGCATATGAGCAGCTCGAAACGCTCGCTGCTCAAGCTAGCGTAACGTTCTTCGGCATAAAGGGCGAGAAGGACCCGGTAAAGGTACTCAAAGCCTCAATCCATCCGCTAAAAGGGAAGAATGTCGTGATATGTGACACCAGTGGTAGGAACGCGCTTGATGATGACCTGATCGGCGAGCTAAAAAGGGTGGCGAATGAGTTTAATGCAGACGAGAAGGTGCTCGTGGTCGGTGCAGATACCGGCCAGACAGCTGGGAGGCAGGCCAGAGAATTTGACTCTGCAGTGAAGATAAATGGAGTAGTAGTAACAAGGATGGACGGATCTGGAAAAGGCGGCGGGGCGATAAGTGCTGCTAACGCTGCGAAAGCCCATGTGATGTTCATAGGCACAGGAGAAAAGATGGGCAATATAGAGCCCTTCGACTCGCAGAAGTTCATCGGCTCGCTTCTCGGAATACCAGATATAGCTTCTCTCCTTGATAAAGTCAACAAGGCAGTGGCGGAAGCGAACATAAATCCAGAGGATATGCAAGCGGAAGAGCTGAATTTTGAAACATTTTACACCCAGCTAAAGGCGATGGGCCATATGGGCCCGCTTAGGAACGTTTTCGGCATGATGGGTGCGCCAGACATCCCAAAGGAGATGCTTGATCAGGGTGAGGATCGCCTAAATAAGTTCAAGGTGATAATATCGTCGATGACACAGAATGAGAGGAAGGACGAGAAGCTGCTTCACAACCCAGAAAGGATAAAAAGAATAGCAGCAGGCAGCGGTACTACCGAGCACGACGTGCACATGCTGATATCGCAATTCAATAAGATGAAGAAGCTTTTCAATACGTTCAAGAATGACAGAAGCTTCAAGAAGAGGTTTGCAAAGTTCGGAGTTTAACGAGATAAAATCGTGGCAAATAAAAAGAAAGCAGGAAGAGAAAAACAACAATATTAAAAATGGGTGGAAAAAAGCCACCCAAGTTATCTCTTCCTCTTCTTAGAAGACTTTTTGGCCTTTGCCTTCTTAGTCTTCTTTGCCTTTTTCTTTGCTGCCATTTTATTCACTTTTATATCGATTTTCTAACGTAATAGAAATTATTTAAATACATATGCATCGCGTGCGCGATTAATATAAAACATGTTTATCTTCATATATGAAGATTTACTAAGATAACAAAATATGGAAGTGATATCTTGGCACCTACGACCGCATCCAATATCGAGGACAAAATCGATGAGATGGAGAAAGAACGCCGTAAGATAACCAAGAATAAGGCTACAGAGAAGGGACTGAAATACCTAATGTCAAGAATAGCCAAAGCAAAGGAAGAACTGACAAGGGCAACACAAAGAAAGCATGGGCAGGGATTTTTCGTAAAGAGAACTGGGGACAGGACGGTCGCGCTAATGGGGTTTCCCAGCGCGGGGAAATCGTCTCTACTCAACGCCCTTGCAAATACCAGTTCGAAGATAGCCGCCTACGAATTCACAACCACCACAATTATACCAGGGACTATGGTGTACAAGAATGCCCACATACAGATACTTGACATGCCTGGGATAATAGAAGAAGCGCATCTCGGTTCTGGGGGCGGAAGGACAGTTATATCCGCAGCGAAGGGTGTGGATCTCATGCTAATAGTATTAGACATCAACAAGATTGAAGACCTGGATATAATCCTCGATGAGATAGGAAGAATGGGCATACGCCTGAACCGGAAGAGGCCAAGCGTGATAGTGAATTCCAAGCAGAGTGGCGGGATAAAGGTCGAGAAGAATGAGTCGTCCATAAGCAAGCAGCACATAGAAGCGGTGCTAAAAGGTCTCGGGGTGCACAATGCAATTGTAAGCATAGGTAGCGAACTTGATGAGGAGGAGCTGATAGAAATCATATCAAACAGGGCTATGTACGCGAATGCAATAATAGCACTCAACAAGATAGACACGCGCGGCAATTATGCCGAGATAGCATCACGCATTTCACAGAACCATGGCATACCAGTCATCCCGATAAGCGTAACGGAAAACATTAACATCGACAGGCTTAAAGCTGCCATATACGAAAATCTTGACATAATCTCAGTATATTTCCAGCCGAAAGACAAGGATGAAATGCCAGTCCCATTTATATTGGACAAGGGTGCCACAGTGGGGGATGCCGCAGCGAAACTTCATACCGAGATATTTGACGAGCTGAAGTGCGCTTATGTTACTGGCCCGAGCGCAAAATTCAGGAGGCAGAGAGTTGGCATCGCACACAGATTGATGGAGGGCGACACGGTAACATTTATAATCAAAAAGTGAGGCATGACTATTCGTCGCGCAATGATTCGAGAAGTGCGATACAAACAAAATTCGTAATCCTATATTAACTTTAAAATATCATCACCATGAATGCCAAATGCACGCAGCATTTGTCATATAGCCTTCCATCGGCATGAAACCAACGTCATAAATTTATATTTTGAATATGTCAGCTTAAAATCGGTGATATATTGGCAATCAGATACTGGGAATTCGAAGATGCTCCGTTCAAGGAAAAGGTTAAGTCGGTTAATGTAAAGGAGATCGCGAAAATATTCTTCGATAACGAAACTGAAGCATACCGGTTCGCCACAATCCTCTCAGAGGTAAAGAAGAGAAATGGGCTGCATTTGAAGGACATACCCCAGCATATACCGATCGCTACGGCGAAGAGGTACTTGGATTTTGCGGTAATGACCGGGCTCATAAAGCACGAGAACAATTCCTATATACTTACCGACAGATTCTCAAAGCCTTTTAGGAACATAGCCGCATATATAAAGGAGTGGATGGACGCTGAAACTCATGAAGATCTGGAGGCAGAATTTGCAAATGCGCGCATAGAGAAGCAGAAGAAACGTGGCGGGAAAGTAAAAATCGACTACGAGTGACACCTGCCAAAACCGAAACAGCAGCACACCATCCATTTCCGATATTAGGCAGGATAGACAGGGATGCCTTGTAACAATTTTTTATGCGGGCCCGGCGGGATTTGAACCCGCGACCGTCAGCTTAGAAGGCTGCTGCTCTGTCCAAGCTGAGCTACGGGCCCCTATATCTTTCTAATACCTATTGTACCTCCTATCTTGAAGAACCTCTTAGTGTTGGCCGTAGTCAACGCAGCAGCCTCATCGTATCCCATGCCTTTAATGTCTGCAATTATCCTTATAGACTCTTCGACACTTTTAGGGCTACTGCCAGCAGCCGGAGAATCGCTCTCAGCCATTATACTAGAAAGGTCTATTATCTTCAGCGCCCTGCTCCTTTTAGCGGATTTTTGCGGGGGCACCGATACCATATACCCAAGCTCATTTATACGCGCAGCGTGCTCCTCATCGCCCTCAAAGAAATGCAGATGTGCACTTTTTACACCCTTCTCTTCAAGTATATCCAGCACATCGCCTATTGCACTTCGCGAATGAATCGAAAGCGGCTTTCCAAGCTCTAGAGCGATATCTATCATCTTCTCGAAGATCTTGTGCTGCCTGGTCAGCTGCGCCGGGCTTTCTGATATTACATAGTCAAGGCCCACTTCACCTATTGCAACTATCCTGTCGCTGTTGCTCCTTATCATGTTGAGGTTAAACTCCACCTCATCATCCATCATCGATACTGCATGCTGCGGATCTATCCCAAGCGCAGGGAATACATGCCGCCCATCTGAAATCGACAGCGTTTTTATATTTGACATCGTGTCAACGCCGTTAGTAACGATTATGTTAACCCCATAGCCTAAGGCTTCCATAGCAATATCATTTCCTTCAAACAGGTCGAGGTGGCAGTGAGCATCAGCTAGCTCCACCCTCTGCACCGTACTTGTCTGATCAGCCATAACAGTTTTCATAGCCATAGGGCTGCACCGCTGCTAACAATAGGCATACTCTTAAACGCATTAAAAACATAAATATTAACACATATTAAACTACATGAATAGTGATAAGTGATATACAATGTCAAACCCATACAAATACAGCACAATTGTGCTGGCTGTCGCTCTGGCGCTGCTACTGATATACAACATCTACACTAATGTAAACATCGGCCCTAAGTTCGGCCAAACTACGAGCGGCATAGGCACTCCTCTTTCAGCATCGGAGCTTTCAGTGATAAACAATGCTTCAGAATCCAATTTCATCACCGCAGGCAACATGCTACTTAATGGCACACTGTCAGATCCAGTAATGCTTTCAAAGAACCCGCAGGTAAAGCCATATGTGATAGGCGGGAAACAGAGCGTAATATACATAGGTGCCATATCATGCATATATTGCGGCGAGAACAGATGGGCAATGGCCCTCGCGCTCTCGCGCTTCGGCAACTTCAGCAAATTATTCATAGGCTACAGCAGTTTCGGTGACGGGGACATTCCAACGCTTTACTGGACGCATGATAATTATACCGCGCCAGGGGTTGGGTACGGCAACTACTATTCGAGCAGCTACATCAACTTCATATCTGCTGATTATGATTCTAATATAACCCAAGGATTCCAGCTGCCTGCAATCTCCGACCCACTAATATACTATATACAGCGCGCACCTAACGCCACATACGCTGGGGCAATGGCGTACATGAATTCTACCAACAACTTCACAGGAACCCCGTTCACCCTCTGGGGATCCTCACTCAATCTTGGCGCCGATGGGATAGTGTTCGGCAACACAACACCAACCTCTTCCAAGCTCCCGCTCACTTACATGACGCACCAGCAGGTTTTCAACCAGCTCAAATCATTTAATGATCAGTTCGCGTATGCAGAGTATGCTGCTGCAGACGTCTATGTCGCTCAGGTGTGTGCATCACTTAATGGTAGCATGCCATCGATATGCAATTCTAACACTATAACCGCAATAGAGGGAAAACTGGGTATATAAAATGAAGATAGGCAGCATGCTTAAGAGAATTTACACTCCAAAGTACCTGGCAATAAACCTAGTCGCTGCAATAGCATATTTTCTTTTCATCTCTTTTCTGCTGCGCTATCAGAATTACGGTACGCTAATAGTAAGTGTGCCGATGTATATACTCTACCTGCTTTCTATCACGGCATCCATAAGCTTGACTATCGGGATATATTCCATAGGAAACACGAGAAACAACCATGCAAAAGGGGCAGGCAGCACTGCCGGAACTGCTACTACTTTTGTTGGCAGCTTAGTTGGAGGATGCGGATGTCATGCCCCTATCCTTGTTTCCGTTATAGCACTGTTCGGCTTTGGCAGCGCTGCATTCCCGATTGATGTGCTTCTGACAGAAAATGCTACTCCGATATTCATGGTCCTTATAATTATAAATATTGCAATATCGATATACTATCTTAATAGACTCTCAAATCAGAAATGTCAAATAGACAGGCGATCCAATGGCAGGGGTAAAAACGAAAGCGAAGGCGAAGGAAAAGCGGTCCGCGGCACACCATAAGCCGAAAAGCCATGGTAAAATCGCAAAAATAGCCTGGCGGACTAACGCGCAATATTCACGCCAAGCTGGCCCAGCCATACGTGATTTGGACGATGCAATGCTATACAGCATACTTACCGGCTCGCAGACACGCAGCGTGAGCAGATTGTCTTTGGAACTCGTATCTGCAATAAGTGCAATGGCAAGCAATACCCTCGACATGGATTACAAACATGGCATTCGCATAGGAAGGAAACTGTTTAACATGGTAAGTTCTGCGAAACAATACTCGTGGTACGGTGAAGCTATACCTGACCTTGTCAATTTCATGGAGAAAGCAGGCTACGGCGCAGTCACATACAAAATATTTCCATTCTCCATATCGGTAAGGGTGCACCAGGACTCCCACAACATTAGCACAAAAGCACATACTTTCGAGGCAGGGATGATATCTGGTTTCCTTACAGCAGCTAAGGGCCAGCTGGTAAATGTAAACGAATCTATGTGTGCATCAGACGGCGCGGATTACTGCGATTTTGTCACTTCCGATTCCAGGCTCATAGAGCCGCGTACTGCATCATCAGAAATGGTTTACAGAGCACTGCAGGAAGCGCAGGCAGTGCCACCCGAATTGAAGCGAGAGTATTATGCGCTTGCTACCTCTGGCGTATCCGGTGAGCACATAAACGCTCTTGGCGATGCTGCCTTCTCAATGGGGGCCGAGATAGGGCATAGGATAGCCAAAATGGAAAGCGGCAGCCCTACAGAATCAGTCCTAAAGGTCATAAAGGCCGCATACCCATGCGCAGTAAGTGTTAAAAGGATAAGCCCAACAAATGTAAAAGTAAGCTTTGACCAAATGAGTTCAAGGAAAGGCGTCGTAGAACTTATGCGCCGCTTCGTTGAAGGGGTGTTATCTTCTGCTTTAGGGGTGGAAGTGTTCAAAGACAGCATAAGTGCGGCGAAAGGCAACTCTTACAGCATGACAGTTAAGATAAAGTGAATCAAAGCAGTGTCGCAGTTCTGGTGTTCGCGTGGTGTCTCTCGCATTTATTGATAAAATCTCCCCATTCATACCCTCGATAAAGGGCCCAAAAAATCCGCTCTCCCTAAGAGAAAAGATGTATTGGACTGGGGCAATCATACTGCTTTACTTTGTGCTGTACAATACCTATGCTGTAGGCGTAAACCAACAGAGCGTTTCCCAGCCTGCACTGCAGCTGATAAGCATAATATTTGCTGCAAAGATAGGTAGCCTGATAACTGTCGGAATAGGGCCGATAGTGCTTTCAAGCATAGTGCTGCAGCTCCTCTCAGGTTCAGGCATACTGAACATTGACATGAATGACATGCAGCAGAAATCCAGGTTCCAGGCTGTGCAGAAGCTGGCTGCCATAGCCATAGCCGTAATTGAAGCTGTAGTTTACGTGGCTACCGGCTTCGTTCCGATAAGCAGCCCGTCCGCGTTCTTGTTCGTTGCGGCGCAGCTCGCTGTAGGCGCGGTTATAATCGTGTATCTCGATGAGATGATGACCAAGTATGGCATCAGCTCTGGGATAAACATCTTCATAGCCAGCGGCGTCTCATACGCCATAGTCGGGGGAACTGCTGGTGTGATAATACCTGAGGTAATATCTGCTATCCAGGCGGGCGGAGCAGCTGCCATATCAAACGCAATAATGGCGTTCGGGCCGCTTATATTCGCCATGCTGATATTCGTAGTCAGCATATACTTCTTCGAGATGAAGGTCGAGCTTCCGCTTGCATTTGAGCAACTCAGAGGGGTTGGTGGGAGGCTCCCTATACCCTTCCTTTACGTATCTGTCTTGCCTGTCATATTGGCAACGTCTCTCATAGAAAGTATGACCTTCTGGTTCCGGTTCCTGGCAGGAGTCCACGGATCGCTTGCCAATCTGGCGAAATTCATAGCATTCTACCAGTCTACTGGCACATCTCTCCAGCTAAGCGGGGGCATAGCATATCTGATATCCCCTTCATTCCCGCTTCCATACAGCGCATCGTATGGCGGCATAGGGAGCTATTCAACATATTTCACATATCTTGCAACACACACCACGCAGCTATTCTTGCCATGGGGAGGCATGGTTTTGGTACCAGAATGGATACACGTCATAATCTACACGGTAGTGCTGATGCTGCTATGCGTAGTGTTCGGTAAGTTCTGGATAGAGATGACCGGCCAGAGCCCCAAGAACCTTGCCGATCAGATAGGCAGCATGGGTTGGCAGATTCCTGGGTTCAGGAGGGACCCGAGAATCGTCGAGAATGTACTTAATAGATACATACCTACAGTAACTGTGCTTGGCAGCCTGTTTGTCGGCCTTCTCGCTGCAGTCGCAACGCTTACAGGCGCTATAGGCACCGGAATCGGCATACTCCTCACTGTAGGCATAATATACATGCTGTACCAGCAGCTGCTGCAGGAGAACCTGTATGATACATATCCAGTGCTGCAGAAGCTAGTCAAATGAGCAAAGCAGCTCATACTCTAGCGAAAAGGAGATAGCTGCCGCTAAGATTTCAACAAAAGGGAAAAAAGCAGAGGTCTAGGCTAAGCTCCTCAGAGCTTGCCTACTCTCCTCTTCTGCGCTCTCCTGAGTCTCTTCCTCCTCTTCTTGAGCCATTTCCAGCGCATTCTTCCTTTCTTCTTCCATTTCCTAGGAATGCCTCCCAAAATATCACTCTGCCTAAATCACATTGGGATTGTAGAATTTAATCCGCAACGACAAGTGCTATTATTAATATCTTTAGAATTTAAAAGCTTTGCTTACTGCTCCGAATGGCGCAAACCACGGCTTCTAGTATAACATATATAAATTGGCGAATGCATACTATCTGTAATTACCGACAGAGTGTGGTCAAATGAAGCGCTTTGCTATTGCATGGACGGCCATAGTTGTGATAATACTTATACTCGCATACCTGGTGACGGGATTCCATTTTCCTAACATAAACCTGTTCCCAGGAACCACGACTACAGTGCAGCCTAATGCAACAATACCAACCACTACTATAGGTTACATAGTGCCGTGCAGCAACCTGTACATGCAGGAGTCATTACCTAATTCAACCAATGCAATATACTGCTCATCTAACGGAAACACAATCGGCCTTTGGGTCGCAGCAGGCCAATATGCGAGCGAGAATGTAAAGATAGTTGGTAAGGATAATATCACGTATGTGAACCAGACTGCAAAGTATTCATGCCTTACCTTCTACGACAACTATACTCTCCCAATACAGGACTACACTGTATTTTTGACCACAGGCAAGAAAATATCATCCAGCCAGTGCCAGAAAGCGGTAGCTCAAATGAACTCGTCAACCACTCCTCCTATCAACAAAGTATATCAATTTGTGTACAATGGAAACTTCTCCAATGGGGCGTACACAGGTTGGAACGTAACGGGCAAGGGCTTCGGGACAGCACCGCTTAACATAACATACGCAAACCAGAACAACTGCTACATAAACAAGCCCTTTACCAACTACAACGGAACGTATGCGGCATCAACATATCACTGCGGCACTAGCGTGACGTTCGGCAACCTAACATCAAGCCCATTCCTTGTTACTGCTGCGTACCTGAACTTCAAGGTAATAAGCTCGGAGAACAATGGTTTGTACATAGAAATACTCTCATCGTCTAACAAACCTATTACTACGGTGCACTACAGCACCTACAACCTGTCACAGGCCAACTCTACCCCGTCTAAATTTATGAACGCGTCTATACCGCTGTTCGGCCTCTACGGATCAGCAGTGAAGGTCAGGATAGTGTCCGCTACCCTTTCACAGCAGAGGTTTATAGCAGCGACCAACTTCATGATGTCGAACACCCCAGAACAGGACCCTGGTATAGTGGTCAACATGAGCACTACAAAGTGATTTCCTGCAGAATCTGACTCTACTTCCGCTTCATGGAGGAAGAGCCCCAAGATGGCTATTTTCCAGAATGGTTAAACTAAGCGGGCTTATAACAGAAGCCATAATCGATGAGTACGGTGCCGAGTGGCTCGTCGACAGGCTGGCTGATCCACAGTGGTTTCAGGCCCTCTCGTGCGCGGTCGGATACGACTGGCACAGCAGCGGCACCACCACCGTAATGATCGGTGCGCTGAAGGAGGCGCTCAACTGCAAATCCGACATATACATAGCCGGCGGCAAGGGTAAAGCCGGCACTGAGACCCCGACTTTTATAGACGCAGGCGCTGATTATCTTTCGATTCCTTCAGCTGCAGACGCATTCAAGGACTTGAGCAGAACTGTTGCAAAAGTGGATTCGGCTCTGGTGTATGACGATATAGGTATATATCATCATGCTTTTATCTTCTCCAAAAACAGGTCTTGGAGCGTCGTACAGCAAGGTATGATTGGAAAGTCGTCTACAGCTGTAAGATTCCAGGTGTCCGGCAAGAACGTGGACGCAAAGGACATCACTAATGAGACCAATGCTGCTGTCGGATCATCGCTGCATAGAACCACCATCGATCTGACATTCTCACGCAATACAGATATCAAGGCAAAGAGCCTCGAGCTGGTCAATGAGGACATCGGTAAGATACTGGGTTTTAATCCCAGCGTGTACAGGCTCCCTGCCAGGCACGAAATAATTGACTGCGACATATCTGATAGGGCCAAGAAGATGCTCAAGGCTGCCAGCGACCTTAGCCCGGAATCTTACGCTGAACTTATGAAGATAAAGGGTATAGGCAGGAAAACGCTTAGATCTCTAGCCATCATATCTTCTCTCATATACGGCGAGGAGATATACAAAAGAGATCCGATATCGTATTCCTACAACATTGGAGGCAAGGACGGCATCCCTTACAGAATAAGCTTAAAAAGATACGATGACGTTATCAGAAATCTGGAGGACATGGTATCTGGCTCTAAGATCGATAAGTATGAAGGCCATAGGGTACTGAAGAGGCTCAGTGCCGAGCTCAACAGGGCATACGAAAGCGCCGGAGGGTTTCGCGCTGTGTGATTGAATGACTCTTGTAATATACAACACATCTCTAAGGGGAAAGGAAGAATTCAAGCCCATGCATGGCGCCAGCGTCAGCATGTTCGTTTGCGGCCAGACCCCATACGACGACGCGCATTTGGGGCATGCGAAGACGTACATATGCTTCGACATAGTGGTGAGATGGCTGCGCCACCTTGGCTATAATGTCAAGTACGTTCAAAACATAACTGACATAGAGGATAAGATCATTGCTAGGGCTCGTGAAAGGAAGATTGACGCCTTCGAGCTGGAAGCATACTACGAAAAGAGGTTTATGGAAGACATGGATGCAATCGGAGTCAGAAAGAATGTGGATCAGTACCCACACTCGCACGACTATATAAAGCAGATAGCTGAACAGATACAGGCCCTGGCGGACAATGGTTATGCGTACTCTGTTGGCGGGGATGTGTATTATGATGTCTCTAAGTTTGAGGACTACACGAAGCTCTCAGGCATGAAAATTGAAGACCTTGTAAAGCACAGGATAGAACCAGACGAAAGGAAGCGCAATGTATACGACTTTGCACTATGGAAGGAGAAGAAGCCGGGAGAGCCGTTTTGGGATATAGAGCTTAAGTTCGACGGCGAGAAAAGGAAGTTCTCTGGCAGGCCTGGCTGGCATATAGAGGACACAGCAATGACTGATGCAATATTCGGCCACCAGTACGACATACACGGGGGTGCCAGCGAGCTGATATTCCCACACCATACGAACGAGATCGCGCAGTCAGAAGCCGCATATGGAGTAAAGCCCATGGTCAAGTACTGGATGCACACAGGGGTGGTGAACATCGGTGGCGAGAAGATGAGCAAGAGCCTGCACAATTTCATCACGATAAGGGAGGCCCTAGCCGCATATTCTCCAGAGACGCTAAGGTTTTTCATGGCGTCAACCCACTACAGGAAGGAGATAAACTACACCGATCAGCTTGTTGGAGAGGCCAGGCTCAGGCTGAATCACATATACAGGGACCTCGGAATGTTCTATAATGCGCAGGAGAATGGAGAGCAGCCTGAAGACGACTTGATGCTGCTGCTCTCGGGATTCGAGGATGAGTTCAATGCGGCGATGAATGATGACTTTAACACACCCGTGGCACTCATGTCCCTATCAAACTTCGTCGCCAAGCTGGCGGCAATCTCTAAGAGCAGAAAGTCTGTGCATCGTGAAGAGAAAGAGGAAATAATATCAAGGGTAAGATCGCTTGCATCAGTCATAGGAATACTCGAAACAGATGCATACAAGGAGGCCCTGCCGAAGGACGCAGCTGATCTCATCGCAGAAAGGGAGGAAATGAGGAAGAAGGGTGACTATGCTGGGGCAGATGCACTGAGGGAAAGACTCAAGAAAGAGTTCGGCATATTCGTAGAAGACACGAAGTCCGGCACGATCTGGTACAAATAGCCCACAGACCGGCTACCTTGGTTCACACATCACGCAAGATCTGTGAAAACTTCATCCAGGTCCTCAACAGTGTCGAACTTCTCTATAGCCCTCTTTATGCCTTCAGTTGTGTACTCTGGGAACTCTACCCCGCTGACCACTATCATTATCCTTATCGAGTCTTTCTGCAGGTTCTCGTCTACCCTAGCTCCCCACTTGAGCATCGCATCTGTGCTTATCCTGCTCGCAACCTCCTGAAATATCGTCTCGGCCTCTCTGAGCGTCAGGCTATCGCTGCCTATTATGTTTATCAGGGCCTTCTTTGCGGTAGAGAGATCCACCTCCAGCATCGGGCTCTTTATGGCATTCTCTATAGCGACTACGGCCCTGCTCTGGCCTTTCGTAGCCATGCCTTCCCCTGTGCCTATTACCGAGTAGCCTGAATCGCGCAGAACGCTTTTCAGGTCCGCAAAGTCTATGTTAACCATGCCTGGTTTTGTTATCATTTCTACAATACCCTTGGCTGCGCTTGCTAGTACCTCGTCGCACACCCTGAATGCCATGTTGAGCGGCATGTCTGGCGCCACGGAAAGCAGCCTGTCATTGTGTATAATTATTATCGAGTCAGTCACTCTCTTTATCTTTGCGAGCCCTTCAAGGGCATTCCTCATCCTCGTCTTCCCTTCGCTGGAGAACGGGAGCGTCACTATCGCCGTTACCAGCGCGCCAGCTTCCTTTGCCTCATGGGCTATTGTGGCTATCGAGCCTGTACCAGTTCCGCCTCCCAAGCCGCAAGTTACGAAGACCATCTGAGCGTCATTAAGCATGTGCCTTATCTCGTCCTTGCTTTCCATTGCCGCTTCTTCTCCTATCTTTATGTCGCTGCCTGCGCCAAGGCCCCTGGTGAGCTTCTTTCCGAGCAGCAGCTTCCTGTCTGCTTTCATCTTCACTAGGTGCGCCGCATCTGTGTTCATGGATACAAGGGTGGCACCCTGCACCCCTATCGTATTCAGCCTCGTAATCGTGTTGCTGCCGCTCCCTCCGGTGCCTACTATGTATATCTTTGGCTTAGAACTCTCGATAAACTTGAGTATCTCCTCGTCATCTGGGCTGACTGATTCTACCATGTCCTTACCTCCGAACTGATCTAAGAATATTCTCTGCAAAAGGATATAAAGTATACTACTTCTCTCGGGCTTTCAGTCAGCCAACTCTATGGTGTCTCCGACTTTCGGTGCGTATGCCTCGAATCCCTCATTGCGCAGGCCTGCTGCGAACTCTCTCGTCGCTTCAGCCTCGCCATGCACGCATATTACAGTGTTCGGGGCGCTTGCCCTTATGTATTCGTGCAGATCAGCGTCTCCAGCGTGCGCCGAGAAGTCGAACTTTGTCACCGGCACACCAACCTTTATCCTATTTCCGTTGTCTACTATGTATCCCTTTTCGAGGAGCGTTCTGCCGTTTGTGCCTTCTACCTGGTAGCCGGTTAAGAAGACCTGAGAGTCGCTGTTCATATGTTTGATGTATTCGATAGCGGGCCCGCCATTTAGCATGCCTGCGGTCGTCACTACTATTGAAGGCTCTTCAAGTATGCGCCGCCTCTGTGTTCGGTCCTCCACCCAATTTATACCCTCTGCTGCGTTGTTGAGAAGTTCCTTGTCCGATATGGCGTCTGGATGTTTCATTATTATCTTCGTAGCCTCCTTCGCCATACCGTCAAGATATGCGTACTCTATCAATCCGTGCTTGTATAGCATAGCAATTATCTCCTGGCTCCTGCCTATGGCAAATGCAGGCACAAGTGCAGTGCCTCCATTGTCGAGCGTCTCTTTTATCATTTCTATGAAGCTGTTGATAAGCTGGCTCCTGTTGGCATGCTCTCTTCCTGCATATGTGGACTCTATAATGAGCACGTCAGATTTGACCTTCTTCGCCCCGGAATGGAGATATTGGTGCTGCACCTTGAAATCTCCAGTGTAAACTATCCTGCGGTTCTCCTTGGCATTATGCCTTTCGACCAGCGTTATTGCGCTGCCGCATATGTGTCCAGCATCATACATTGAGATTGAGTAGTTGCCGAATCCGTAAGGCTTCTCGTATTGCATGCGCACGTACCTGTTGACCATCGTTCCAAGCTGCTTCTTATGGAAGCGGGGATGCCTGTGCTCCTTCTTCGCTATGCTGAGCGCATCTTCGAGCAGCAAGTCAGAAAGCATAAGCGTGCCTTCGGTGCCGAACGTCGGCACCGACTGTTCGGTATATATCACGGGAACCGACCCGCTGTGGTCCAGATGTGCGTGGCTCAGGAGTACAGCATCGACATTTGGTACTTTTATCGGATAATCCATCTGGTTGTCCTCGATTTTTATGCCATAATCAAAGACGAAAGAGCGTTCATCCCTTACCATTATAGCCGAGCGGCCTACTTCTGAAGCGCCTCCGTAGAAATGCAGTTTCATCACGAACCACTTTGAAATACAGTTATGTACCAATGCGAGGGTCGCAGGTTTGGCGATTAATTAAGCATGTCTGCTATAAACATATAAATGCATTTATGGTTTCTCTTATATTATATAGCGGGATGTGCGATGCCTGACGAGCCAAACTTCATGGACCTTGTTACACTTCTCAGGATAAAACCTGACAGTACTGTTGAAAGATTCGGATCTGCCATAAACTCATCCTTCTTCGATGCATCTAATGTCCTTGGCACGCTGAAGCAGAAAGGGCTCATAGACTTTACTACAATATTCGGCAGCCAGAATGCGATCACTATAACCGATCTGGGCAAGCAGCTCATAAGTGAAGCGGAGATGAAAGCGCCAACACTGTTCGACCATCTCGACATGGAAATACTCAAACAGCTTTCGGGTGGTAAGAGATCGATAACTGACTTATCCGGAGCGGTCAATGTCACACCGAAGGATCTGGCAATGCACTTATACAAGATGTCAGCCCAGCAGTATCTTGACTATGAACTCTCGAGTGGGAAGCTGAGCATAATGCTTACCGAAAAGGGCTTTATGCAGGTCAAGCAAGGCATGCCCGTTCAAGCTCAATCTGCGCAAGGTCTCGTCCAGTCTAATCCGCAGGAGCCGGCTGTGCCTGATAGGCCTGTAGCGTCGCAAGTGCAGCAGCAAATGGCACAGCAGACTGCGCCTGCCCAGCCACAGCCGCCACAACAGGGAATGCAGAATCACTCAGCTGCGCCTAAGGGTGCAAAGCAGGAGGAGTTCCCAGAGCTTGACGATTTGGAGAAGAAGATAAAGGCCGACAGGAGCAGGAGAAAAATGAAGTCGTTAGCCATAGTTATAATTCTGATAGTAATAGCACTGCTTGCCCTTCTATACATGGGGGTAATATAAGTGCAAGTGCACGGCTGATCGTTTGTTGGATGGTCGAATGGTAAAGCAATTGGAGTACATGAAAGCCGAGGAGCTTCTCAACATGTATGGGATAAGGGTCGTACCTGCGAAGTATGTGAAGAGTGCCGAAGAAGCACTTAGGTTTTCTGAGGGTGAAGCGATAGTCCTGAAAGCCATACCATCAAAGCCTGCACATAAGTCTAAGAATGGCATGGTTGCAGTAGACCTGAAGACACAGGACGAGATAAGGAATGGCTTTAACAAGGTAAGGAAGGCCGCCCATAAGTTTGCGCCTTATAAAATACTCGCGCAGAAAATGATCAAAGGCACTGAAATAATAATAGGAGGCAAGCAGGACTCGCAGTTCGGTAAACTGGTGCTCATCGGACTCGGTGGTGTTAACGTTGAGGTGTTCAGGGACTTCTCACTGAGGCTGTGCCCAATAACTACCTACGACGCAGAATCTATGATAATGCAGCTGAAGTCCAGAAGCATAATTGCGGGGAATGACAAGCAGTTCAGAATGCTGAAAGAGCTTCTCCTCAAGACGTCGAAGCTCATGAGTGACAATGATATAAGCGAGCTGGACCTGAACCCAGTAATATTGCATGACGATACATATCATGCAGTTGATCTAAGAATAATAGAGTGATGGTAGAATGGGAAATAAGGCAGTGGGATCTGCTTCGAACGGATCGAAGGTCGGTAGCTATAAGAGCCTAGACATAATGATGAATCCCAAGAGCGTTGCGGTTATAGGCGCATCGAACAATCCCGACAAGGTGGGCCATATAATACTGCAGAACTACCTTGACGAGGGATACGGCGGCAAGATATACCCTATAAACAACAAGAGTGAAGGCAGCATACTTGGGCTGAGAGCGTATAAGAGCATCAGGGATGTAAAGGCCCAGATAGATCTTGCAGTTGTGGCAATACCCGCTCAGGCAGTTCCTGCTGCAATCAGGGACTGCGGAGTTGCAGGTGTGAAATCTGCTATAGTAGTCAGCGGCGGATTCGCTGAGGTAGGGAATGTCAAACTTCAGGAAGAAATGATGTCAATAGCCAGGAAGTTTTCCATACCGATAATAGGCCCCAACTGCCTCGGCGTCACCGACCCTAAGTCGAGGGTTAATACAATGTTCCTGCCCTCTTTCAAGATAGACAAACCAAAAGTTGGTGGAGTAAGCTTTGCATCCCAAAGCGGTGCGGTTGGCAGCTCTATATTTGACCTTATAGCGCACGAAGGATTTGGGCTTGCAAAGTTCATATCTTACGGCAATGCCGCTGATATAGATGAAGTCGACATAATAGAGTATCTTGCAAACGACAAGGACACGAAGGTAATAGTATTCTACCTTGAAGGTGTCAAGCGCGGGAGGGAATTCTTCGAAGCGGCGAAAAGGGCAAGCCAAGTCAAGCCTACTGTGATTATAAAGGGTGGGATAACCGAGGAGGGGGCCCAAGCAGCACACTCCCACACGGCTTCGCTTGCAGGAAGCTATGAGGCATATGAAGCGATGTTTAGGCAGGCTGGCTTTGCAATAGCAAAGGATATGCAAGAGCTTCTCGACTATGCGAAGATATTCGACACCCAGCCGCTCACTACGGGGAACAGGATAGCAATAATCACAAACGGCGGCGGTACCGGAGTAATTGCAACAGATGCAATATATCAGAACGGCCTTTCCCTCGCAACCCTATCAAAGGAGTCTAATGCGGCACTCAGAAAGGTGATGCCTCCTATAGTAAACATAAGGCAACCCCTCGACATGGCCGGAGATGCTGATGACAAAAGGTTTGCAGCAGCCCTGTCTACAATAAGCGCAGATCCAAATGTTGATGCAATAATAGTTATAGCACTGTTCCAGACTCCTGGTGCTGACTCTAGAGTGGCAGCTACCATATCCCACTACAACGGCGTGATAAAAAAGCCGCTCGTGGTAGTCAGCATAGGCGGCAGCTACACAGAGGTGCACAAGAACATGCTTGAGAGCACAGGTGTCCCGGTATACTCAAGCCCCGGCGCCGCAGCCAGGTCTCTTGCCGCGCTCATAAACTATTCGAAGTATAGGAAGGGTGTACTGTGATGGCCGAAGTCAAGATAACCAAAAAGAGCATGGACGTTATTGCAAGGGATTCGAAGGTGATGATTACCACCACAAGGGAGTCGTATCCGTTCGTAGCGGATCATGCGAATGGAGACTTCGTGTATGATATAGATGGCAACAGGTTCATAGACTTCTCCACGTTTATAGCCGTCTACACTATGGGCGAAAATGGCCTTCCGGAGGTCAGGAGGGCGGTTAAGGAGCAGGTCGACAAGCTGATGCATTCCGCATTTACTGATTTCTACGCCGAACTGCCTGTCAGGTTTACCGAATCGCTCCTCAAAATGTTCCCGAGCGGCTTTGGCCGCGTCTTCCTGTCAAACTCTGGCACAGAGGCCAACGAGGCCGCGCTCAAGTTTGCCAGGCTTTTCACCAAGCGCCAGTACATGCTAGCGTTCTATGGTGCATTCCACGGCAGGTCAAAGGGATCGCTGGCGCTCACTGCAAGCAACTTCGTACAGCGCTCCTCGTTCGGACCGTACTCAGACACCGTGCACGTGCCATTCGCCTACTGCTACAGGTGCCCGTTCAAGCAGACTTATCCGGAATGTGGCTTCGCATGCGTGGACTACATAAAGAAGTACCCTCTCTCAAAGGAGATGAATCCTAAAGACGTCGCAGCCATGATTGTCGAGCCCATTCAGGGCGAAGGCGGTTATATAGTGCCGCCTAAGGACTATTTCAAGGAGCTGAAGTCGCTGCTCGACGAGAGCGGAATATTGCTGATATCAGACGAAGTTCAGGCAGGCTATATGCGCACAGGTAAGTTCCTTGCAATGGACAATTTCGGTGTTACTGCTGATATATACACAATGGCCAAGGCGCTTGGCGCCGGCCTGCCATTGGGCGCGACAATAACTAGAAAATCCCTCGGCGACATACCAAAAGGAGCGCATGCGTCCACATTTGGCGGCAATCTGGTCTCAGTAGCTGCGGCTAACGCATCACTCTCGCACCTCAAGAGGAATGCCAACAGCATAAAGCGGCAGATCGCCTCGAAATCAAGGATAATTATGAAGAGGCTCAACTCCATGAAGGAGCGCTATGAAATAATAGGCGACGTCAGGGGTATCGGTTTGATGATCGGGGTTGAGCTTGTGCGCGATAAGCGCACTAAGATGCCAGCAATGAAGGAACGCGAGAGCATACTCGGCGAATGTTTCGCCAATGGCCTGCTACTGCTACCTGCTGGGACCTCCACTATAAGGATAATACCTGCAGCTACGATAAGCGTTGAGCACTTAGAAAAGGGCCTGGATATATTTGAGGATGCCGTGGCTCATGCTGACAAGGGAATGCGCCGCAGCTCACGCTCCTGATACGAGATATTTGGCGAGCCTGGTCGGTATATTCGTCGCTTTCCAGCGCCTGCGGTCTATGGCTACCTGAACTATGTGGCCACTGCATATCCTCACGCCCTTCCTCCTTATATTAAAGTCAAACCTTAGGGCCTTCTTTGATATCATGCTCGCGACAAGGGATACTGAAAGCCTGTCCCCGAGTTTTGCCGGCTTGTAGTACTGCGCCTGCGATTCGACCACTACGAACCACACCTTGCTGTCAAAAAGAGGGTAGTTGATGCCGACCGCCTTCGACATGAATTTCTCGGCAGAATCGGTGAAGAAGCGATAGTAGCCAGCGTAGTGCACCACGCCCTGCGCATCGGTGTCATAGATCCTGACATAGTCGTTGAAAACAAAGCTTTTTGTTGCCATGGTACTAATTAGAATGCAACCATTATAAAATTGTGCAAAGGAGCTTTCCGCCAAAGCCATGGGCACATCGAGTTGAGCTAATATCACGGAATCTGCCACTAAGCGGTGAAAGAAACATTAAATATGTTTTTGGTCTAATAATTAGCGCTATATCCTAAGGTATCCGGCACATTCGGGTACGAATATATAGTTAAGGCAGACAACAGACAATCAAGCGTGTATTACATGTCCACAGTATATGAAGCGAATGGTCAAGAGCTGGTAAAGCTTGCGGCGGAGAGGCTAAAGGACAAGCTGAAGAAGCCTGAATACGTCTCATTCGTGAAGAGCGGAGTCAGCAGGGAGAGGATTCCGCAGAGCCCTGACTTCTGGTATGAACGCAGCGCCTCAATACTGAGGCAGGTGTACCTTAATGGGCCCGTTGGCGTAGAGAGGCTAAGGTCCAAGTACGGCAGCAAGAAGCAGCACGTAGTCCATCGTATGCACACTAAGAAGGCAGGAGGCAGCATAATCAGGGATGCGCTGCAGTCGTTGGAGGAGCAGGGTTTCGTGAAGAAGACCAAGACCGGTAGGGTAATAACCCCGAAGGGCAAATCGTTCATGGACAAGATAAGCTCCGAGATATCCAAGAAGTGAAGCGAGATGAGTCCTGAGGATGATCAAGAGGATCAAGAGGAGAAGAGGTATAAGAAGAGGATGGCCGAGCTGATAAAGAGCCAGCAGCTCGAGCAACAGAAAAAGGAGATACTGAGGAAGTTCCTGGATGACGAGGCGTACGAGCGTGTAATGAACATAAGGCTAACCAACAACGAACTGTATGATCAGCTTGTTAACGTAATAATATCTCTGGCGCAGAACAACAGGCTCAACTCAAAGATAACCAACGAGCAGCTGAAAGGCCTAATAACGCGTCTGACATTCAAGCCAGAAACTAAAATTGAGTTCAAGAGGAAATGAAAGGTGCGGCAGCATGTCGAAAAAGTCAAACACGAAAAAGAGAATGCTTGTGAAGGCTAAGAGGAAGTCCAGGCGCATACCTGTGCTCGTTGTTGTCAGGACGCACAAGAAGATATCTAGCAACAAGTTCAGTAGGAATTGGAGGAGCAGGAAGCTAAAGCTAAAGCAGAAGTAATAAGGTGTAGAAAATGGCAAGCAGAATAATAACGATAAACATGAGAAAGTATCTTTCTACCCAACCCAGAACTAGGAGAATAAAGAGGTCTATGAGATACCTGCGTGAGAGGATAGCGCACTATACCAAGACTGATGAGGCGAACGTAAGGATAAGCGATGAGCTCAACAAGATGATGTTCAAGCACTACATAAAGTCTATGAAGCCGGTCAAGGTATCAGTCGAGATATCGGAAGGCATAACAAAAGTAGGCCTTTTCAAGGATGCAACCAAACCTACATCGGCCCAAGCCCAGGCGCATGCTGCGCCTTCCTCAAACTCTGCCTCGCCGCAGAAGGAAAAGGCTGCGCAGAAGGAGCAGAAAGAGCCTAAGGGGTCTGCAGCAAAACCTGCAGTAAAGCCTGGTATTGGGAAGAACCAGAAGTCACCATCAGTACCTGGCGCCGCGCCAGGCAAGAAGCAGGCTGCCGAAGGCGCAACTCAGAAGTGAGCACGCCAGCAAACGGTGTGCGAAAATGGATATACATAAGCATAACATAAAGGGAAATGACTCTGTCGGCGCCTTCGCCTCCCTTACTGACACTCTACTTTTCTTGAGCCCGACTATGAATTCAGAGGCCGGGAAAAGGCTTTCCGAGGAGCTTGCAGTAAAGGCTGTGCCAATCTCCATATGCGAATCTGATCTGCTTGGCATATGGTGCAGGGCAAATTCCAAGGGCATGCTGATACCTGATATGGTAAGCGACGAGGAAAAGGCGCTTATAAGCAGCATCGGGGTAGATTTGAGAGTAGAGGTACTCCAGAGCAGGCTTAACGCGGTCGGCAACAACGTTCTGGCGAACGACAGGATAGCAATAATAAATCCGAACTACTCTACTGAAGAAGCGAAGGTTATAAGCGACGTGCTAGGCGTCGAAACTGTAAAGATGGCGATAGGTGGATTTAAGACGGTCGGTGCCAACAACATACTCACCAACAAAGGGGCGGTCCTAAACAACAGGTGCACTGACGACGAAATGGAAAGAGTGAAGGAGCTAACTGGTTTTCAGCCTGTGCGAAGCACCGCAAGCACCGGGGCGCTCAGCGTGGGCCTATCTGTGCTCGCTAATTCCAGAGCTGCTCTTTTCGGCGAGCTTACCACGGGATACGAGATGGCGAGGATAATTGACTCGCTTGAAGGCGAATGACATAAGAGATAAAAAATGCGCATGGCAAATACTATTTGCTAGTTTAGCTAGTTTAAGAAGTGATGATAATGGCAGCAAAACCTAACCCGGCTGGATCAAAATCCGACATCTCTAGGGAGATGGACGAGCTCAGATATGTTCAGCAGATGTACCAGAACCAGTACTACATACTGACGCAGCAGCTTGAAGAGATTACCGTCGCATACGCTGAAACTTCTAGGACCAAGGAAGCGATAGACAATATGGCTAAGCTCAAGAACGATAGCTCCATGATACCTATAGGCTCTGGCTTCTACGTGGCAGGAAAGCTCAGCAATGATAAGGAGGTGCTGGCACCTATCGGGGCTGCATATGCAGTGAAGATGGAAGCTTCGTCTGCAAAGGCACTCCTCAGCAGGATGTCATCACGGTACAACGAGCAGATCATCAAGCTATCCAATGCAAAAAAGAACACAGAGGGCGCTATAAACGAGATATCATACAGGCTGAACGAGCTGGTGCAGCACATATGAAGCTCGGATGAGTGATAAGTATGTTCGAAGGCATCAGGAAGAGGCTTTCAGAAGCTATAAAGCAGGCCGTCAAGCGCGAAAATGTTGAAGAGCGCAGGCCCGCACCTGAAGAAGATGAAGAGGAGCTAGAAGACGTTGCAGAAGGCCCTGAAAAACCGAATGAAGAGAGTACAGAAAGAGAAACGGAAGAGAGTTCTGAAGAAAACAGCACCGATGTTGCTGTTCAGCCTGAACCTGCTTATCCTGAAGATATAGAAGCAAGTAAAGAAAAGGAAGATGCTGCCGCAGAGCCTGAGACCAAAGAGGAGGCCCCTGAAAAGGTTGAAAAGCAGAGGAACCCTAGCAGCAGTCCAAGCTCACAGCCAGATGTAAAAATATCAAAGATTACAAAACTGAAGGGAGTATTCTCGGGAACTGTAAGGCTCAGCGATTCCGACATAGAAAGGTTCAGTGACGCCATGATGACATCGCTGCTCCAGTCAGATGTCTCTTTCAATACTGCCACTGCATTTACCGAAGACCTAAAGGAAAAGCTGAAGGAGAGAATGCCGTCTAAGAACATAGAATCGGAACTGGTCAAGAAGGTAAGAGCATCATTAATGGACGTCCTCAACAGCGTAGGCGAAGGGGTTGATATATTTGCGTTCATTGATAAGAGAGTGGCAGATGGCGTCAAACCTGTAAAGATATTGTTCCTCGGCCCAAACGGCACAGGCAAAACTACTACGATAGGTAAGGTTGCATACGCGCTCAAGAAGAAGAACGAATCTGTCGTTCTTTCAGCGAGCGACACATTCAGGGCTGCTGCTATAGAGCAGACTGAGTATCATGCGGCTAAGATAGGGGTGCCGGTAGTGAAGAGCAAGTACGGCGCCGATCCTGCCAGTGTTGCGTTCGACGCGATAAACTACGCTACGGCGCATTCGATAGACGTGGTGCTTATCGACAGCGCAGGCAGGCAGGAGACAAATAAGAACCTTTTATCCGAGGTATCAAAGATGGTCAGGGTAACAAAGCCGGACCTAACAATATACGTGGGCGAAAGCACATCGGGCAACGCTATAGAAAACCAGGTTTCAGAGTTCAAGAAGAGCGTCAAGATAGACGGCATAATACTCACAAAGATGGACTGCGATGCAAAGGGCGGAGGTGCGATATCCATAGCGCACGCTACGGGCATACCTATAATATATCTAGGCACAGGCGAGGCGTACGATGCGCTTATGAGATACACCCCTAAATACGTGGTAGATTCGGTGCTCCCAGAATAGTGCGCGCATGCGTGCATACGAGAATTGATTTATAAGTTCTCTTCTCTTACTTTATAGCAGCAGGTGCAGTATAGGCTAGTGGTTTTATGGATGGTTACGTCGCTGATATGGAGGCAAGGATAACTAAGGAGCTGAAAGGTAAGTTTGTCACGGTGGTTGACGATGCGAAAAGGAGCGCTCTGATAGAGGCCGCAGCGAAGAGCATAGATCCTAAGATAAGCAGCGCCCAGATAAGCGAAATCATGAAAGACATGTATGATATGGGTGTGATAGCTCCACTGCTAGTTGACCCCAACGTAGAAGACATAATGATAAACAACACAAAAAACATATTCGTGTATGACAGCAGGGAGGGGCAGAAGAAGCTAGAAAGCAAGTTCAGTAGTCCCGAAGAGCTCGAGAAATTCGTCAACAAGATGAAGCTCTATGCAACGAACGAGGCTGCCCAGGGGAGCATAATGGACGTGCACCTGCCGACAGGCAGCAGGGCCAACATAATAGCGTCGCCCCTTGGCTATGACATAACAATAAGAAACTTCAAAGGCAACCCGATGAGCATAATCGACCTGATAAACTCTGGCGAGATGGATTACCAGATAGCTGCAAGGCTCTGGCTGTATGTTGACGGCTTCAAGATAAGGCCAGCCAACATACTAATAGGAGGCATGCCTGCTTCTGGGAAGACCACTCTGCTCAACGCTATGTTCTCGTTCTTTAGGCCCGAACAAAGGATTGTAACAATAGAAGAGACGTATGAGCTCGATACGCGCACGCAGGAAAACTGTGTCAGGCTGGAGACAAGCGATACGATGCCTATGGTAGAGCTCGTCAAGAATGCGCTCAGGATGAGGCCGGACATGATAATAATCGGAGAGGTCCGCGGCGAAGAGGCAAACGACATGATAACGGCCATGAACATAGGTAAGATAGCGATGGGTACAATACACGCGTCTTCTGGCAGGGATGTGATAAACAGGCTGCAACACACTCCGATGAACGTCCCGAAAGACATAATCCCAGTAATAGACGCAGTGATCAACACTGGAGTAGTCTACGAGAATGGCATACCAGTTAGGAAGGTTATAGAGATATCCGAGATATCCGGCATAGAGTCGCAGGTGCTGCTCTCCGATCTGTACAAGTTCGATTACAAGACCAGGGCAGGGTCGCCAATATTGCCGAGCGTCACTTACAGGGATAGCCTGTCCAAGGCGACTGGGGTGCCCCCTTCAGACATACTCGCTGAGGAAGAGGTTCGTGCCGCTATACTTCAGAAGCTGAACCAGCTGGGCAAGAAGGATATCAAGAGCATAAGCGAGGTCGTGCGCGACTACTATGACAATCCTGAGAGAACCCTATCTGCGCTGGAACTCAACCTTTCGCCAGTCGTGCGCATCTGAGCGCAGCACACAGCATCACGGAAGGTACTCTTTGTTTCTTATCTTCTCACGGATGTAGTCGTCTATGAATGTCAGCCTTGGCCCCTGCAAAGTATCCTGCTCCAGCTTAGTTTTTGTCTTTATTACCTTCTTCAGCTCTTCAACCCATTCCTTGTGCTTGTTTATCCATGGGTATCCGAGCATCTCCTGCGCCCTCTTCAGGTCTACCTCGGATGCCCTCATCGTCATCTTCTTAAGAAAGTCGTATTTTTCCAGATCCGACATGGTTACGCCTATGAACTTGGCGCTCGGAGTAGCTATATCGCTGCCTATGTATGCGAGGTTTATGCTGCCTGTCTTTATTGTCCAGTATATGTACCAGCCCCAGGCATCGCCGTCGTTGAAGACATAGACTGGCAGGCCCATGTCTGATAGCTTCCTTATTATTCTCCTGGTGCCTCTAGTTGCCTGCCCTTGCGGTGATATCAGTATGCAATTCTCCTTCTGCCAGAATCTGTCCTCGTTGAGCCTCTGCCACACGGCGTCCTTCTCGACTACTAGCACGTACTTCGCTTTTACATCCACAAACTCTATGTCGTGGTCTACGTCGCTCGGTATTGCCCACCCGCTCCTACCCATCCTGCTGGTGTCTATCTCTAGCCTCTCATTGCCGAAGCTATCCATTACCTTCATGTCGCCTGCCAGGACTCCTCTCCTAGTAGCGTTGAGATTGAGGTCCTCCCTCTTCACGTTTAGCGCAACTTCAAGGTCCTCGATAAGCGGATTCGACTCTCCCTGCTCATTGAATATGTTCTCATCGATGTCCTCTCCAAGTGAGTACTTCAATTGGTAGAAGAGGCCCCTTATGCTGGTGTGCAGGTTCTCAGTCACAAACTTGTAGCACTTGGCAGCAACAGCTATCGTCTGCATGAACCTTTTAGCCTGGCCCACATTCACGAACGTCCTTTCCTCTGTTGAGTCGCCCAGCTTCAGTATGCCCTCCTTATCGTCATATATGACATTCGATTTTGTCCTGCTTGTTGTAACTATTTTCGGGTTCTCCTTCCTGTCTATGGACTTTATTATGCCTTCAGCTAATCCTTCCAGCTCAGCCTTAGCCCTTTTATCATCCTTTTCAGGGCTTTTAGGAAGTGTCGCCTTTCCTGCGCCCTCAGCCCTTTTCATACTTCCTCAGCTCACGTATAAGTGCATCACGCCTGCTGCTGGGCTTTATCGCTACATGCAGCACGTCGGCAAATGTCTTTACTGATATTATCTTTATCCTCTTCGTCATGCTCTTCGGGAGTGATATATCCTCCCTGTTGCCCGCAGGCACTATGAGCTTCTTCATGCCTGCATTTATCGCAGCTTCTGCCTTTGCGCTCACTCCCCCTACAGGTAGCACTTCGCCCCTCACCGAAAGTGAACCGGTCATCGCTGCGGACTGATCTACAGGCAGGTTTTCCATCGCTGAAAGTATGCTGACAGCTATCGATATGCTGGCGCTGTCGCCCTCTATGCCCTCATAGGTCTGAAGGAACTGCACATGCATGTCGTAGTTTGAGACATCCTTGCCCATGTGCTTCTTTATTACCGCGCTCACGTTCTTCACTGCTTCATTGGCTATCTTGCCCAGCCTTCCGGTGGGTATGAACTTGCCCTCTGACCTCGAGCTTGCCGGAGTGACTTCTGCGACTATTGGTATTACTATGCCTGCTAGAGTCGACGACGCCGAACCTATGACTGCCAGGCCGTTTACCTTACCGATGTTGAAGCCACGTGTGCGGAATACCTTGTAATCCTTCCTGAAATCTATTTCCTGCCCGACTATCTGGGCCTCGATAGACGAGGCAAGCGCCTTAGCGTCGCTGACTTCCTTGGCTGTCACCATCTTCTTACCGCGCTCCACGGCAAGGTCGCCTGCAGCCCTAACGAGGCCTCCGAGGTCCCTAAGTATGAGGGTCAGTTTGCCTTTTCTGCCTGCGCGTTTTCTCGCCTCATCTATTATTGCGCCAACAGCGTCCTTGTCGAAGCTCGGTATCTTGCCATCCTTCTTTACTTCCTGCGCGACGAACCTGGCAAACAGCTCACGGTCCTTTGCATTGTCATCTATAGTTGAATCCATATACACTTCGTAGCCGTATCCGCGTATTCTCGATCTGAGCGCGGGGTGCATGTTCTGTATGTCCTGCATGTTGCCTGCCGCTATTAGTATGAAGTCGCATGGCACTGGTTCAGTCTTTACCAGTGCGCCGGAGCTCATCTCGCTTTGCCCTGTTATTGGATATTTCTTCTCCTGCATAGCTGTGAGCAGCTCCTGTTGCGCCCTCATATCCAAGCTTGATATCTCATCTATGAACAGTACGCCCTTGTTCGCTTTATGAACCGCGCCACTCTCAACTCTGAGGTGCGCAGGTGTTCCTAAGCCTCCGGTCTGCAGCGGATCGTGGCGCACGTCCCCGAAGAGCGCGCCGGCCTTGCTTCCTGTAGCGTCAACGAAAGGCGCATGTGTCATGCCTGTGTTGTCTACTATAAGCTTAGGCTCGTCTACGGCCGAACCGAATCCTGGCATGCCTCCTCTCCTGGTTAAGCCGCCGATGAAAAGTACCATTGATCCAAATATCATTATCCCGAGCATCAGTGCAGCCAGCACTATTATCTCGTATCCACTAAAGAATCCGCTTAGCGACAGGGCGAAAAGTATTATGACTAGCACCATCACTATTGGGGTGACTATCGATCCGCCCATGCCTACATTAGTTTTGTTCTTCATCCTTTCCTTCAAGAGCAGCTGCCTGCCCTGCCCTGCTTCGTTCTTCTTGTCGTGACCGTCCCCCTCCGGATACGTTTTTACAGTCTTTATCAAAGGCATATTTTCGTCGTTGGGGTTCCTATAAACGAGCACGTCTTCTAGGTCAGCAGCTGGAAGCATCTCTGCCATCGCCTGTGCCATCATGGTTTTTCCAGTGCCTGGAGAACCTATGAGCAGCACATTCCTACCCTGCCTGGCAGCCTTCTTTATTATCTCAACGGCTTTCTGCTGCCCGACCACCTGGTCGATAAGCTTGTCTGGTATGCTTATATCCTTTGTCGTCTTGAAGTTTGCCATGTATATCATTCGCCGCGGCCGCTAAGCATGCATTAGATACTTCCCACTTTATCTCTTATATATCTTTCTGCGCATACTTTGAGGGCAAGTTATTATAATGTACAGCGTCATCTTGCATCTTGCAAAAGGCTTTAATATATAGAAGCACAAACACATTAACACAGACAGGTGTTTAACATAAAGATCAAGGACATAAGGGCGCTGAACGAGAACGAGCTGAAGAACAGGATGAACGATCTTGTTCTTGAGCTGCAGATCGAGAAGAGCAAGGTCGCCTCGACGGGGGTCTCAAGCAAGGTCGTCAAGTCTAGAGAGATCAGGAGGACTATAGCTAGGATAAAGACGGTGCTAAATGAAAGGGGTGCGACTAAGTAAATGGCGGACATTTGCCCTAAGTGCGGATTGCCTAAGGAAATATGCGTGTGCCAGGTCCTCGAAAGGGAAACCGAAACGAAGATCAGGATATACACGAAGAAGGCGAAGTTCAGGAAGGTCGTCACCGTCATCGAAGGTATACCAACAAGCGAGCTTGAGCAGACCGCAAAGAGCATAAAGAGAGTACTTGCAACTGGCGGCACCTACAAGAGCGACGAAGGTATAATTGAGCTGCAGGGAGACCACAAGGACAAGGCGAAGAATGCCCTAATAAGCATAGGCTATGCGGAATCCGCTATAGACGTCGCTGCGTAAGCGTGTTGTAAAGAGATTTAATACTCCCCAGCTATATCCATGCATCCTGGTGCAACCTCATGGCAGTGATCGGGATAGAGAGCAGCGCACATACCCTTGGAGTGGGCATATCCGAAAATGGAAAGGTCCTTGCGAATGCCCGCGAGATGTACAGCATAGGAAGCGGCGGAATGATTCCTATGAAAGTGGCCGACTTCCATGCCGGCAATGTGCGCAAGGTAGTCAGGAGCGCATTGAGAGAAGCCGGCCTGAAACTATCTGATATAACAGCAATAGGCTACACAAAGGGACCAGGGATAGGACCATGCCTCAGGGTGGCCCAGGTTGCAGCAAAGACTATCGCTGCACAGTACCACATACCTATTTTTCCTGTAAATCACGCGATAGCCCACATAGAAATAACCAAGCAGCTATTTCATTCAAGTGACCCGCTGACGCTTTACGTTAGTGGCGGGAACTCCCAGATTGTTGCGCTAGACAGCGAGCCGTATATGCACTACAAGGTTTACGGGGAGACTTTTGACATAGGCGTAGGCAACATGATCGACAGCTTCGCGAGGGAAGCGAAGCTCACTCCTGCATGGGGGTCCACGGTCGCCAAGGTTGCCCAAGGCGGAAAATACGTAGAGATGCCGTACAGCGTGAAGGGCATGGACTTTACCTTTACTGGCTTGCTCACGCACGCCACAAAGGTCCTGCATTCCGGTACTGTGAATCTCAGGGACGTAGCATACTCACTACAGGAGACTGCGTTCGCCATGTTGGTTGAAGCGATGGAAAGAGCGCTGTTTCTCACTTCCAAGAAGGATGTCACTCTCTGCGGCGGAGTGGCCCAAAGCACACGCCTTCAGGAGATGCTCAAGGGCATGGCAAGATCTCATGGGACTAGATTCTTCGTCGCGCCGAATGAGTACAATGCCGATAATGGAGCGATGATTGCAGTAGTGGCCGAGAAGATGCATGAGTCAGGCATTAAGTGTCCCATTAGTGCATGCACGGTCGACCAGAAATACAGGATAGACAGCGTGAGGGTGGCATGGCAGTGAAGAAGATAGGGGAGGGTGCAGAAGCGATCATCTACACTACGAGATTCATGTCTCGAAGTGCAGTGCTGAAGAGGAGGATGCCTAAAAACTACAGGGCCCGCGCCATAGACGAGCTGCTTAGGCGCCAGAGGACTAAGAATGAGGCCCGCGCCATAGCTCTTGCCCACGAATCTGGAGTAAGGTCGCCAGAGCTGCTGCTCGTCGCTGATTATGAAATACTGATGGGTGTGATGCGCGGCACAATGCTCTCTAATTATATGCGCAAGAGCAAAAAGGAAATGCGCAGCATTATGCGCGAGATAGGCAAAGCGGCAGCGCTCATGCACAATGCAGGTCTGGCGCACGGCGACTACACTCCTGCCAACATAATCATCAGCGGCAGTCATGCAGGTGTCATAGATTTCGGCCTGGCCACAATGCTGCCTTCAACGGAAGACAAGGCCATGGACCTGATACTGATGAAGAGGTCGGTATCTCCTAGTGATTACAGGACTGTAGAAACAGCGTACAGGAAATTTAGCTCTGATTCTGCAAAGGTGCTGAACCGTGTCAGTTCGATAGAGAGGCGGGGCAGATACAAAACCCGGACACTTGAGACTTTTAGTTCTAAGGGCGTTTGAGCAGGCGTCAGAATCTTCCGGCGCTAGGCCACTCCACCTGCACGTCGTTTGCCGCATACGGCATTGGTGTCTCGCTAGTGTAATATACTCTAGAGTATGCCAGTGCGACTATCGCGGCAAAGGACACGCCTCCAAGAACCGCAACGTACAACAGGCCTGTGCTCAGATATTCATAGCTTGCAATTGACGCCATGAATACGCCAGACAGTATTCCTAGTGCGAATCCCTTCGGTGAATTTAACAGTATAAGCACACCTGCTATCAATCCCAGGAATGCGAAGAGCGCTTCTACGAGCACGGCGAAGTACACCAACGTAGCCTTCGACATGAATTCGAAGAATCCAACCTGGTTCGCAAAGCTTATTATGTAGGACAGTTGCGCATATGAGTAATAAACATACAGCGCGAAAACTGCTATGAAAAGTGCAGCGGCTATCATGCTCAGGTTCCCGTATTTGGCAGTTATGGTATCTGCGTTCTTCGTACCAACCTTATCTATGTCCTCAAGGCAATAATACCTGCCGTTGTACTCCTCTATATCCTCAAAGCAGAATGCCCTGTGGCAGTAGCTGCATACAGCGTATGCGCTCCTCCACGGATGCCAGACACAGTACATACCCTTCGCTGCGTCTATGCTGTCCTCCTCCGCCCTGGTCAGCTTGCCTTTCCTCTCAGAGAGCGCCTGACCTACCTCGAGCTCCTCAGCCTCCTCAACTGCTGCCTCTCCTGGAGCCTTATACACGACTGTACGCGGCGCCTCCTCTTCCTCCGCCTCTTCAGCCTCGGGCGCTGTCTCCTCTGCCTTGGCTGGCTTTCTCTGCGGTGCCCTTTTCGCTCCGCCCTTCTTAAGACTTTTCCTCTCCCTGAATATGAGGAGGTCCTCATCAGGGTCTATGGCCATCAAATTCCCCTTCTAGCAGCCCTATTTATCGCATCCCTCTTCTTCTTTTCGAAGATTCCCCTGTGCTTTGCGCAGCTTATACAATAGTATACCTTCATCCGCTCGAAGAACCTGACATCGTTCGCGGTCTTGAGCTCCGTGCTGAAGCTCACTCCTTTCTCGTATGCGACTGCCTTGTCCCTCGGCACCTTACGGCCGCAAGACTCGCAGGTGACCAGAGTTGACTTTCCTCTCAAAACAAACACCTATCTTTATAATATCAAATCAAAAGGATTAATAACCATTTTGCAAAATCCCTATTTGTCTGATACAGGATTGTAAGTGTTTAAAATGCGCGCATACATAATGTCCGAATCTCCGGAGGGTGCGATAAGCGTATCCAATGCGGTAAGCTCAAGCGGCTCAACTCCCATAATATCCAACAGGCGCGCTAAGGGCTACAGGGAGATGCTTGATGAGATAGCCTCGCAGGCCGGATCCTATGATCTGTTCTTCATGGTCACCTCTGATCCAGTCAATGCATCAATAGATGCCAACAAGCGGCCAGGCATAAGGGCATATTTCTGCGACAACCAGAAATATGTAAGTATGAGCCGTGATGCAGGCGCCAACGTGATAATATTCGACCTTAGGACTGTTGGCAGGCCGGAATACGCAGACATAATATCCAGCATAGTTAGCACTTCAATCCCGAGCAGGGCAGCGACAGGCATACAAAAAATCATACCTTTCGGGAAGCAGACAGCGCAGGCCGGCCCTGCTTATACGCAGCCGCAGCAGGCCAAAACCCAGAAGCGCGCTGTGATCGACCCGAAGCCAAAGAGCAAGGGCAGGGAGAAAGAACCAGAAGAGGAGCCGGAGCCCAGTGCGCCATCCCAGAAGCAGAGGACTGGCCTGTTCGGCAAGCTAAAAGATTCACTCGGCATAGAATAAACTTTTCACGCTAACCTGGTGTGCAGTTGTACGCTGATTGTGCTAAGCTTACGAGGATATCCATACCTGCATCGAGACTGGCAATCGCGATAGAGCTGAGGCGTTCGGGAAAGATGAGCCAGGCAGATATTGCATCTCTGCTTGGGGTGGCACAGGCCTCGATAAGCAAGTATGAGAATGGGAAGCTTTCCGGCACGATCTCTGAGCTAGCACGCTACATAATCGACCGCGGCATCGCCGATAAGGCAGTAAGCAGCATATCGCGAAATACTAGCAAGAGCTCGGTGGCAAAGGAGATAGACCTGCTTGCCTCGTCAAGCCGCGTGTTCAGGAAGGCGTCAGCGCTTGTTTCTGCTATCAGGCACTGATGCACGCCCTGCGAGGTCGCTGCCTATCTGCTCTATCTGTATTCTTGCCACATCCTGCTTTCTCCTAAATCCGTTTATGACAGCGTCGGGGAACCTGAGCCCTCGCGTAGAATCGTATATGTCTGTCATGTGCCTATAGTACTTTTCCGCGCGCTGATAGTTCCCGGCCCTGAGCTCCTCGAGCGCCTCCCTCTTCAGCTCTCCAACCACATCGAGAAGGCCGAGGAGGTACTGTTCCGGCTCTATTCCGATCTCGTCCATTTTTGGTATCTCATCGCGGCGTACTATACCGTATAAGCAGTAAGCCTCAGCATACTCCTGGTATGCCTGGGAAGACTGGCTCTTGAAGCTGCCATCGATTTTCTCCAGCCTTTTCAGGTCGGACCTTATCCTCGTCAGTAGGGCTTCAGAGCCCTTCTCATCGCCCTTATGCAGCAGGGTTATTGAATTGGAGCAGTCCCTGACAATCATCCTAGTCAACGTGAGCACGCTGTCAAAGTCCTTCTGCTTTGACTCAAGATGCTCTATGGCCCTGCTTATATCGTTCTCTATTGATGTCCTACCCTTAGCTTTTGCCATTCAATCACGAAAGTACTATGTTTGCATTCCTTATATCATTGGAGTCATGCAGGCTCTTGTAATTCCTCGAATAATGAAATAGATACTGCTGCGCATATCCGGCGAGCCTGCCCCATCTCTCTTCTGCAAATGCGTGCAATACGTCTACGCCCTTCCTCTCCTTACCGAAGTATACACTTTCCAGCATGCGCTTTATCCACGTGTCTATCGGGAAGGCCTCCAGCTTGCCATATCCCATTAGCGCTATACAGTCTGCGACCTTGTCACCGACTCCGTCTATCTCCATTAGCGATTCCTTCAGCGAATCATACCCTTTTCTGCGCAGCCCGTACAGGTCCATGTTCTCTGAGCAGAATCGTGCCGCGCTCTCGAGATATCTCGCCCTGAAGCCTGCGCCTATGCTCCCCAAAACTTTGCTCCCCGCATCTGACATCTGTTCGCTCGTAGGGAAAGCCTTTCCAAGCATGTGCCCGTCACGGTCATACACTGGGCTTCCAAGTGCGTCTATGAGCCGCTTGGTTATCATCCTTATCCTCTTAACGTTGTTGAACTGCGATATTATGAAGCATACGGCTGTCTCCCACGGGTCGTTAAGTGTGAGCCTCATCCCTTTATACTCCTGTATTGCCTGGTCTATGAAACTGTCGGTGTTGATTCTACTGTATATATCCTCCATATCATCATCAAGCCTCAGCCTCTGCTTTACCTTGTATATTTTACTTGCACCAGAATCTGCAAGCACTATCCTGCCGTCTGCCACGGTGCCAGTGTGTGTGACGTCAAACTTTTCGTTTCCTTCGAAATAGACTAGCCTGCCATTCCCATAGAAATCTGCGTGAAACGTGAGCGGCTGCGCACTCTCGAACGTATCCTTCATGTTAAAGCAGTGTACTTCTTTCCCGAATGGCCTGCCTACAGACCTTTTCATGCTATTTCCTCGATCTTCGCTCTTGTCTGCTTTGCATCCTCTATGTTTCGCAATGTTACCGTATTGTCTTCGAGGCTCTGGAAATCTACGGTTATCGCCCTGCGCACGCCCACTTCGTCGGCCCTGGCATACCTCTTTCCTATGCTTCCAGTGCTGGAATAATATGCCCCTATCCCCTTGGACCTGAGCCGCTCTAGGATATCTTTCGCCATCGCGACCAGCTTCTCATCCTTCTGAAGAGGGAACACCGCATAGTCATAGGGCGCTATGCTGCTGTTAAGCAGCATTACGTCCCATCCGCGCTCCTCATCGAAATAGTGCGAGTTGAAGAGCAGGGTCCACAGCATCCTATCAATCCCTATGCTGACCTCTATGACATGCGGCAGGACCTTCTTGCCATCAATGCTGATTGACATGTCTACTCCGGAATGCGCCTGATGGTTGGATAAGTCGAAATCCGTTCTGTAGGCTATACCTGTAATCTCCTCAAACCTGTTGTCTAAGCTGACTTCTACGTCTATGTTGCCTTTGGAATAGTGTGGCAACTCCTCCGGGAGCGCCTGCCTGAACCTGACAGCGTCATCCTTGAATCCGACCAGCCTCAGGAATACAAGATACTTGTAGGCCAGATAGGCAAAAAGGGTGTTTGGTATTGCTCCGCAGTCGAGTGCTTCCTTTATAGTTGCGCTCTTCATACCCCTCCCCTTCCTTTGATCTTCAGCTGTCAGCAAGTTGATCTTTTCGCCCATGAATCCCTCATCTATGCTTTTCCCGTCTATGAATATTCCTTCAGCATCAGCATCAAAAAAGTATTCCAGCTCCATCTGCGAGAACTCCCTGAGCCTTATAAGCATCCTTCTTGGTGAAATTTCATTCCTAAACGCCTTTCCGACTGTGCCTATTCCAATGGGCAGCTTCATTCCACCAGCTGAAAATATCTTCTTAAAATCTAGGAATATGCTCTGCGCGGTTTCCGGCCTGAGATAGCCTTTCACGGCCCCTTTCGGACCAACAGATACCTGCATCATCAGATTGAAAGGCTCTGCGTCTCCGAGCACACCCCCGCACTTGTTGCAGTTTATCTTATTCTCTTTGACCATCCTGTCAAGGTCCTTTGCAGTCGCACTTTTCAGCTTGTCTATCGATTCCGTGTCACCTTTCGACTCGAAGAACTCTTCTAACAGCTTGTCCACTCTGTAGCTGCTCTTACAGTCCTTGCAGTACACCAGATAATCGAAGAACTTCTCCACGTGCCCGCTGGCCTCGAACACCTTTTCCGGACCTATGACTGTAGTGTCTATCTCAACATTTCCCATGCCCTCTATGAAATAACGCCTCCATGCGCCTATCAAATTGTTTTTTATCCTGGTGCCCTCTGGACCCAAGTCGTAAAAACCGCTCATTTCCCCATACGCGCTGAAGGACGGTATCACAAGGTTCCTTCTTATGGCTAAGTTGATCAGCGCATCTATGTTCTG
>JAMCYG010000003.1:0-48016 GCA_023473425.1 Candidatus Martarchaeota archaeon
TGTGGTCCGTGCAAATTTTCTTTTTTTGCCTTTTCATATAAGCTAAGTTTTTTCTCCATATATTCACAGTGATTTACTTTGTTACATGGATTTAAAAACGCCGTGGCGGCATTCGGCAGTTGTTGAATCCTAAATTAGAATAGGCATAGCGCGTTTCTCGTTTCTCTTGATAAAAAAGGAAAAACTTGAAAATGAAACCATGCCTCCATCAGCCCTTGACCGATAGCTCGTCAAGCGCCTTAGCCAGGTCAATTGTGGAGAGGTTGTCCTTGCCCGCTATGCTCTGCGAAGAGGGCGGCTTTATCCCTCTCGAGATGAACCTGTCCTCGAACGTGTCGCCGTTCTCCCAGTCGAAGAACACGCCGGTGTTCATGCTGTCGGGCGTCTCGCCGAGGAGCACGCCTATCGCGTCCATGCGCTTCCTGTTTACCTCGTTCGCGTCCTTCGCGTTCTTCACGCGTCCGTCATAGCTTTCAGGCAGCTTGTGGGTGTGCTGCGATAGCCAGTTGGCTGAGGTGTATTCCGCATTGTAGGTCGGGCAACCCTGCAGTATGTCAACGATCGCCAGTCCTTTGTGTTTCAGTGCCTTGGTCATTATATCCGTCTGCTCCTTCACGTTGTAGCTTTCGGTCCTTGCCACAAACGTATATCCAGCCATTATGGCTATTGCCAAGGGATTTAGCGCTCCATTGATGTTTGGAGCAGGCATTGACTTAGCTCTCCTGCCTTCGGGAAGAGTAGGGCTGGCCTGCCCCTTGGTCAAGGAGTATACCCCGTTGTCATGTATGAACAGTTTTATGTCTACATTCCTCCTGCCAGCACTGACGAAATGCCCGGCCCCTATGCCATATGTGTCACCGTCGCCGCTGTCAAGTATGACAGTGAGCTCGGGGTTTGCAAGCTTTATGCCTTCGGCAAATGGTATGGCCCTTCCATGAAGGGTATGCACGCCATTCGCGTTTATGAAATGCGGCAGCTTAGAGGAGCAGCCGATTCCAGACACTATTACCGTCTTGTGGGGATCCAGCCCTGAAGCTATGATTGCGTTCTTGACTGACAGCAGTATGCCAAAATCGCCGCATCCAGGGCACCAATCGCTGTCCTCATTGGAAGTCAGTTCCTTTATGCTAGTAGCCATTCAACACCACCTTGCTTTTTCCCTTCATAACCTCATCCAGCCCAGATGCTAACTCATCGTATCTCATGAACCTGCCATTATACTTCAGTATCTGGTTCTTGATCAGCACACCTGAAACTGACGCGATGTGCTGGCGAAGCTGGCCCGAAATGTTCTGCTCAACGCATACCGAGTTCTTGGCAGAGGATATTATCTTGGCTATTTCCGGGTCCAGCGGTTCTATAACCTTCACTTGAAGGAAGGCTATATTCTTCTTTACAGATACAACTTCGCGAATTGCACCGCATGGACCGCCCCACGATACCACGAGCAGGTCGGCGCTCTTTGGATTTCCGAATATCGAGTACTTCTCGTCCTTGCCGAGGCCGGACAGAATCAGCGCTGCTTTGCCGTTTCTTTTCTCCATCATCCTGTTCCTGTTGTTGGGATCCTCGTCAATGTGGCCATACTCATCATGCTCATCGCCGGTTATCCATTCCACGCCGCCAGGGCCTCCCATTACAATTCTAGGCGATATGTTGTCATCGGTGAACTCGAACCTCTTGTAAACCTCACCCGTATTGGAAATGAGCTTGCCCCTATCTATCTTGTAGCTGCTCTTGAAGTCCTGCACAAACTTCCGAGACATGCTGGCAGAGGCCTGCGCTATCGCCTTCTCACCCAATACTATAACTGGCAGCTGATATCTCTCGGCATAGTTGAATGCATTCGCGACAACTTCTATGTACTCTTTTATGCTTCCGGGCGCAAGCACTATCCTGCCGAAGTCCCCATGGCCCTGATGCACGGCAAACATGAGATCACCCTGCTCCGTTCTTGTCGGCTGCCCTGTCGCAGGCGCGCCCCTCTGATGGTCTACGACAACCACAGGTATCTCGCACATGCCTGCATATGTTATAGTCTCTGTCATCAGTGCAAGGCCAGGCCCGGATGTTGAGGTGGATGCCCTAATCCCTGCGTGGGCTGCACCAGTAGCCATCGCTATTACCGCAAGTTCGCTTTCAGGCTGGACTGTCCTTATGCCAAATTCGGTATGCGACTCTATGAACGTACTCTCGTCACTCGCAGGCGTTATAGGGTAGTAGACCTGCATCTTGCAGCCAGCTATCGCTTTTCCGATTGCAGACGCCGTGAATCCCTCCATATATAGGAGGTCTTTGCCGCCCGCGGCCTCGAGCTTCATTACTGGCTTCATCCCTGATTCTGCTATGTATTTGAAGGTCTCGTCGGCAACTGCTATGTCCATATCTATTACTGTGACAGGCTTCTTGGCAAACTCGCTCTTGATCGCAGCGTCTATGTCAGCACCATTGAATCCCATCAGGAATGCCGATACAGCGACGCATATTATATTCTTGGCTATAGCGACATTGTTGCTAGGGAGTTTGAGCTTCGTAGCCGCCGTACCTATTATCCTGTCAAAGTCGACTTGCAGGATGTTTATGTCGTTGCGCTTTATGAGTTTCCTGTCTATGCTTGTGTCAACTATCAGGGTACCGCCGGACTTCACGTCCTTTATGTGGCCGCCCTGGATCGGCTCCCCTCTCTTGTTTACCTCTCCGAAAACAGACTCCTTATCGAAGAAGACTGCTATATCGACAGTGCTAGGCAGTGATAATATTTCTTTGTCTGAAACCCTGACTGTGAAAAAGCTGTGCATTCCCTTTATGTTGGAGAAGTATTCCCTGTAACCGAAGGCATTGTAACCGAACTTCATCATTAGCCTAGCAAATAGGCCTAGCGCGGAGTCTATGCCGCTGCCTTGCTTGCCACCCGTCATCCAATTTATATCAACCATCCAACCACTATATGCCACTTAAGCCAAATCGGCATTGAAAGCCGGAATGCGCCACTAACAGTAGAATACAAATACAAAAATACGAATAAATATATGACATTTCATACACAGATATGCATGTAAAAGAATGAGTGCGCGCTACATAAATAATTATCTATGTAAAAAGGCGTACTAAATTGTATTTATGTTCAGACGAATATAGATAAACTTTAAAAACTTGGTGACCTATTACTTTTATAAGTGGGTTATAACAACCCGAAGGTGGGGCATGCTTCGTAAATCGCAATGCTATTCATTTTGCGGTTGGGCTGTTGGCCGGTTTGCTTCACGCGTTTTGATTGGACGAGTGTGCTTTCCACATTTGCAAAAGTCAAGCAAAATATGCACGGCGTATATACATGGCAAGGTTCGTGCTGATATCCGATACAACACTAGTTAACGACTATAGGAATTTTCCACTTCTGGATTTCCTTCCCACCGCACCCGCCAATACTGTACCCGAGTTCATATATAAATTCCTTAAGGGCCCGCCGCCGGCTTCCTTGCCGAACGGCGAAGCAGCGTATTCCGCATACTCGCTTAGGAAAATAGAGGCCGCCCTCCTGCAAAGGTACCAAAGGGATGAGGTTGCGGTACCCCATGAGAATGCTATAGAGAAGTTTATAGATGACAAAACCGAAATCATCGCTGTCACAACAATGGATCCGCTAGGGTATGGGCCGCTGACCATGTCATATGCGATGCTCTTCGGCAAGGACTATCGTCCTTGGGTCCGGGTAGAATGGAGCAGGCTTATCAGCAGGATAAATGCGGCCAGAAAGGGAAAGAAGGCAAAGCTCCTGATTGGAGGCCCTGGCGTATGGGAATTCACGATAACGCCGGAGGCTCTGGACGAGGAAGGCATAGACTATGCTTTCCAGGGAGAGTCCGAAGATATTGTAGTGGACCTCTTTGAGCAGATTTCCACTGGCAACATTGATAGCAACAAGTTTTATGAGGGCTTTCTGAGCTATGACGACAATTTTAGGCCTTCTTATAAGGAGCACCAGAAGTTCATATGCAGGAACCCAGCCACGAAGAGGATATTTCCCATGCTGGAAGAAATACCGAAGATCGTCAGGCCATCGATGAAAGGATTAGTGGAGGTCATGCGCGGATGCGGCATAGGGTGCGACTTTTGCGAGGTGACGCTAAGGCCGCTCAGGTACGTACCGCCAGAGGTAGTGGCTGATGAGATAAAGGTGAATATGTCAGCGTATGGTGGCCCGACTTATGACAATGCGTGGCTGCAGAGCGACGAGATATTTGCATACGAACACGGGCGATTTTATCACCCGAATGAGGAAGCCCTAACTGAGCTTTTCAGTACAGTAATGGCGATAAAAGGCGTGAGGAGAACGAATCCGACTCATGGAAGAATATCCATACCTGCGGCGTTCCCGGAGCTCATAGATAAGCTGTCTAATATAATCAAGGCCGGCCCGAACAACTGGATAGGGATACAGGTGGGCGTAGAGACGGGCAGTGACAGGCTGGCTGCGATACATATGCCAAACAAGACACTGCCGCTAAAAATAGGACCAGACGGGTCGTGGAAGGAGATAGTTTGGAACGGGACTAGGAACTTCAATAAGTACTGGTGGAGGCCGGCTTTCACAGTGCAGACAGGGCAGAGGGATGAGACCGACGAGGACAACTGGGAGACAGTCAGCTTGATAAACTCAATGAGCAACTCTTCTGTAGATGGCAAGCCATTCGAATTTACCATTACGCCGATGCAGAATGTCCCGCTAGGCAAGATAAAGAGCAGGGAGATATCTACTGATATGATGAGCGAGTCTCAGATTGCGGTCTACTACGCGGCCTACAGGCACCTTGCGAAGATGGCGTCAAGAAACGCGAGAAAGAGCAGCAATGGAAATATACTTGCAAAGGCAGGTATGTATGGCGCAGTCAACTTCGGTGGCTGGATAATGATGAAGTTTGTCGAGGGGCTTGCTAAGAAGAGGGGTCTTGACATTAGTAAGGTGAAAAGGTACGGCCTCGAAGGCGGATCCGTCGCCTCGATCAAGGAGCGCAAGTATGGCATAGAGTCTGTGCAGCAGATGCAGAAATAGCAAGGGCATGTTCAGACATCAAGCACAACGCTCATTGAATACCTGCCTGCGCTCTTTGTTATTTTAAGGCTGTACCTGGACACTCCCTTGACGTCGAATTTCCTATATTCTGGGCGTTGGGCAATACCTTCCATGCGCAAGCTTATAGTGTATTTGCCATTTTTCTCTCCTGCGCTAAGCCCTGAGGCTCTTAAAGGAGAGATACCATTCGCGTCTGCAATTGAGAGCGCATCCTGGAGCGCCAGCCATGCAAGCTCCTCTGCGCTGTCCGCACGATCCTTTATATTAAAACTGCGCATCCTGCCATCTTGCACGGCTGCTTCTGACACCTTGTCTAGGTAGGATATGGTGTCAAATAGCGCAAGGAATGCGTTGCTGAAGAGCTCGCTAATGCTGCTGCCATAGGACACGAACTCGACGTCAGCTGTATGATTTATGAACTTGTAGCCGCTGCGCTGCATTCTATCATGCTATAGTTGGTAGTAAAGTATTTTAACGCGCGCACATGACCCGCCAACCTATAAAGGTATAAATGTTTGTCGACAATTATCTCTGTCCTGTGAAGACAAGAGTAACTTCTGAAAAGTGATGATGCCCATTACGGCGGAGGACAAAAAAGGTGTTTTGTTGAAAGGCGTCAGCCCAAAGGTTATAGGCATAGCGACACTGTTTGTAGCTTTCCTCCTTGGGTCATTTAATTCAATAGCGAAGACGGGATTCAGCATACTCGACACCGATTCAACCACCTATATCATAGTAGTAATGCTTATGCTTTTCGCGTTCATCGTGTTTTACCTCAAAGAAGACATCAAAGTGAGCACGCGAAAGAAGGACATAGCAATAGGCGGCATAATCCTAGCCGCATATGTGGTAGTGCTGTCATACCTAAGGGTATCGATGTCGTACGCATTCGCGACATATAGGATAGATGCAATAATGTTCCCGCTGCTGCTTGCGTCCCTCATAGCAACGCTCTTCGGCCTGAAATCGTTCAGAAAGTTCAACAAGCTCATGCTGTATTCGGTTTTTGCATCACCGCTGTTGCTGCTTCCACTGATACTCGCAAATGGTTTGTTTGCAAACCTCAATTCGGACATTGTATACAGCATACTTAGGGCTATGGGCGTAAACGCAGCCAAGAGTGGGATAGCAATAAGTGGGGCATCCTCTACTATAACGATAGCGAGCACATGCGTGCCGGTCGGGATATTTATAGCTACGGCCATGCTGCTCCTTCCGCTCGCATATCTTTATGAAGGGAAAAGGAGCAGGAAGGCGCTCTGGATAACCCTTGCCGTCGTCGCAGTTTTCATAATGAACATACTGCGTATGTCTGCGATAGCACTGGTATGGGCCCACAGCGGAATAGGCAGCGCAGCCGCGCTGTTCCATGCGTTCGCAGGGGAGTTCATATTCTACATAGCGATAGTGCTCTTTGTACTGCTTGCGGGCAAGTTCGGCTTATCATTGGACCGCAGAGCCCCCAGCAGAAAGAGCGCTGAGCGCAGTACCGACAGATTTCCGACATACCATGTGGCATTCGCGATTCTCTTCGGAGCAGTAGCGTTCGTGCTGACACTGCCGTACGGCAGTATGGTCTATTCCAGTGCGGTACATTTCTATGGATCTTACAATGCAAGCTCCAACCCGCAGCAGCTGGTTGCCCTAGAGTTAGGGACGCTCTCTGCAAAAGGCTTCAACATAAGCAATGCCGGAGCGGTGGATGGATTTGAGATATACACGGCCAGGAGTGGTAGTGGTGATACTGCAGTCATGGGTGTGCAGAATAATCAGATATCAATAGTTTCAGGCTATCTGAATATGCCGGCCCCAGGAGTGCAGATGTTCAGGAACACATCGGTAAAGGACATAACGGCAGAGCTGCTGCCGAACGGCATCTCTCTAATCAGTGGTGTCTCTAGTTCGAATAGCACCAGCTTCTACCTAGATTATTTCTCGGCACCATATGAGGTCAATGGCTCTGAGATTTCAGTGAACTACGAAATATTTACTATGATGAACAGCAGTACCAGCCTGTGCGGCCCTCAGTTGAACAACGGGCAGGCCGTCACTCTTGCAGTCAACAGCTTCGAGTCGGCAGTTTATAATATATTGGCGGGCCGCTTCAGCACCACTCCTCCTTTATGTTATGCATATAGGATAGCAGCAGGCGCTTCCTGATGAATGGCAGCAAGTCAAACAGAAAGAGGGAGATGGACGCCATCAACCATGAATACGAAAAATTACCAAGCGCAAGGACATGGGCGCTGAGCCGCAGGCTGGTCAGAGGAGAAGGGCCGCTCGACAGCAAGATTATGGTTGTTGGGCAGGCGCCAGGCAGGTTCGAAGATGCATCCGGCAGACCATTCATCGGCGCAAGCGGGAAACTGCTGGACCGCCTGCTAGGCATCGCAGGCTTGGATAGGAAGGAAGTCTACATAACTAGCGTGGTGCAGTTCTTTCCGCCCAAAAACAGGAAGCCTTCTGATGAGGAAATAGCAAAATGCATGCCTTTTCTTAAGAAGCAGATTAATCTCATCAAGCCGGAGGTGATTGTGCTCCTTGGTGCAGTCTCGGCCGGGGCGCTAGTCGGAAAGAGCAAGGTGATGTCAGACCATGGCTCTTTCGTGGAACGGGATGGCATTACATATTTTGTGACACTACATCCAGCAGCGGGTGTTAGAATAAAGAGGAATATACCTGTTCTTGAAGGCGATTTCAAGCTGCTCGGAAAAAGGATATCTCGTGCACGCGCCAAATCGAGGAAGTGAATGATTTGTGCGTATAGAGGGCCTGCAACAGCTAGTGCATTGCAGGCCCTATTACGCCTATGGGGGTGAAACAATTAGCGTGCTTGATGTCTTGCCCGGATCAAACTTGTAGTAGACCTTATGACCCAGCTGGTACCTCTCTATGAGGCCCATCTTGTGCAGCCTGTTCAGGTGCGCCGATGCTGCATTTCTTCCCTTGTACTTCATTGCCGCCTTCAGGTCATCTGCACATGCCATGTCGTGTATCTGTATGAACTGGAGTATGCGCTTGTCCAGTTCTGACACGGGCAGCTCTTTTATGCGGCTCGATGCTTCGGGCTGCTGCAGCTCGTCCTGCAGCTCCTCCGCTTTCTCAGCATGTACGGGGCGAGCCTCCTTCTGCTCGCCGCCTTCCATGATGTCTAAGAGGGCATTCTCCATTCTTTCAAGGCTGTCGGACATACTTTTCAGAAGCAGCGTTGTTCTCTTATTTTCTTCTACCATATACTTTATTAGGGTCGCGAAGGATTCGTTGCTGCTTGTCTCCTTGCCATAGCCACTCTCGATCAGCCTATTGCCCTCGATCTTTTCATTTGCAATAGCGTGAAGCTGCCTTTTTATATTTTGCAGTTCATTATTGATGTTGCCTTTAGTTGGAGTTCGTGAAACCATTTGAACACTCTTGCGAACAAATCATGAAACGTGCACGAACGGATCATGCGTGAATCATGATTCAGTCATGATTCTATTTGTAAATACTCATATATTTAAAGCTTTCTAGAATGGGTTTTCTCAGGAGTATTAGTGGAAGTGGCCTTGCATGCGGCTGCCCGAAGCGCCTGCCGCGCGCCGTCAAGAAGCACAGACGTCGGAAACCGCTAGACAAATAAATAAATAGGCTAAGGACAATTACTATTGGCGACGGATTGCATATGCCTGTTTGCAATCGATCACGGTGCATTAGATGGACCAGCTGTATATACCTCACGAGCGCGCCAAGGCGCTTGTCAAAAGCAGGGATCTGCTGAAGATAGAGAGAGCCAGCTCGTGCAGCATAAAGTCTAACGACAGCCTCGTGACAATCGACGGCGACCCGTATGAGCAACTGCTTCTCAAGAATGTGATAGCTGCATATGGGAACGGCTTTGACGCCGACAGCGCGCTGCTCCTCATGAACGACGATTACTATATGTCTGTAATAGACATAGAGCTCTATGCGAAAAACGGGAGCAGGGCGCAACAGCTTAAAGCGAGGATAATCGGGGAGAACGGAAAGACGAAGAGATACATTGAAAGGGTCAGCTCCGCGAAGATAAGCGTATATGACGACCATGTGTGTGTCATTGGCGAGAGCGAAGCTATAGATGAGGCTGAAGCGGCGATATATTCGCTGCTTAAGGGAGAGAAGCACAAGACCGCCTACAGCAAGATGGAAGCAGCGCATAGGAAGAACAAAGCTGCGCGCAAGAGTATTATTTGATGGTGTGAAAGTGGCGACAAGGAGCGCGGATGAGATATTCAAAGAGTTCAAGGAGCATTCAGTAGCCGAGTTCTTCAAGAGGAACAGGCAGATGCTGGGCTATTCGGGAAAGGTAAGGTCTCTGGTAACTGCTGTACATGAGTACGTGACAAACTCGCTTGACGCATGCGAGGAAGCAGGCATACTGCCTTCGATATATGTGAAGGTAGAGCAGACTGGTGAGGATAGATACAGGGTAATCGTAGGGGATAACGGACCAGGCATACCCCAGAACTTCGCAGGCAAGGCGCTGGCCACGATACTTTCCGGCACCAAATTTAACAGGTACATGCAGCAGCGAGGCCAGCAGGGCATCGGGGCAGCCGGCTGCACAATGTTCGCCCAGATAACTACCGGCAAGCCAATCCACTTCAAATCAGGCACAGGGAATGGAAAGGCATACGAATGCAATATATCGATAGACACCCTAAAGAACAAGCCGATTGTAGAGAACATGACACCGATAACTGAGGACTTCCACGGCAGCGAGGTGGCAGCCGAGTTCGGCGATGTGAAGTACGAGAACAGTGACAAGAGTGTCTATGAGTATCTCAGAAGGACGGCGCTTTCCAACCCGCATCTGGAGCTCAGATTTGTAGACCCGACAGGAGCCGAGAGCACTTTCGTCAGGGCGACCGATCAGATACCCCAAAAGCCGAAGGCGGCACAACCGCATCCGCTTGGCATGACGATAAACGACCTGCTTGACATGGCAAAGGTCAGCGCGAACAACAAGATATCCGCGTTTCTCACAGAAAGCTTCTCTAGGTTCAGCCAGAACAAGCTAAGCGAAGTGAAGGGAATTGCGACAGGAGTAGATTTTGATAAAGCCCCAAAGTATATGACATGGGCCGATGCAGAAGCGATAATAAAGGCGATAAAGGAAGTAAAATGGATAGCACCCGACGCGAGCTTCATAATACCGATAGGCAAAGCGCAGGTAGAAGTTGCAGTGAAGAACATACTGAATCCGGATTTCATGAGCGTCGTAGAGAGAAAGCCGCAGGTCTTCCGCGGCGGAGTCCCATTCATAGTTGAGGCAGCAGTAGCATTCGGCGGCCAAGCAGGCAGGAGCTCCGATGACGGGCAGCGCGGCAGCCTCATGAGGTTCGCGAACAGGGTGCCACTGCTCTACGATGCAGGGTCGTGCGCTATAACAGAAGCGGTAAGGAATCTGCAGTGGAAGAGGTATGGGCTGGACATGGAAACGCAGCCAGTAAGCGTATTCGTGAACGTTTCCTCGGTCTACATACCATATTCTGGAGTGGGTAAGGAAGCGATAGCGCAGGAAGAGGAGATAATGTTTGAGATAAGGCTGGCAGTGATGGATGCGCTGCGCGGAGTGCAGAGGTACGTAAGCGGCAGGAAGCAGGCAAGCCATGAGATGAGCAGGTACAAGCTGATCATGAGATACACGTCGCAGTTAGCTTCGGACCTCAGCGATATGTCTGACAAGGACAAAGAAGCCATAGAAAAAAATCTCAGAGAGCTCGTAGAGATGCATTACCCGAAGGTCAGAGACACGCTGAATGGGAAGGAAAGCGATGAAGGAGCCGAAGAGGATGGCGAATATACCGGAAATGTTGAAGACAGCACTGGCCAGGAAGGCAGTTAGAGAAGAAGCATGCTGAGATTCAGTTCAGCATCTGACATACATTGTGCACTGCCGCTTACTTCTTTGCACCGCTTTGTATAGCTTTATACTGTTTTGCTGGATTGCCAATTGTCATCCCCAGATCTCAGCGGGGCTGTCGGAGTCCACCAGCTTCACGTGGCCTTCTGATATGTATATCCTAAGCTTGTCTATTTCTGGAGATGCATTCCTGAAGAGCATGTCGCGGAAGTCCTCGCGCCTGGAATTGTTCAGGAAAGCTATGTATGTGGTAGACCCAGGGTATACCGGTATGTCGCTGAACTTGCTCGTCTTGGAGTATATGACAACGTAGGCCTTTTCGCCCTTGAGCGTCACAACCATATCAGCTGTGTCGCTCGCATCTATGTCTGTGAAGAAGTATGCGTGCGTGACAAGGTATAGTCTCAGCTTCTTGAATGTCGCGAGATACTCGATGTCGTGCCCGCTCTTGCTGATCCACTCCTTCGGAGCATACAACCCATCGACTGATTCCATAAGTCCGTTAAGTATTAGCTGGTCGAGTATGACGTCGAGATTGCTGAAGGTGAGGCTTACAGGAAGGTTGTTGTGCTTTATGTAGTCAGCGATAGAGTTCCTCAGCTCGGTTTGCGACAGCGGCATATACTTCCAGCGGTAGTGCAGGTTGACGCGGTCGAACACGTTTAGTATCTCGTTTGGCCTTATTGTTATCCTCTCCTTAGGCGGCGCAGGCATGTCAGCCACGTCTATGTAGAACTCGTCCCTGTTCGGGGCCTTTACGAGCTTGACCTCAAGCAGCACTATTATCAACACTATGGCTATCTCTATGTACTCTTTATTTATCGCGAGCGAGAAACCTTTGTTCGCACCGATATATGAATATGCGGCGCCAAGCGTAGCTATCGAGAAGTTGAGGCTCCCTTTCGGAACCACGGCCCCGCCAGGAAGCTGATAAACTATCTGGCCGCCGGACACGGTTCCTTTTTGAGGGTACTGGCCGTTCAGCGTGATCGTGTATGACATGTTGCTGATAGGCACGCCTCCTGCGGATATGCCAAGCGTGAACCTTTTGCCACTGACGTTCTGGGCGATCATTGACAGGCTTATCTGCGGCACAGTAAACAGGGCAGCCCCGACAGTGTGGCCTGTGCTCACGACAGCCATGTACTTCCCGCTCGGTATGTCAAACCTTACCTCTTTTATGAATGTAAAGTTGCCGCTGGCAGGCACAGACGACAGAGGTATGGTTTCAGCTACCTTCATAGCTGAATTGTACACAGTTATGACTGGCTGCTCGTACACAGGAGTGGATGAGCCGGTGAATATGTCTATGATTACTTGACTGTTTGCACCAGGAAGAACGCTCGTGCCCATCGACACTGTGCCGTTGAAGTGCGCCTCCGGCCTGAAGTAAACGTAGAACAGGCTATAGTTCTTTCCTGATGACGATGAAGTTGCATTGATAATTATTCTGCCGTAAGCATTGTTTATTTTTGATATTCCGGTGCTGTTGACGCGCAGCGTAGAATTGTCCATCTGCAGCGCAAGAGTTCCTACGGCGCTGCGCACCGCGGTAGTATTTATGTAGGTGCTCCCGCTGGCATATTTCGGCATCCAGAACAGCTGATAGACAGCTTTGGCTATGTCGGATGCGAGCTGCTGCGGCGAATTCCATGACGTAGGATAGTTGGAGAATGCCACGAAAGAGCCATTTGCGTAGTTCACATAGCTTATGGCGCCGTACTGCGCCCCGTTGGTGAGATAGAACGTGCTCTGGTTGAAGTAGTATCCAGGCGTGGCTACGGAACCGCGAGATGCAAACGAGAGGAACTGCGGTATCAGTGAGCTGTTGGTCGGCACCACTACGGATCCGGAAAGCAGCAGGTTGGAAAGGCTTCCGCCGATGTATATGACACTGACTCCCTTGTCCATTAGGTACTGCATAGGCGTGGTGTTTTTGCCGCTCATTGGGAGCAGCATTTGCTCAGGCATCAGCCCGCTCTGCACTATGAGTATGGAGCCGTTCCTTATCGAAGTGAGGTTGCCTAGCCCTATCGAGCTCAGACCAGTGGAATTGATAAGCCCGTATCCTGCCAAATCCGACTGTATGTAGCTGTCGATTGCACCCGAATTGCCGCAGTTGTAGCATTCGCCGGCTGTCTGCAGCACGTATATGCTGCGCGGCACCTGGCTTGCGAACAATTCTGCCGTAGCATTTATCGCAGTCGCATTGGTGTACGAATAATTCAGTATTGCAACTGGCACGAGTGTGCCTGCGTTGCCGTAGTCCGCAGTAGTGAACGCGCTGAGAGCCCCGTACACCTTCGGAGGCAGAGGCGCCGTATAATTGCTTTGCGGCGCCGGCCCGGTCACGATGCCGCGTATCTCGAGTATGAAATAGGAGAATATCAGGACGATGATAACGGCTGCCGCTCCGGCTATCAGCAGCATGGTTTTCCTTGATTGGCGTGGCTTTTCCGCGCCTTTGTTGCTCTTTAACTGCATCGCGCATTACCGCTGGCTAGTGTGATATGTGATCTCATACTGTATCTTTCTTCTTCCTTCCGAAAGCCTTCAGCAGCAACCTTGTAAACATGTTCTCCTGGCCCTCTGTCTTCTTGAGCACCTTGTATATCCTTACGTACTGGAGTCTGCGCCTTATCTTGACGTAGTATTTCATGCTAGCCCCTCAGCTCTATGTAGCCCTGAGACACCATCTTGTTGAGCACGTCCTCGACCCTGGTCGACACGATGTTGTGCGACTTGGAGAACTCGTTTATGTCTATGGTGCCGTCATGGGACTCTATCCAGTCCTCGACCATCACCATGAGCGACTCATCAGAGTAAGCCTCAAGCTTTGACATCCTTTCCTTTAGCGCTTTGTTGTCGCTCTCCAGCTGCGTGGCCCTGACAAGCAGCTCCTTGTTCGACGCCTGCAGCTCCAGGTTTAGCCTTTTCAGCTCCCTGTACTCGTTGAAGAGAGAATCGTAGTTGTTGAAGAGGGAGCTGTAGCTTGGCGAAAGCGCATTTATCACGTCGTCTATCGCAGAGTCGACGTGCTGGAACAGGTCTGAATCGTCAACTACGTACAGGTCCGATACCAGCGAAAGAACAGACAGGAGGTTCTTGAGGACGAACAGCCTCCTCATCTTTACGCTAGCGTCCCTAGACCTTGTGTAGCTGACAGTCAGGGAATTGCGGCCCAACTCGAATATGTAGAATAAGTAGGGCCTCTTCTGTATGTCCCTGCTCTCTATCCTCACCAGTGTCAGCTTGTCAGCTTCTGCCCTCATGCTGTACATTTGCAGGGATGAAAATCGTTGAGATATATCCTTGAACTCGCCTTTTATGCTAGCCTTAAACTGTATCTCTTCAGTGTCGGGCTCAGCCCCTTTCATCTCCTCAGCCACGCAAGCACACCCTTTGCAGACTCAGCGGTACTTCCCGCTGTCAGAATAATAAGCGGTTTTACTAATAAAATACCTTCGCACGCAGCCGCATAACACCATATAGTTCACTTCCTTGCGCTCTTGCTCCGGGCCTTCCTCCTGCGCACACTGCGGGCCTTTTCCGTGCCGATGCCAGCAGAAGGTACGCGAGTCGCAGTGCGGCTGGCAGAATCACGCGCCTTCCCGTGCTCTTCATGTATGTCAAGCGCAGGCATGTAGCTTATCTGAGCTAAGATGTACAGGAATAATATTAGGACCAAGCCGTATGCAAGCGCCAGCAGCTTCGAGGGGCTTACCAGCATCATTAGCGCAGTGAATATCACGCCTATTCCCACATAGGTGAACTCCTTGCGCAAGTAGCTGTTCCTCAGCTTCTTGTACTTGGGATAGTCTTCCCTGCACACCACCAGATTGAACTTCCGTTTATTGAGCGCACCCCTGCCGGTTATGGTCCTAGAGGCGTGTATCAGCGCCCTGTACGCCCTGAAAACAACATCTTCCCTTATCGGTATGCCCGGCTTCTCAGCGCCGCACATCACACATCTGTCCCCGGAATCAGCATCCATGCATCCACCTTTCCATCAGCCGAAATCTATCGTAGCCTCGTAGACCCTCCCGGTCCTGGCTATTATTCTCTGCTCGTCCACAGAGCTCATTGCATCCGATATGGTAAGATCGTCGAGGCCCAGCCTCCTGAGCACATTGGTTATGCTCTCCCTGCTCAGGCCGGTCTTCTCCAGCATCGATATGAATGATATTATGTTGACGTGCCTGTGCGCTTTTTCCATGCTGCTAAACAGCGCTGCGAGCTCCTTCTCGTCTAGTCCGAACGCCACCAGCACGTGCCTGAGCTCCTGCCTTGATATTGTGTATGTCTTGGCTTCAGCCATTCTCCGCACCTGTGGATGAGAGTATCCTCGTTATTATTATGTCGTCTATGCCAAGGCTCTTAAGGAACGAGACGATGTTCGGCACAGTTATGCCGTTGTCCCTCATGAGGTTGACGAAGTCCGCTATCTTTATGCTCCTCTTCTGCTCGTCCATCTCCTTGAATATTGTGCTGATGGCGTCATTTGTGAAGTTGTACTCGACGAACTTGTTCTTAAGTTCCTCCTGCTCGAACTGGTAGTCCTTCTGTATGAGGTTGGCAGATATCTCGCTCTGCGTGAGAACCCCTGAGAGATCCAGGGTATAGACCTGCAGCGGCTCCTCGCCATGTATCCTCTCGAGTACGAAAGTGCCAGGGAACTTCAAAGATGTCTGGAACGCCATAACAACTGCGGCCTGGCCCACTCCGAACTTGCTTATTTCAGAGCGTATGTGGTCAGAGAAGTTCATCGAGCCCTGAAGGTAATTGAGGAACTTCTCGAACTTTATGCTCAGTATGAAGTTAGTGCCGACGTTAGAGAATATCGCCTCGTTTATGTCTGTCGGGCTTTGCGACGCAACTATCAGGCCGAACTGGTACTTCCTGCCCTCCCTCACTATAGTTATCGCATCGCTCTTGTCATCGCTGGCCACTTTCCATGCCTCATCAAGCACTACCAGCGTCTTGAGCCCTTTGCTCTCGCTCCAGCCCTCGGACCTCATTATCTCTTTGAGCGTCTGCAGTATGAAGAGCGCTGCGAGCGCCCTGAACCTCTCGTCGGAAAGGTTCGATAGGTCTATATCGACGAGCCCGGATGACGCGAGCTTTGCTATGTTTATCGTGCTCTTCCTGGCAAAGTAGTCCTCGCCTTCGCGAGCGAACTGCCTGAGCCTATATATCGCGTTCTCTAGCTCTGCAGGGTACTGGTACGTGCCTTCCTGCAGCTTTTCCTGCAGCAGAGCTATGACGTTCTTCAGGTTCGGCGCATCCTTGCCTGCAGGAGCTTTCTCGGATATGTTGAAACCCATATTTACGTATGACTGCTCCAGGGCTTCTTCGGTAAGCCTCTTCTGCTCTGGGAACTCGCTTATATCTGTAAGTATGTCGAACGAATTCATTATCTGCTTGGTCCTGTCTATGGGCCTTATGCCTTCGACGTCCATTATGTTTATGCTGTCGCCCTTGCCGAGCGAGACCACTATACCGCCGCTCTGCGCTACCCACGACTTGTACTCGCCGGCCCAGTCTATTATCACAGCGTTAGTGTTCCAGATGTAGCTGGCCCTTATGAGGAACGTCTTGACGAAGTAGCTCTTTCCTGCTCCGGTTATTCCGACAACAGCTATATGCGGGTTAGTCAGATTTAGGTGCGACCATGTGAACGGTATCTTGAATATCTTTGTAGTGCCTATGTATATCGACCTCATCATGTCCCCTAAGAGAGCCGTAGCCGGCGGCTCTGGCGGCCTTGAGAGGAACGACCTCTTAGCGATTTCGTTGCTCATTATCTGCTGAAGCTTAAGCATGCTCATTCATTTCACCCTTGCGTATCGAAACTCTGCGCCATCTCGCCGTAATGCGACGGGAGCGCAAAGTTGTATTTGAACAGATAGTAGAGCTCGCGCCCGGCTATCCTGTTTATCGAAAGATCCATTGAGCTGAATGCCACTTTTATCTGGTCCACCTGGTAGCCGAGGCTGTCAAGCGCCTCCTTCTCGCTGATCCCTATCGCACTGGTCTCTAGGTACATCAGTGCCGCTATCGGCCTCTCGCCCTGAGATATCCTGTCTATCTTGGCCTGTATGGTATTTATCTTCCTTTGTATATCAGTGACAGCCACTTCGGGATTGCTGCCTTGCATGGCCCTAGCCAGTTGGAACTCCTGGTAGCTCCTCCTGCCTTCGAGGTCATCCCTAACTTTCTGCACGTCAAGGCCTGACGCCAGCACGTGAAACTTCATCGGGAAGCCTATGTTGGACACTATGCGCTCCCAGTTCTCCGGTGCCGATATCATCTTGTACTCGTCGTCCTGTTCCGCGCTCTCTATCTTGAAAGTGTATGAGTACATGTTTGCAGTGAGATATCCTGTAGCGTAGTAGAGCCCGTTGACCTCTTTGACAATTGCGTTCTGCTGCTTCGGTATCTTGTAGCCGGCAGACGGCTGGAAGCTGACGCCGAGAAGCGAAGTGAATGCGGGAAATATAACGAAATCGGCCCAGTTCATGCCGACTATCAGAAGCACGGTGAGCAGCGTAAGTGCTATCGCTATCAGCGAGTATATGCCACCTCCGAAGTCGCCAAGCAGGACGAACACCATGATAGGCACCATCAGCGAGAACAAAAGGTATATCGCTCCATCCCTGTCCATGTCATATGACCTCTTCCTGTATATCCTTGTTTATCTTCTCGTGCATTGTTGACACCGGTATTAGGTACTCAGGCTCTACGAGCTTTAGAAGCTCGGTGCCGGTGACTATGCTCGGGGAGACGCCGAATGTCGCGCCTATCGCGGCCATAAGCTCCTTTGCCTTTTGCTGCGCAAGGCTCGACGCCTCGAATTCCTTCATGCCTGATGCAGACACGCATGCATAGGAGAACAGCTCATATGAAGTTACTGAACCGATGTTGTCCATCATGCCTCTCCACATCGAGCTCTTGCCCTTCGCCCTCTCAACCTCGCTCTGCTTTGCGTTCGACTGCACGAGCCGGGCTTCCTCGGTCTCGGCGTCGTTCTGCGCCGCTCTTATAGTCTGTATAGCGGCGTCCTTGTTCATAACATAAAGTTGTGTAGTGAATCTGGTTGGGTCCTTTGCTGTGCTCACAAGCCTGCTGACCTGGTTCACGAAGTTGAGCTTCTGCTCGTCGCTCATCTCCGTAGCAGAGCTGTACACGGGTATGCTCACATATACAGTAGATACGAACGTCTCATTCTCCTTCCTCATTATGGAATCAGATGATGGCGAGAGCCAGTATGCATTCTCCTTGCTCAGTATGACAGGCTTCTTCCTCTGCTTTATCATCGGCCCCAGCAAGTACGAATAATACCTTGATGTAAAAGCCAGGAAGTCAAGCGCAAGCCCTACGAGCAGCAGTACGGCCTTACCATATCCCGGCACAAGCGATATCGGGAGCATAGCCGCGATCCCTACTACTACCGCTGACGCGATGAGCAGCGAAACGAATGTTACGGCTTTCTGGTTCATCTGCAAGACCGAAGATGTGTGTTCTCATTAAAAGTTTTTATACCATTCTTTTTGAGCACGCTCATATGAATCCCCTCGCCCTTCCTATTCCGTAGCTCGCGCCGCCTATAATCTGCGATACCTGCACTATGAACAAGTATGTCACGGCGATTATTAACGACGGATAGAACAGTATGAGCAGCCAATACGACCCCATTGCGCTCTCGACACCAGAAAGCGTTGTTGCAAGAGGGCTTGTGGGAGTGAGAGCATTTATCTGCGAGCCGGTGCCTGAGCCGAACTGGTTCAGCGTAGCAGAGAGTATGCTGAGCTGGGTGCCGAGCTGCGGAGCGGTGAAGTAGTACGCCAGCGCGAAGAGCGTCGGCATAACAAGATAGAAGCCCATAGCCATTGCCATGAGTATGCCGCCCAGGGCTCTTGTCGGCAGCAACGCCCTGAATATGACTCCAGGCACTAGGAATACAGGGATGGCAGCTATGGCGAAGAAGGCTATCAGGAAATACTCGGCGTAAAGGAGCGCTGCCGCGTCGGTGAGCATGCTTGCCAGCACCTGCGACGGCTCAAGCAGGAATATGCCCACTGCTGCGCTGAAGGGCGAGCGTACGGCGCTATTAGTAAGCTTTAGTATCTTGCCGGCTGCACCTCCGATGCCGCTGCTGCCCCCTATCGTCTCTATGTTGGTAGACATGGAAACGTAGAATGCTGCTGGAGCGTATATTGAAAATATGTTGCTGTAAATGCTTTGGGTGGAGCTTATAGTGGAATTTATCAGGTGGAATGCCGTAGCATACGGGTTTATCGGCCCGACCAGAGATCCAGGAAATAGGCCGAACATGACCGCACTGATATAAAGGAAAACAAGCACAGTTATGGCGCTTGCAGTTGCCTCGAGGAATTCTCCCATGCCGAAGTTCCTGAGCGAGTCGCTCTTCGCGGCTATTCCCACCATTATTATTAGGGCCGCTATGACAAACGCGAGCAGCACAGCCACTAGCGCAAGCGGCAGGTACTTAGACCACACCTGAGCAGTATAGTAATTTATGGGGCAGTACCAGTTCTCATTGGAGGTTATGATTGTAGCCAGGTTGGAAGGAAGGTAACCGCAACTGCCTGCAGCTACTGGCGGAGGCGTGGTCTTGCCGGAGCTGTTGGTTTGGCACGTGCCAGTCGCATACCCGCTGCTTGGATTGGTTCCTATGGTGCATAAGCTGCCGATGTATAGTGGGCTGGAGCCGCTGGCACATGTGTATCCGGAAGGGCAGGAGCTATATCCACAGTAGCCGTCCGGCGCCCCGACCAGGCAGCCCTGCGGCTGGAACTTGACCGGCTTCGAGATATTGGCGCCGTCGACAAGCAAGGAGCCTGAAGAATTCGCGGCCACGTACACCCCGGAGCGGTTGATGGAATACTGGTATGAGCCGTCGTACTCTGAGAATTTTATTGCAGTGCCATCGGAAGACTTGTCCACCCCGTTCAGTACTACCGACCATGTAGTGCCGTTTGGAAGGCCTGTCTCCGAAAATGTGATATTGTATTTGGTCGTGCCAGGATTGATATGGCTGTAAACGCAGGCATAGCAGCCGTTTGTCCCCCTCTCACAGATGCCTGCCGACTTTGATGGGCCCGCTGGGCACGAACCATAGTAGCCGCAGGTGTAGCCGCAGGTCTTATTGAGTATCGGGCGGATGTTAGGAGTCACAGGCAGCGTCGCGTTCATTGCAGAGGGCGAGAGCGTCGCTGTCTGCGCATGGGCAACAGGCACGGATGAGATGTATATGCTTGTTAAAGCAAATGCGGCGGCTGCCATGAGCGCGAAGAGCGCGACCTTCTCTGCGGGCGTTGCGCCGCGGATGCCTTTCATACTATCACCTACACGACTGTGCTCAATAATGCCATGAAGCTGACCCTCTCGCCTATGGCACTAGAGAAGTCAGTTATGAACGCTTCCAGTATTGTAAAATTAAGGAAAGGTATGAATGTAAGCCCTGCTATTATATATCCAAGGCCTGCCGCAAAGGCGAGGCCTGCCGCGCCCGTAGGATCAAATACAAATCCCAGCGTCGCGCCGGCAAGTGCGCCGGCAGTTCCAAGGAAAGACAACGGCGAAAGCGAGGCATCGATATAACCGTATGTCAGGCTTGTTATGAGCGGATAGACGAGGCCCAGGCCAAGTCCGAAAGCGATCATAGCTCCGCCGAATCTTCTCGAGAATCCCAGCGTCCTGGCTATCAGGCCGAGCACCAGGAAGAACGCGAGAAAGAGCAGCGAGCCCGACAGCAGCACGGTCTGCACCTGATTTAGCAGCAGCATAGTTATTATTCCAACGAACAGTATTCCGACCATTGACTCGAAGTCCCTGGGCAGTATGTCGGTATTCGCGCTCGCGCTTATGTTGTACATGTTAGGCACAGAGAGTTTGAAGGCGAGGTTCGGATCTGCGGAGCCAATCACAGTAGCCGCATAGTATGTAGTTATGAAGTAGTCGCCGGCGTTGCTGTTAAAGTACGCAAGGTCGCATGCAGATATGGCATATATGTCTGAGGCAGAGGAGCACGCGCTCGTCGGCAGCAAGCCCGCAGAGCTGTAAGCATGGCTGACTTTCAGCATGAACAGTGAAGAGAGCGCTACGAATATTAGTATCATCACCAGCGAAAGCAGCGCCTCGTAAATCTGCATCCTGGACCAGCTTCTTGCCGTAGGGCTGCCGACAAGATAGCCTATCATATACACGAGGCCTGCAACCCCGAATACAAGCAGCACTGCTGCGAATGCGACTGGAAGCCATGATGCAGCGTTGAATGGGAGAGACTGCAGCAGCACAGGCTGCATAGTCAGGAATGCAGGATGGGAAAGGCCAATGCTGGCGGTGTGCAACCCCGAACCAGGCATCACAAAATTTTGCATCTGCAGCATGCCACCACTATATGAGCTTCTTGAAGGCAGAGGTTCCGCTCAGGCTCTGCGCGCCGAGGTAATCTCCCATTATCTCGGCAAAGTCCAGCGATACTATAAACGATATGAACACGTCAAACAAGATAAATGCTACTGGAGATATGACACTGGATATCGTCCCGTTTATTATGCCTTTGGAGAAGGTGCTGATAGCACTCTCAATATAATTCACAAAGAACGACCCTATGTTGTACAGCGCAGAAAGAGTTACTCCGCTTGGCCCATAGTTATTGAAGAAACCGTTGACTGCGAACGGCTGCGTCAATGTCACTGGCGCTTCCGTGCATATGCTGCTGCCTGTGCACAGCATGGCGTGCAGCAGCAGCGGGAACACTATGTAAAGGCCGAGGAAAATTCCAAGGAAAGCCCCGCCCGCGGCCCTGGTCCATGGAAGCGCCCTGAGCACCAGCCCAAGGTAGAAGAATAATGGGAAGAGCCCGTATATTATGCCAAGTATTACAGGCACAGCTATCATTATGCCGACCATGCCCCCGGCTATGGAGAACATGTTGTTGATTGGTGTCATGACTGCGACGATGCCCTGATACGGCGTTGTCTGAATCCCGAAGCCGTTTGGCGAATACTGTATGGTAATCGAGGCTATGAAGTTTAGGACGTCCTGATAGCTGCCTATGCTTACGAGCGCAGGCGCCGATGTGTACAGTGCAGTTATAGACAGAGCGTTGCAGTCTTGGTAGAATATGTTGGAGCTTATACCGCTTAGTGTTGCGGCATAGCCTGTGTTGAGCGATCCGTCGGCTGACAGCGTACCGATGAACACCACTGCTATTATCACAGTTATTGCTATCTCTCCTATTTCATTCCTCATGAACCTTTTCAGGGTTTGTATATCGAAGCCGTACCCTATAGCGGCAACAAGCCCTATGACGGATATCATCGCAAGCAGCACTATCAGCGTTATGTTGATTATGCTCGATATACCAAACTGGGTCGGCTGCTGTATGACAGTATTGCAGAAGCCGTTCGGTCCGTTGCTAGGAGTGGATGCCGATGCAGTGCCTGGGACTGCAGCAATTGCGAGGACAGCTGCAGCTATGACTAACGCAAAAATGGCCATGGGCCTGCGCTTCACCACTTTTCCTACAGCCATGCTGCACACCTTTTCATATGAACTTCCCCAGGCCTGCGAGGCTCGTATCGCCTCCCATGAGCCCTGACAGACCTATTATTGCACTGAGCGTTATTATTATGTTGATTATCGGAAGAAAGTATGCAGTCACTCCAGATATGCCGTACGCCTCAGCCACCTTAAACACCAACGCTGAAGCCTCGCTGGGCTTGCATGCGTTGCCATTAGGAGGGATGGAACCGCCGGGATTGGACGGATAGGGCAGCGGGAAGCTCGGCGCTGACGACACGAATGCACCGAAGGAGCCGGCTATGCCAGAGTAGACGCTGGAGAACGGCACCAGTAGCCATCCGGCGTCGGTCTCTTCCATTGTTGTTATCGGGTTAGAGCCGGTGATGTAGCAGCCGTTCCCGTTGTCGTTCAAGACATCGCTCATTTTAGGCTGCACGAAGAAGTTAAGGGTGTAAGGGCCACCAGACAGCGGAAGGTTTGTTATTGAATTGAACCCATATGTAGAATTGTAGCCGGACGAGACTCCATTGCCTAGGGAGAGGTATTCTATGGAGAACACCGTCGGGTATATGATTATAGCGCCTATGGCTACGGCTATGAGTAAGCCGCCTATCCTTCTAGTGAAGAACGTAGCCCTAAGGAGCAGTCCGGCGAACAGCAGCCATGGCCATGCATATAGGAATACCTGAATCATCACGAGCTGGGCCACGAACGACTCTATGGCTGTGCTGAACAACACTATCAACTGGTTGGCGCTGCTGTAGATCAGCCTATATCCTGCGTATGGCTTGGCCGAGAAGGTGAACATGAAGAATGGCGGTCCCGGAGTGAGAGGAGTGGCACATTGCACTACTGTGCCCACACACCACGCCATCGACGGGGCGAGCTTTTCCAGGAATCCCAGATAAGCGTCAAAGACGAAGAGGCTGTTCAGGTTCTGGACAGACTGGTTAGTGAGGTTCGCTATCACCACGCCTGAAGCTGCGAGCGGATAGTCGGCCTGCTGTGTTACAGTGGAGTGCTTGGAGACTATATCGCATATGCCGTTGTTCGTCTGCGTTTCGAGCACAGACCCTTTGCTATTATTGAGAAGCGATAGCATCGAATTGCTCTCGAGATTGGTGCACATGCTTGACATAGTAGTATGGTTCATCAGAGTGGTCGCATCCAGCGACTGATAGAACACAGACGAGAAAGTCAGTACGGTGAAGAGCACGATGAAGGCTATCACCGCAGTGCCGAACGCCTGGTAGAGCTCCCCGACTGCCGATTTCTTGACGCTGTTGTTCTGCAGCACTACGCCTATCGCGTACCAGAGGCCAACGATTCCGATGTCGAGCGCGATAGCTAGGAAGACGAGAGGGAGCAGGTCGGACCTTACGCTGCTGAAGCTGGACAGCAGCGGAAACAGGCTTCCGACCAAGGCAACAGCACCACTCATTTAATCATCCGTTCATTCGATATTCATACACACTTCGCTCTCATCTCTCATATAGAACCCCAGAAGCTTGAAGCTCCGACTATGCCGTTGTTCAGCGCCTTCGTGAAGCTCATTGCGAAACCTATCGTCACCGCGAAGTTGAGCGCGAACAGCATTATTGCAGTAAATATGTACTGTGACATTGTCTTTACAAGGCTCAATGTAGTGTATGGCGCAGTGAATATTATTGTTATAGATTTGAAGCCTGCCAGCTGCGTGTAGAGGTAAAGCGGAGAGAGCGGGCTGCTGAGGCTCGTAGGCACCGAGACGCTTGAGTTGACCGAACCAGAGGCGTAGCTTGATATTCCGCCAAAGTATGAGCTTGGACTGATGGACAGCAGGTTGTACGAGCTGCCGATGTACTGGTAGTTAGGATTGCATGACGCTAGCGATGAGGATGTGCAAGGCGTGAATATCCAGTGTATCACGTAGCTGTCGAAGGCTATTGTTAGCGGGTATATGAGATATGCAGCTATCGCTATCGCTATGAATACGTTAGCGGCGCTTCTCAATCCATTACCGCCGTAGCCTGCATATGCGATTGACCTGAGCACAAGGGCTACGGGCAACAGGACTGTGAATGCGGTATACCTTATGAATGGTATGAGAATGTACTGCAGCATCAGCGTGCCAAGCGATGTTATCAGCAGTGTCGAGAACACAATAAGGTACTCATCCGCGAGTAGCGCAAGTGGTATGGATGGGTCGAAGTCAGGGCTTATGGTTACGAGCTTCCCGCTTGTGGAGAGCGCGAGGGACTGCAGCTTCTGGACGATCTTGCCGCCGCTCTCCGAGGCGTATTCCCCGATTGCAGTAATTATCCTGGAAGATAAGGAGAGCGACACAGAGTCCGAATACACCTGCGACAGCAGGCTGAGCCCGGTGTTGAACGTGAGGTTGCCCACGTAATAGTCTGCATAAGTGAATGGGTCCATGCTCTGCCCCGTGAGCTTTGTGCTGAGGTTGCTCACAGTGCTGCATGCAAATGTGGTGAAAGAGAGCAGTACTAGTATAATAATTATGCTCAGGAATAGCTGCGAGATTTCAGTCTTGCTCATCTCTGATACTCTGGAGCTAACGGAGCGCGGCAGCAGCTTAGAGAGCACGTATACTATTGATGTTATGAGCAGACCCACTATGACTACGAGGAAGTTTATGCTGAGCCAGCTATTTGTATAGTCGCTTGCGCCGTACAGTGCGCATGTTGGAGGGGCGACATAGGACGACCCGCTGAAGGATATGCTCTGGCTCTGCGCCGCTGCGGGGTACACGTGCGCGAGCAATGATGCAACAATCAGCACAATTGCAACGGCTGCAAGTGCTATGGTGAAGTAGCGCCCGTTTCTGCCTTTGGCGCCGTCACTGTGTAAGTGCGTATCGCTCATATCAATCATGCCAGTTTGAATCTACCTATTCCAGTCCTAAGCTTGCCTCCCAGCATTCCCGCAATCGCGTTTACCGCCGCTACAGTTATTATAAGATCAAATATGAAAAGTATTAGCTGGAGTATCTGGTCGAGCACATCAGTCGTTATCAGGTTGATTGCGGGATATATGCTGTTCATGCTGCTGAGTCCTGCGTTGACACCATTGTCCAGTGCCCCTGTGTCGCTCAGTGTCCTGCCTGTGACTAGCTGCAGAGTACCCAGATTAAGGCCAGTGCCCACATCAGATGCAAAGCATATAAGCGATCCGACCACACCGCCGCAGTTCGGCGTATACGATATTTTACCAACACTCATGGTAGACTGCATGTAGTCAGTGATCGGCATGTTGAGCCCCACAAGCAGCATAGGATACACTATTGCTATTCCTATGGCTATCGCTATAAGGGTGCCGCCGATGCCCCTAACTATAGGTATTGCCCTCAGCAGGACGCCGAGGGGCAGCAGCACAAGGAGCGATATGCCCATGAAAGCGCCAAAGAAATCTTCCTGAATCTGGAGTATAGTAATGACAGGCAGGGTGACCAGTGTCATGATGTCTCCGAGCAGGCTGATTCCCGGGCCAGCAAGAGGGCCGAGCTCAAGCAGCCTGCTCACAAAAACGCTAGCCGAGAAGCCCGTATGCACCCATGATATGAATGGTGGAAGAGGAGGCACAGGAAATGGGGTCCACATGTTTACGATCGTGCCCTTTAGGAAACCTACTCCGAGAGATACTCCTACCAGCGAGCCCAGTGAGGAATAAGCAGAGGTAAGCTGCGGTGAGAGGTATCCATTGTTGGTTGTAGAGTACAGCAAACCGAGAGTGTTGGTTATCTCTGCTCCGGCGCCCACCCTGCTGCCAGTAAGCGTGCCAGAAGCCTCGACCTGTGATAAAGGATATCCTGCGAGTGCGACCGCAACGCTTCCTAGTATCACTAGCACGGCGAATATGAAAACGATTATTGCTATTGTCTTTACGGTTTCTCTCATCTCGCTCTTGTACCAGCCTTTCAAGGATTCCAGGCCGAAGACCTGCCCGAGCATGAATGCTATGCCCACAAACGCGAAGGAAAGCAGAAGCGCTATCATCGATAGAGATAGGGATTCAGCGACGCAGCTGCCTATGTCGCTCCCCACATTGCTGTTGATGGCGCATGTCACTGATATGCTGGAAGGCGGCAGAGTGCTTGTCTGAGCAGCAGCGCTCATCGCCCCCGAGGAAGTAAATATCAGTATTGCCGCTAGAACGAAGGCAGTATATACGGCTATCCGGTGCACTCTTCGCATGCGACCAACATTTATAATCTCTATTAACGCTTAAATATCTGACAGAATGCGTCCACATGCGGGTCTACATTTTGGCGCCAGTCAAACGCCATGAATAGGTTTAAATATTAAGAAAGAGGGCTTATATAACGAGTGAGGGCATGTTGCCGATTATAGCAGTGCTGTTGAGCTTCGGGGCAGTATACGCCTACATTCCAATCATAATTATAGTAATACTAATAGCTGCAGCTGCGGGCCTTTCCAGAGGCACCGACATTTTCGCGATATTCGGGATAGGAACGCTTATAGGAGCAGGCGCAGTCAACAAGAAAGGGGGATTCAGCAGCGCTTTCAAGACTAAGAATGATCTTATTTCAAGGAGGGCGAATGCGGGCAAGTTTGGCTCAGGCTTAAAAAAATCGACTAAAGGCATCGCCGCTTTCCGCGCCGCACGCGCCGCTGCTACTGCAAAAACTGCAGCTGCAGCTGCCAGAAGGACCGCAATAGCCAGCGGTGGGATGATGAGTGCAGCTGCAATCGCAGCAGCAGTCAAGAAGGCGGGAGGAAACAGGAAGTACAGGAAGGCGTATGAAAAATCACTCAAGGAAGAGTTGCACAATTTTGCAGCAGCGGGATCGCCCTTGGCTCCCGGATTGAAGGGAGTGAAAGGAGCAGCGGCCGGACTTGGCGCTGCAGGTGCTGCAGGCATTGCTGGTGCCGGTGCAGCTGGCGCTGCCGCAGCAGGAAAGGGTACAACCGACAGCGAAAAGTCTAAGTGGGCGACAAGGATAAATGCGAAGGAGTACCTGATATCAGAAGCAAAGGGCATGAAGGAAGGCCAAAAGTACAAGAGCAAGACGATTATAAAGCCGACTTCGCCGGAAGCTACCGTCGATATACTTGCGGTAAAAGCAAACCCGAGGAATCTTGATGAAAACATAAGGGACGCTGCCAACAAAAAAGATGCAAAGCTGTACCAGAAGGAGCAGCAGGCGGCATGGAATGAGCTGCTCAGGAGAAGCAGGAAAGATGAAAGCGCACGTACCGCAGTCAACGGTCTGCTAAATATTTACGGCCTGGAGCACCCGAAAGCAAACAGCAACAACGCGTATGTAGCGTCAGGCAATAGGGACCAATTCGTGAAGACATTCGAGGAAAGGTACAACAATTATAAGGAAGCAGGATGGTCCCCAAAGAAGCGCAGAGAGGTAAGGGAAGCTGAGGAAGCGGCATGGCTGAAGAAGACAATAGACAGCGATGCCGGGCGCGGGGACAGCAGGCTGCCGAAGCTAGATGAATTGTACAAAAGGCCGGACCTTGCCAGATCCCTTAGAAATCCAGGGCAGGATATATATGAGGCAGGCAGCTTCTCGAAGGCAATGAAGAATAAGGCTAAGAAGGTTAAGGAAGTCACCGATAGCACAGGCAAGCCGATATCAAATACAACGCTGGAGGGCAGCGGCTGGAAGAAATATTACAAGGAAACGCACAAAGGCAAGAAGAAGCCGTAGCTGCTCCTCCTCCAGTTCAGCAAGTACGTCCAGTACGTTCAGTAAATCCCAGAATCTTTTCGCTGCTCTATTTTTGCACGTTCGCCGCCTAGCCAAACGTGCCAGATCTTTTAGGCCGAATCCTATCATGGCTCATGGGCTCATGACTTGAGCAGCGGGAATCTCTTCATGTAGAACTCGCTCTGCAGTACTACAAGGAAGGGTATTATAAACAAGGAGTTGAAGACCAGGAGAGCTATACCAGAGAACTCAACTCCGAGTGCACCCTGCCCCCCTATCAACGTGAAAAGCTCATCGACGAGGCTCAGCAGGGCTATTCCAATCACGAGCCAGAGCAGGAAATAATCAAACCTCTTGATGAAGAATACGGCGCTTTTCTTCATCGCCCTTAGTATCTTTGAATCGTCTATGACGATAGATGCAGGCGCGTAGAAGAAGAAAGGCGCAAGCACGAGGCCTACGATCGAAGTTATCAGCGCAGAGTGCCCGGTAGGCTGCGTGAACAGCCCTACAAGCGCGACTATCACTGTATAGATTATAAGAGTAGCAAACACAAGGCCCGTATAGTTTTCCAGCCCCTTCAGCACCTCTCTGCTTATCCCGGAGAAAGTGCGGCTGTGTTTCACGAGAACGTTGATAGATACCATCGCAAAGCTAAGGAATAGAGTCGAAAGGAATACCGCAACAACAATTATTATTGTAGTAAGCGGATTCAAGTTCTGGAGAGTGCTTGCCGACCTTATAAATATGCCGCCAAGGTCAGTAAATGTTGGGAACGAAGCAAATATAGGTATAAGGAATGCCACTATAAATGCCAGGGAGAACAGTAGGAGCATGCGTATGTTCTTCACATACATATCGATTGCATACCTCACTACGTTGGTCATGCGTGGCACCAGTTTGCGAAGCCTAATGGCTATTTTCTAATCTCTAATAAGCTATATAATGATATTCAAACACGCCGTTCGCAACTGTATTGAAGCGTATCATGCATGAAAAGCATGGAAACATGAAAGACCTGCTCGTGGCTGCGCCATAACAAACTTCATGGCATGCGCCAAAGAAGGTCAAAGACCTTCTAGGCAGTAGCAGGCAGCATCAGCTGCCGCACGCCTGCGATACTGAGAACGACGTGTTGCCCACGTTCGCGACTATACTCAGTATCGGCCCTGCAAGAAGCACTATTATTACGCCTATTATGCCACCAAGTATCAGGCCCATTGCATAGCCCTGGAGCGTGCCCTTCATGCCGCCAGTAGCATGGGATATGGCATATATCGTGCCGCCGAGCACTATGAGCGCGAGCGCTATAACGAATATGACAGTGTTTATTATGTGGTATATGCTGCACACTTCATTGATTATGGTCTGCTCAGCATTGTAAGTTGCCCCTGCAAGTGACATCATGCTTAGCAGCGTAAGCACAGGAAGTATTATCTTCGCACTTAGCAGCAACTTATACGTTCGAGAAGAGGGTATTTTACCGGCAATCATATAACACACGTCTTTGCCAAATTTTATCACTTATACATATACAACCAGATTTAAATATGTATCGGGATTGCGGCACTGCGGCGGATGAGGACGGTGCGGACCGCGCAAATAGCAGCTATTATGGCCTTGCTTACCACAAGAAATATAATAAATGTAGCCAATCTTATTTCAAATGCCGCGTCAAAGCATGAGCCCAGCGCAGGCGTGAAGTGAACACATGTACATTTTAGGGGTATGGGACGGCCACGATTCCGGAGCCGCGCTGATAGACGACGACTCTATAATATACGCTGCGAACGAGGAGCGATTTACCAAGAGAAAGCTGGAGATAGCTTTCCCGCACAATGCGATTGCCGCTGCACTTAAGTACGCTGCCATCAAGCCTTCTGACATAGACCATGTGGCATACACTACCACCGAATTCACAAAAACGCTTGAGAGAATTTACCCCCAAATGAAAGAATCATATTACAGGTTCAGGCGTAGGAAGATACCGAAGCCGTGGAACGAGAGGTTCAGGCACAATCTTAAATACTCACTGACGAGCATAGGCGTATTGCCGCTTTGCACCCAGATAAGCAGCGCATACATAAGGCGCCAGCTGAAGAGGGACGGATTCACACACAACTATAAGCTGCATGTGGTGGAGCACCACACGGCACATGCCGCAACTGCAGCCTTCACTTCCGGATTGGAGAACCAGCTTGTCATAACGTTGGACGGTTTGGGGGACGGCCTCTCTGGCTCGATAAGCACATTAGAGAATGGGAAGCTTGAGAGGAAGCAGGCGATAAGAGCCAGGGACTCCCTCGGCATACTGTACGAGCAGGTAACAAACCTCCTGGGGATGAGAGAGCTGGAGGATGAGGGCAAGATAATGGCTATGGCCGATTATTCCTACCCATTCGACTTCGAGGAAAACAAGCTTAAGGATTTCTTTAAGGTGACCGGCACAACTATGCATGCGAGGTACGGTCCGCTGAGGCAGTATACGGAGCTGGAAAAGATATCATGGCAGATCCCGAGGGAGCAGACCGCGTACATGGCGCAGCAGCTGCTCGAGGTCGAGCTGGCCAAGTTCGTGAGCAACGCGCTCGACAGGTATGGATTCGGCAAGGTCTCTTTCGCAGGAGGCCTGTTCTCTAACGTCAAGGCCAACATGAAGGCAAGGAACCTCGATGCGCTTAAGAAGTGGTACGTGTTCCCGCACATGGGCGATGGAGGCATCGCGCTCGGAGCAGCGCTCTACACAAACTACTTGATAACTGGCAAGAGTGCATACAAGTTCTCAGCTTATCTCGGCGACAGCTTCTCGAGAGTTGATATAGAGAGCGCAGCGAAGCAGCACAAGGAGCTGTCTATTGATGAAGACGGCATGAAGGAGCAGGGCAAGCATGCGGCAGAGCTGATAGACGCGGACAATTACATACTTTGGTTCCAGGGCAGGATGGAGTACGGCCCTAGAGCCCTGGGCAACAGGAGCATACTAGCGAAGAGCGAGTCGCAGAGCGTCAAGGATAGGCTCAACCTCTATGTGAAGAAAAGGGAGTGGTTCCAGCCATTTGCACCTTCAATGCTAGAAGAGGATGCATCGAGGATACTGAAATATGACGACAAAGGGCGCAGCACCTTCATGACAATGGCTTATGAGACGCGGGACGAGTCAAGAAACCTGATGACCTCGGTCACGCACGTAGACGGAACTGCGAGGCCCCAGACCGTCGCCGAAGAGAACCCTGCCTATATGGATCTGCTGAAGAATGTGAAGAGGGGGACGGGCTATGGGGTGGTGCTCAATACGAGTTTCAACATACATGGCAAGCCGATCGTTATGACGCCGTCTGATGCGATAGAGATGATGCTTGCGACGAAGACGAAGTATCTCTTCATGGACGGCTACTTCATAACAAACAAGAAGGGTGTCTGAGCCAAGGCTCTACGGCGATAAAGATGTCAATTGCTGCTGAGGAATACCTTTTCACTTTCGGCATCACGCTGGCGTTCGTCGGCACTATAGCGGCAGCATACCTGTCAAGGAGGGACATAGCTGCGGTTTTTAGAGAGGCGGGCTTCAGGAGGAAGCACCTGTACATCCTGCTCCTGGTCGTATTTGTCTTCGCTGCGGCTGAGCTTGCAATCGTCAAGCCGACGCAGCAGCTGTTCTTCGACGACGTAATATACCAGAGCATGGCGCAGCAGCTCATACACACAGGACAAGCAGTAATGTGCAACTATGGCACCCCGACCTCGTGCTTCTCCGCGGAAGTATACCATGAGCCCATAGGGCTGCCGTTCAACCTGGCGATAGGGTTCATATTCTTTGGGATAAGCAGGGCGACCGCATACGGCACCATATTCGTGACGGCAGCACTCGGCGTCGCTATGTCGTTCCTGCTGGCGTTCGTGCTGTTCAAGGACGAATACGCCGCACTTTTCACAGGGCTGCTGATGGCGCTATCGCCAATAATGCTGGTCTGGGCTATGCCGACCACATCAGACATGCCGATGATGGCATATGCAACGATGGCATTGCTGTTCACCGTGATATTTGCAAAGAGGAAGCGCACTGGCACTTTCGCGCTTGCGGCGTTCTCACTTGGCTTCCTCCTCTACATGAAAGTCGACTCTTTTGCATACTTGCTGATAGCTCCGCTGCTCTACCTCGCGATAGACGACAGATCGCTGCTCCGCTCGCTGCGCTCGAATGCAGCCATCCTGCGCAGGAACTTCCTTAACACCAAATTCCTCATCGTGCTGCTTATATTCGTGATCATAGTGGCTCCGGAAGTAGTGTACATGTACATTGAGCTGCTTACCGGAAACTATGGGGTCACCAGCACGACCTACCTGCAGAACACCTGCAATAACATGCTGCCGGTACAGGCCAACGGCACTTTCAGCTTTTCTAACCTGAACGCCAACATATGCAGCAACGTTGCATTCTGGTTCAACGCATACAAGAGTGACTATGTCATGCAGCCATTGATATTCACAGCATTGGCCATACTCGGCGCTGCACTTCTCGCATACAAGAGGCCGCGTGTGCTTCTCTTCATAGGCGTGTGGTTCGTAATACTGTTCTTTATATATGTTGCATTCTACGCAGGCGGAGTGCTGTATGGGGTCGATTGGAGGTTCATGCTGGCGCTGATAGTGCAGACCAGCCTGCTCGGAGGGATAGCACTGTCCTACATAGCAAAGGCGCTGATGACACCTGCGCGCATAGGCATGCTGCCAAGGCGTGCACGCACGATGATGGTTTACATAGCAATCGCGATATGCATAGCAATAGTTGTATGGCCTACATATACGCTTGTGCCGCTGCTCGGCGTGCAGCCAGCAAACATACCGCAGGCCAACGGAGCAAGGTTCTACGAGAACTTTATATACAACAGCACGGCAAGCATACCAAAGAGCTGTATAGTAATGTCGTACGACCCGACGTTCTTCAACATCAATGGGTTTGCCGCGGCGCAGCTGTCCGGCCTGAACGCCACTTCGTACAGGTCCTTCCAGAACGAGTACGGCTGCGTTGTGATCGACTATGGGTACTGGTGCAGCACTCCAGGCAACATATGCAGTATCACAACTAGCGGATTCAACCTAGCAACGATAAAGAAGGTTATAGACCCGGCAAACGGGGAGACCTTCGCACTCTACAGGATAACAGGCGTGAAGTAGCGTCACAGTTGCAATGCGCTCAGTTCCTGCCCATGTTTTTGAGTATTGTCTTGAGGATTATATAGCCGTCCTGCCATGTCCTGAGCTTGCCGCTGCCTGTGGCCCTCTTCTTTTCCATGCTCGGCACCTCTAGGACCCTGAGCCTCGCCTTTCTCGCCCTTATATTGATCTCAGTTTCTATGCCGAAGCCCTTCTCCCTGAGCTTAAGCTTCCTGAATGAATTCTTTGAGAAGCTCCTGTAGCCATAGCACATGTCGCTGTATCTTGAGCCGTAGAGCAGGTTGACCAGAGTGACGAAGCCTTTGTTCGCCAGCCTCCTGTAGATAGGCATGTCATCCGAGCCCCCTCCAGTAAGATATCTCGAGCCCATGCATACGTCGTACCCGGTCTCTATTCCAGTTATAAGAAGCTTCAGCTCCGCAGGCCTGTTGGATAGGTCTGCATCCATCGATATTATAATTTTGCCCCGCGCCGCATTGAATCCCTTTATCAGGGCGGAACCCTTCCCTTTGCTGTCGTACAGGACTTTCGCGCCTAGGGATTTCGCAATCTGGATTGTGCCATCGCTGGAATATCTGTCGACGACCAGTATCTCATATGAATAGCCGGAAAGCTCCTGCTTGACCCCTTTGATTACCTTGCCTATATTGTCTTTCTCGTTCCATGTAGGTATGATTATGCTTACATATGGGGCAGCGCTGCGTTTATTTCTGGGGTTCATGTGACCAACATTATTCTGATGGCTGCTGCTTGGTGGACTTCTTCGCCCTCCTACCCACCACGATTGATATCACTATGAGCGCGGCTATGATCAGTATCACGCCAACTATCAGCATGATAAGGGTGTCAAAGCTGAATGGCGCAGCACTCTTTGACTTTAATGACAGGATCTGAAGTGTGGCATAGTGGGAGCCGTTATGATAGTACTGCGCGGCTATGCCCGCAGAGAACGAATTGTTATTTCCATAAATGGGCTTGTATGCGAATGAGACCTCTGACGAGCCACCCGGCGCGATCGAGACGTTCTTGTAGCTGGTGGCGTTCTGCGACGCATATAACGGCGATATCAGGAATGAGATACTTGCATTTATCGCGTATGGGCCGTAATTGACTACGGTGCCAATCACCTTGTCGCTCTTCTGCGACACATTTGTTACCAGCAGATTGCTCTGCACATAGTGGTTTATGTAGGATAGGCATGGAAACATCGTGACGAACGAGCTAGTGCCCTGCCTGTATGTGACTACGAACGTCTCCACATATGTGCCGCTGACTGAGAGGTTATGAAGGTCTATCTTAGAGACGCTGTAATTGCTTGCATTGAGCGCGGGCAAGAATATTGTGCTCTGGTTCGTCTGGGCACCAGCTATCACCGGTGCTATAACTACCTCCTGGGCAGGCCCGTTGCCGCTGTTATTCAGCCTGAAAAGCAGGTAACTGTGCGTTGCATTTATTGGAGAAGACGAGCATGCGCCAATAAGTGTAACAGTATACGCCGAACTCATCGAACTCATCGAGGAAAGGACAGCTACTGCAAGCGCAGAGAGAAGTATGTATCTGATAAAAGGTTTCGACATCATAAGCAACTCGCCCGCCTGCAAGATGGGCCGGCAATGTATAAATATTAGAGATAGTTTATATAATTTTATACTTTAGAGAGCTTTCATGAGTGATGTCCTTGGGTGTAGGTAAGCTGATAGGGATAGCTGGCACGGCGCTGAAGAGCAATGTGGTAAAGCTCGGGAGGCCTTACAAGCTTAACTTCTGCATAACATACAACTGCCAAAGCAGGTGCAGGACATGCAACATATGGCAGATGAGGCCGAAGGGCGAGCTGACAATAGAAGAGATTCGTAAGTTGGCGGCCGCGAACCCTTACTTCAAATGGATAGAGCTTACAGGTGGAGAGCCCTTTCTTAGATCAGATATCGCAGAGATAGCCAAAGCTTTCAAGGAGCACTCTGACGGGCTTTACATACTCACTATGCCGACCAACTCTTTATGCGACCACAGCATGGTCGAATCTAAGCTCAGGCAGATACTCGATCTTGGTATACCAAGGGTAGCAATAACAGTAAGCCTCGATGGATACAAGGAGCTGCACGACATGATAAGGGGCATACCTGGCAACTATGAGAAGGCAATAGACATGTTCAAGAGGCTGAAGGAGCTAAGGAAGAGCTACAGCAACTTATATTTCGTGTTCGGGTACACACTGAGCAAGCTGAACATGGGCAAGTTCGAGGAGACCTTCCAGGCTGTGAAGCGCGACATTCCAGACATAAAGTACAATGACTTCCACATCAACCTGGCGCAGATATCCACCAACTACTACAACAATGGCGGCATGGACATAACGCCGAACGATCCTGTCGTAGTGAAGGAGATATCAGACTTCATAGACCACAGGGAGCCTACGGCAAGCGCCATAACGCTGATAGAGAACGCGTTCTTGAGGAGGCTGCTTGAGTACGCAAAGACGGGCGTCACCCCAATGCCGAGCAGGAGCCTTGAGGCATCCGTCTATCTTGACAGCTTCGGCAATGTGTTCCCATCAATAATGTGGGATATGAAGATCGGAAACGTACGGGATACGAACTTCAGCCTCGAACAAATACTCAAAGGCGAACAGGCGAAGCGCGCAATCGACGAGAAGAGGAAGGGCAAAGAGCCGCAGCACTGGACCTCGTGCGAGGCGTACCAGTCGCTCACGGGCAGCGTCATAAGCATATTATCGTGATAGCGGTTGAATCACGATAGCGGTTGAGCGCCTTATTTTACAGCAGGCAACAGCAAACAACCATGCTGCAAACTCGTAGGAAGCGCTCGCTCTGCCGCCGTAAATTGAATTTGCAGGGGGAGAGATTTGAACTCTCGAAGGCGCTAAGGGTTTGAGAGTGTTTCCTAGCTGTTTCACGCCGATATTCCTAGCCATATTTCACACCAAAAACAACATAAATTTCTAAGCCAAGCAGGTTCATCTGAACCATAAATTATAGCCGAGCAAGGTATATAAGCAGAAACGGTTCAGATTTCCGGAGAATCTGAACCTTGAACCTCGCATAAGGTTATGCGAACAGTAACGTAAGCTCCAATATAAGGAATATGGTTATGCGGCCGTATAATCCAACCCATATCTTCATTTCTAAGCGTGCAGATGTCCAGCGTATCTTCAAGCAACTTGTGTTATGGGCCGCTGCTCGCGGTGTTATTGTCACCTCCTATCTGATTCAACTCATTCTCTACACTTACATTAAGCTGGTTCGTCGAGCCTACTTGTTCATTTGCATCAATGTTGTTTACAGCGACAGCCTTAAGCGAAGTTACAAGCATGTAAGTTGCATTCGCTGTGCTAGCTATCTTGGTGCGCATATCCATAAGTACGGACATGTTGCCAGCTGCGCCGACGCCAATAACATTGGCACTTAGCTGATGATTTGGTACATCTACGTTGTAAGTCATGCCGTTTACGAGTATTCTGGCGGACGTTATGTTGAATCTGATCGTGCCAACACTGGCATTCATTGGCACTTTAAGCTTTCCTACCACCTCACTTACGTTTGTCAGCGACATCAAGTTTACTATACCTGTGGTATTATCAGTAATCCAGCCTGGTGAGTCGCGCATGCGAACCTGGAGGGAAGAATATGACACAAGCAAAGCCTGCGTGCCGTTGGGTACATTCGGCGGATCTGTTAGTTGGATTGTTAAGATGGTCGTGGCCTGCCCACCATGCGGTATCAGGCCGATAAATGCGCCAACGCCGATGAATGCAGCTATGGCAATGCCCATCAGTATAAGCGGTATCATGTTGACTTCCTTGACGCAGATTGCCTTCTCAATGTTGAATCCGGGCTTTATGCGGTAGTATTTCCACCGTTTGGCATAACCGTTCTCTACTCTTTCTATCGCACCTATTCTCTCAAGCTCGGCAATATGCACACTCACGGTGGACGGCGACAGACCCAGGAGTTTACTAATCTCTCCCGGCGTGCGTGGCCGCTTCGAAAGAATCTTGAGTACTCTCTTTTTCATGTGCCATGTCTTGCTCATTGATGTCACCATTTCGTTTCAGGTTTCGGCTTTTCCCTCCTGATCAGCGCGGCATAAACCAGCAGCGCCCAGATTAAGAGTACAGCTATGCCGGACAGAAAGATGACCTCTTTAATTTCTGAGGCATGTGCCAGTCCATTATGACTGATATTCCCGTATCCGAAGACCAGCATAGTAACGCCAGATACCAACATCGCTCCCATAACCATTACAATCGTCAATGGTCTCTTCAGTCTTTGCCGCATAATCCAGCACCTATATAATTCTAAAATCTTGCTTCCTGCACCGGTCCCGCCTACCAATTCTTTGGCGGGATCGGTGCCTGACTCTTTCCCCATCAGTTGCCGATTTCAGCTCCCGCATGCACGGTCTCTGCCGTGTCGGGGCCGCCGCCAACCTGCTGGACGTTGAGTCCACTCTGTACATCAGGCCCGCTTTGTACGTTCAGGCCGCTCTGTACATTCGCACCGCTCTGTGCGTTGGAGAGCGTTGACGCCCCTGCCAACGGCGTGTGCGTTGTGCTGCTTTGCGCAGCAACCATGCCAGCCATACCGGCTATTGTCAGTACTGTGGCAACCATCGCTGCCATTCCTATTCTGTTCATGCTATCACCAACACATTATTAGCTATAATATTAAAAGAGGTATTTAATTTGTTCGTTTTTATTTCGTTTTTAACGTCGTAGAATTTGAATACCTGATTGTGATAGTTTATAATCCTTAAACCCCAGCTCGTTCACTGGCTCAAGATGGTCGGTCATTGCATTCCCTTCCTCTTTCGCAGTTCACGAGGGGGTCGCCACAACTGGCTTTAAGCTTGCAACCAAGCAGCGGCTATCCTGGCCTTTAAGGAACCTCTGCGGCTGCTTCTGGGTGGGGGCAGAAGCAGCCTTGCTCGTTAGGTCGTAGTAGCCGTAGCCGCCGTCCGAACGAAGTTCGGCACGCCCGAACCTGCCCAGAGCAGGTGAAGGGCGTGAGGCGGCGGAGGCTTACTAAAGACCTCAACTTAAGAGGTATGCTGTATTATTGATGGTTAGAAGTCCCTCGTGAATCAGAAGCTATTGAAGGTCTTGTCGTCGAGAGCCTACTAAAGACCTTTTGGGCTATAGGGTCTTTAGTCGCCCGGAGGTCTTTAGTTAGGGCCAGGGCACCTCCTAAATTTAAATAGCTTGGGTTGTATAATATACAGTGAACGGACATGAGAAGATATTTCAGGGTTGAAATAGAGCAGGACGAAGACGGCGTATTCGTAGCTACCGTACCGCAGTTGCCCGGATGCGTTTCTGATGGCAAGACTAGAAAGGAGGCCATAGAAAACGTCAAGGACGCCATAGCCGGTTATCTGGCTAGTCTTAAGAAGCACAACGAGCCGATACCGCCTTCTATAAAGGAGGAAGTCGTATCGGTGAATGTGAATGCCTAAGATTCCTATAATATCAGCGGCAGAGGTAGTCAAGGCACTATCCAAGATTGGATATAGATACGACCATCAAACTGGAAGCCACATAATACTCAGAAATACGCAGCCTCCACACCGAAGAGCCGTAGTGCCAAATAGAAAAGAGGTGCCAAGAGGCACATTGCGTGCAATAATAAGGGAAGCCGGCTTAACAGTCGAAGAATTTGAACGGCTTCTAGACTAGATTGTGTTCAATGGCTTAACGCTCTTTTCAGGTCTATGGCTTGACTCAATCCAAAGGCATTGTCTATTTCCTTGTATAGCTCATCCTTGCGTGTGGTTATGTAGGTCATTGTAGTACTTGGATTGCTGTGCCTTGCGAACCTGCTGGTTAGCACTAGGTTGCCATTTGTCTGCTTAGCGAAGCTTGTTATAGCATAGTGCCTCAGGCTGTGGGTAGTCAGCCTGTGGAGGTGCCTTACGCTCCTGTTAGGGTTAGTTTCATCTGAGGTATCGTATACCTCGTCCAACCCTGCCAGCCGGACATAGTGCCTGAACCTGTTGCGGACGTAGTTTTGCTCTAAGAATGGTACCGACCGCTTGGTTCGCAGCTTTTCCGCATAGAACAGATAGCCCTGCGCCTCCTCAATCTCGGCCTTGTGCTTCGAGATGAAGGCTATGGTATCCTTGAACAACGGCATCGGTATCAATAACGAGTCCATTACCCGAGCCTTTTCGGTCTTCAAGGTAAGTTCCCTCGTTTCTAGGTCTATCGAGTTTATGTTCACTCTGACCGCCTCGCCTATTCTAAGCCCAAGCTGCGCCTGATACCTGAATAGGAGGCGAAACCTGTCAGAGTCTATAACGTGAAGGAACCTTTGAAGCTGCGAATCGGAAAATGCCTTTGAGATTGAGCCATATTTCGGCGTTTTCTTCTTGCCGGCAAACCTCTTGGTTTGCGTCTTGTGCAATACTGATTGCAACTGCTGTAATTGGTGCCATGAAACGTTCATGGACACCTGCTTGAGGTTGTCGGAAAACCTATTGAAATCTTCCTTCCTTGAAGATTTCCATTTCGGATTTCTGAACCCTTGCTTGACGTCTATTTTTAAATTTGCAGGGAGAGAGATTTGAACTCTCGAACCCCTAAGGGAACGGGCCCTAAACCCGCCGCGTTTGGCCGCTCCGCCATCCCTGCAGGAACAGATAGAGATGGTGATTAAAATAGAAATAGCTTACTAATCCGCCTAGGAAAGAGATGAAGCCTACACAAATGGTTTTTAACACTTGATTCTGATATATAGTAATAATATTCAAGGCGTGAGGCAAATGATAACCACGAAGTACGTCAGGGACCATATAGACGAGATAAAGGCATCGCTCAGAAAGAGGAATAGCGACTATCCGATAGACGAACTTCTGGAGCTTGATAAGAGCTGGAGGGCTGCGCAGACAGAACTTCAGGCACTTCAGGCCAAGCGCAACAAAGCTGGTCTCGAGATAAATGAGGTAAAGAAAGAGGGCGGCAACATAGACGAGAAAGTGGCTGCGCTCGCAGACGTGAAGAAAAGCATAGAGAGCCTGGAGAAAAAGCTGCCAGAATATGAGAGTAGGATAGAAGTGCTGCTTTACAAGCTGCCAAACATAATGCTACCAGAAGTGCCAGAGGGCAAGAGCGAGGAGCAGAACCCGGAGATAAGAAAAGTAGGGAAGATCAGGAATGAGAGCTCAAAGGGCCATGAGGAGCTGCTTGCTGGGCTAGGGCTGCTGGACATAGAGAGAGCAGCCAAGGTCGCTGGAGCCAGGTTCTACTACCTGCGCGGAGACATAGTGCTGCTCGAGCAGTCCCTTGAGAGGTTCGCGCTGGACGAGATGGTGAAGAATGGGTACATGCCGATAGAGCCGCCGTTCCTTATGAAAAACAGGTACTATAAGGGCACTGTGCCGTTTGGGACCTTTGAGGAAATGCTGTACCTCGCGACATCGCCAAGGGAAGCCGAAGCCAGGGCAGACTACGAGAAGATGGATGAAAACCTCTTCTTGATAGCGACTGCGGAGCATCCGCTGACTGCGATGCATGCAGAAGAGGTGTTCAGCGGCAAGGAGCTGCCGCTCAAGTATGTCGGTATAAGCCCATGCTTCAGGAGGGAAGCAGGCTCCCATGGGAAAGACACCAAAGGTATATTCAGGGTGCACCAGTTTAACAAAGTAGAGCAGGTCATCTTCTGCAAGCCAGAAGATTCGCCGAAGTACCACGAAGAGCTGCTCAGAAACATAGAAGGCATGCTGGCGAAGCTTGAACTGCCGTACCGTGTGATAGAGATATGCGCAGGGGACATGTCAGCGAAGGACGCCAGGTCATTCGATGTAGAAGTTTATCTGCCGAGCCAGAAGAAGTACAGAGAGCTCATGTCCTGCTCGAACTGCACGGACTGGCAGAGCACCAGGCTGGACATAAAGTATGATGAGGGGAACGAGCGCAGGTTTGTGCACACCCTCAACGCTACGGCCATATCCATGGAGAGGATGATAGTGGCAATCGTAGAGAACTATTCGAACCCTGACGGTACAATAACAGTGCCGAAGGCTCTTGTGCCATACATGGGCAAGGAGGTCATAGGAGGCAATAGAAGCAAATAGCGAGAGTTTATTAATTATATTAGCGAATGTGTATGTAGGCTGATTTGCACGAACGTAGCAGACATTCTAGTTCTAGCAGTTGAAGGCAAAAGTTCCGCACAGGCATAGCCTGCGCGACAGGCAGGGCGCAGTGCGCGCCATGCGTGATGTTCATGAAAGAAGAGTATAAAATAAGGAAGGCCATACGGAGATTGGAAGGCATAAGGGGCACGGGAACCGAGCTGATAAGTTTATACGTTCCGCCAGACTTCCCGATAAGCGACGTAGTCGCGAAGCTGCGCGACGAGTACGGCCAGGCATCTAACATAAAGTCGAAGACCACAAGGCTAAACGTTCAAGGCGCAATAGACAAGATAATGCAGTACCTCAAGCTCTATCGCACGCCGCCGAAGAACGGCCTTGCGGTATTCTGCGGCAACATATCGGATATACAGGCCAAGCCAGACCTTGAGATATTCGCACTGGAGCCGCCGCAGCCCGTGAAGTCCAACATATACAGGTGCGACTCCACATTTCTCCTTGAGCCGCTCGAAGCGATGATAGCGGCAACAGACATATACATACTTCTTGTGATGGACGGGCGCGATGCTACGATAGCCACGCTCAAGGGCACGCACGTCAACATAGAGAAGAGAATGGCGTCGCTGGTGCACGCAAAGGTCAGGAAGGGAGGACAGTCGCAGGCGAGGTACAGCAGGATAATAGAGGGCTCGATAGTTGACTACTACAGGAGGGTTGCCGACGCAGTGAACGAGGTATTCGCAAAGTACGGCAAGGTGAACGGGCTTATAGTGGGCGGGCCGGGGCCTTCGAAGGAGAACTTCCTGAAGGAGAAGGCGGTGAACTACCAGATAAAGATAATAGGGCCGTTCGACACAGGATACACTGATGAGGAAGTCGGAATAAGGGAGCTATTGGAGAAGAGCAAAGAGGCGCTCTCGGAGCAGGCTACAGTAAAAGAGAAAGCACTGATGGACAGGTTCATGAATGAGGTAGCGAGGAAGGGACTCGCGACATTCGGCTACAAGCAGGTCAGGAAGGAGCTCGATGCAAACAACGTCTCAATACTGATAATAAGCGAGAACCTCGATATACACGAAGTCAGCTACAAGTGCACTGCATGCGGCGCGGAGTTCAAGGACATCGAGCAGGGCGACAAGAGGAAGGAGAAGCACGAATGCGGCGGCAACCTCAGCGTGGTCGGCGACACAGATCCGATAGACAGTGTGATAAACGACGCAGAGAAGAATGGAGTGGAGATGGTTTTCGTATCCGAAGAGAGCCCGTATGGCAGGGAGCTGCTGGAGGGCTTCGGAGGCATAGCTGCACTGCTAAGGCACAGGGGCTGACGAGAAGCCAGAGCGCTAGGCAGCGGGCTTGCTTTTGCATGTGCGCTTGCACACAAACAATATAAATATGTTGAGCCTAAAGTAAGCACGTTGACCTATGAGATCGAAATCGAAAAGAAGGCAGAAAGACGCGGCAGACATAGACTCATTCTCCGACAGGTTTGCTGGGATGCCGCACCTGGCTGAGGAATTCAAGATGCGCGTGGGCATCATGGCTGAGGATGCGCATGCATCTGGAGCAGACCTAGAAAAGGCGCGCAGATTCTTTGCTGAAAAGATGAGCAGCGAATCCGTGATCAGGGCCATGAGGAGCTACCCTCCGGAAAGCGATGAGACCCTATCGGTTTTCATATGGATAGCCAAATCCTGCTACAGGCATGTAAACATGCAGGACATAGAAAAGATGGCTACTGAGGACGAGCATTTTGACAGGCTCATGGAAGCAGTCAGAAATCTGTACCATACACCGCACCTTGCAAACAACATACTCAGGATCGCAGCAGGAGCAAATGGCGACGCAGAGATACAGAGCACTGACAGCAGGACGGCAAAGCATATTGATGCAGAGGCTGCGGCGCTGGCGCGCACAGAGCATAAGCAAGCTGACAACGGCAACAATTAACAATTAACGCCGTAAGGATTGCACACGCTCCGCACTGAATAGACTATTGGCTATAAGAAGCGCGGCTATTCATCTTTTCATTTTATTTCTGATGCTATGCCGCACTCGTTAAGGAACGAGCTAGTGCCTGAAACGTAAAGGTCGTACGGCTTTATCACAGTGCTGTTCGTGGCGCTGTAGTTTATGAATATCCTTGGCAGGCCGGTGGAGAGGGCCAGGCACACCGATGGAGTCGTGTTGGTATAGTTTGTTATCGTAGACCCAAGGCCTCCTGATTTGTATGTGCATGAGGTCTGGTTCATTACGTAGAAGCCGATTGCGCTGACGCTCTTGTGTGTTGCAGCATTGGCTTCTATGGTCTCTATCAGTGCGGTCGCGCAAGCAATCGCCGACGGATATGCAGACTCGTTAGCTGAGCTCACATATATTGCCACACCATTAGACGTGAGAAAGTTGTTCATGAACGTTGAGAAGCTTGTCTGCTTGTTTCCCGGAGGATTGTACGAGACGAGAAGCAGCGCTGTGCCCACTATCGCTATTATTATCGCTACTGATACGACAAGAAAAGTAACGCTGCGCGAGCGCGTAGCCGATGGCGCAAGCCCCTGGCGCTTCTGGCGCTGCGCTGCACTTTCCTGACCTTTTTCCTTCCTGTTGCTGACCTTAACATTAGCTGCCATCATTTCACCAGTTGAATTAACCAATTAATCAATTCTGCCTCATCGCATAGAACAGCGTAGATAGTGCGCAGGAGCTGCCCTGCGTGTAGTTCCCTGACGCGTACAGCACAGCGCCGTACATACCCTTGTAGGTTATGTAGTTGCTGTTCCCTGCCTCTATCTGCACCATAGGCGTAGCTGTAGACAGTATCTTGTTGTAGCACGAGGTGCCGTTGTACGTAGCACTATTAAGCGTGACAGAGCACGAGTAGTTCTGCACACGTATTATGCTGACGTTCTTGACACCATTGGCCAGCAGCACTGCCTTCGTGGAATTGGCGCATGCCAGCGCAGGCGCGCTGTACTGTGACGAGCCGTTCAGCGCTATTACCGCTGTGGAGGTATGGCTCATCCTAGATATGAAAAGCGATGCAGGCAGGAAGTGGTTCGCGCCTGCGGCCGCGACAAACGTGACATACGCGTACAGCAGCGCTACGATGAACAGCACTGAGAACAGGAGCATCCATGCCCTCCTGACAAGCTTGCCCTTCCTTATCCTCTTGGCCTTCTTGAGCTTGTAGTACGTCATGAAATAGAATATGCCTATGAGCACTAGCGCTATTATGAATGAAAGCAGCGCCGCATAGAGAGGCGCAGAACTGATCTTCGATGGTATCGATGCACTAGAGCCGGAGACGAGGGCGCTCACGAACCCGTAATCCACGCTCTTGACTAGCGAGCCAGCGCCTGGAGAGCCTCCAAACGAGTTGATCTTGGAATTTAGAGACTCGAGCTGCGCCATGAGTGGCGCAATGCTGTTGCTGGTGAATGTGCCGTTGAGCTGCGCATTAAGGCTGCTCTCTTGCTTTGACAGGTTGGTTAGTTGTGCAGGAGGGTGCTTGTAGTCTATCTGCTTGAGCAGCGATAGCGCGGTATTCACCTTCGAGAGATTGAGGGCAGGGTAGTAGTTCTTGCCCACCAGCTTATACAGGCCGGTAAGGTTCGAGAGCATCGAGTTGAAGTTCGTAGATGATACGCTTATGTTTTGGTATATGCCCTTGGAAATTATGCTGTTGAAGAAACGGGTGAAGTTGCCGAGGGCGTTGCTCAGCGTTGCATTGTTGAACCTGCCGAGTAAGAACGTCGCGTTCGTCACGATAGAGTTGTACTCTGGATATGAGAAGTTCAGCATGTTGTTCAGCTGCGTTGTGTTCTTCTTAACTATAATGGGCATTACGTAGCTGCTCGCTATCTTTGAAGAGTTCTCGCTCACAGCCATTATATTCTTTGGAGTAACAGGCTCCGATAGTATGGCATTGAGCTCTAGGTTTGCCTGGGACATCCTAGATGTATTGAATGCCAGGTATCCGCAGTAGCCTATTGAGTAGCAGTACCATGGCCCCGTATTGCCGGAGTAGCTTGAGCATGGTGCGAGCTGGGATACTGGGAATCCTGATGGCAATGGAAACAATGGGTTCTGCGCCAGTGCAGCTGCCTGCGTGCCTATGCTTGAAAGGTTAGATTCTACCATGCCGAGCTTGGCTCCATAGTTGGTGGAGTTAACGCCGCTCAGCAGAGAGAATATGTTGGAATAAGTATGGTTCATCTCATGGTACTGCATGTTGAACTGCACCATGCCAGAGCCGAACGGGGTGTTCATGCCTCCGAGCTGCGTAAGAGTTCTCTCGCAATTCGGCACGCTCTCGCATGCGAGCATTATTGATGTATTGTCTGCAGGGTACACAGTGAGCCTGTTGAGCCCAGTCTCCTGCAGGCAGTCGGCTATAGGAGGATTGGCGTCGCTGCGGTACGCAGCTATAGTGCTGTTTATCGTGCTTATTGCGCTCTGATTAGGTGCGTATTTATTCAGCAGGAATGGAGATAGCGAAGCGTATATATCAGTGCTATTGAGCATTATGCTGTATTTGCCGCCTGTTACGTTTACCACTATGTAACTTACATGGCTGCTGTTAAGCTGCATTATTATGTAGGACGCACCGTTGACCATCTCGCTGTAGTTGTAAGAGCTCTTGACGAGGGATGGCGGCAGGTACTGCGCCAGGTATCCACTAAGCGTGCTGTTTATCTGAATATAGTGTGCGCTTGTCGTGACGCCGGCAGCGCCGGCATTAGAAAGCACTAGAGAGAGTGCAAACAGCGAGAGCGCGGACATTGAGAGGGTCAGGTAGAGCATTGCTTTTTTCATCGAAGAACCACCATTTCAGGGTCTATGCTCTATTGTAAGAGAAAATTTATAAAGAAAGCGTTTATGTGAGGTATTTGCAGACGTGCTGCAGGCATGCACTGCAGGTATGTGATGCAAAAGTACATGCATAATGCACATGCATAGCACATATGCATAGCTCGCGCATGTTGCTTATCATATGAAAAGAAATAGGAATAAAAAATTAAAAGGAAGGGCTTTCGCCCTTCAGAGTACTGCGCTTAGCCATCAGCTGCCGCTTGCCGCGTTGTTGTACAGGTCCTGTATGAACGCGTTCGCAGCCGCTGTCGTGTCAGCCGCCGTGTATCCTGCCACGTATATCCTCGCGCCAGAGCCGTTGCTTCCGCTGAACGCCTGCACTACATAGCCAGAGCCGTTACCCATGCTCGGGCTTGCCGTGAAGTTGTTCGCAGACTGCACCTGCTCGGAGAGGCTGTTGACGTAGCCGGATCCTATCAGTATCAGGCTGCCCGCCGGGTTGAGCGTTGACGCGTTGTCAAGCACTACAAGCGGTGAGGTCGTCAGGTTCTTCAGTAGAACCGGCGATATCGCCTGCGATACGGAAGGTGTCGCGGTTATGTTGCTGATACCCGTTATGCTGTACGTCGCGTTCGGGCCGAGAGCCAGCGTTCCAGTCACTTTCGAGACCGTCACGTTAGGCATGCCAAGGCTTGACAGGGACTGCCCTATGCCGACTGGACCAACAGTGTGGTGTGTCAGCGTGGACGAGTTCTGGCCTGTTGCCGCAACATCGAATGACAGCATGTCCACGGCCTTCGCCATGTCAACTGTCAGGGCTGTCGCGGTTATCGAGCCTATCTTGCTGCCCTTCTCAGTCCTGAAGCCAACACCTGCATTCACGTTAGCAGTCTGCGAAGACGTGTATGTCATGTTGTTCTTCGTGCCACTTGGCGTGTAGTTCAGGTAGAACAGCGGATTCGGCTGAGCGCCTGCAGTGGAATTGAAGATTCCAAATGACAGGCTGTCAGTAAAGGTCGTGCTGTACGGCGTAGCAGGCAGTTCGCTCATTGTGTACTTGTAGTACCCAGTCTGGTTGCCCTTCGCTACACTCTCGGGGACAAGGCTGAATGTCTGGGATGCCTGGCCGTTCTGCTGGTTGTACGTGACGCTACTGCCGCTAGTCAATGCGTCATAGTTCTGCCCGCTCTTCGAGTAGACTATCTGCGGCGTCGAGCTTTCGCTCAGCGTTCCAAGCAGCACATTGCCTGTAGTCCCATCCCCTTCACCTACTGTTAGCGATGCACCATTAAATGGTATCGCGTAGCTCAGGGTCACATTCGTGATGTTCACGAAAGGCTGAGACAGGAACGTGGTGTTCGTTATGGAAGGCGCATTGAAGACCAAGCTCTTAGTTGTCTTCTGGTTCTTCCCTATGAACCCTGTTACGTACACTGTCAGAGGCGTGTTCGCATTGACGTAGTTGCCTACCGCTCCGAGAGTACCATACAGCGTATTGAAGGTTATGGCATTATTGGCGGCGATGGCGTTTACCGTGTTAGCCGCATACTCATACGGCGTGAGGTCGTACGTCAGCGTAGAGGTCTGCTGGCCTGCGCTAGTTGTGAACGCGTTTGGTATGCTGCTCGTCACTACCAGCTCCTGCGCCGGCTCGTTTATGGCTGTGGTGTTTATGTTAGTAAGCGGCGAACCCTTGTTCTGATATGCGAACGCAGGCACGCTCTTC
>JAMCYG010000003.1:48026-48953 GCA_023473425.1 Candidatus Martarchaeota archaeon
ATTGAAGACCAAGCTCTTAGTTGTCTTCTGGTTCTTCCCTATGAACCCTGTTACGTACACTGTCAGAGGCGTGTTCGCGTTGACGTAGTTGCCGACTGCACCGAGAGTGCCATACAGCGTGTTCGCGGTTGGAGCATTGGCGTCAGCCGTGCTAGCTGTATATGTGTACGGCGTGAGGTCGTACGTCAGCGTAGAGGTCTGCTGGCCTGCGCTAGTTGTGAACGCGTTTGGTATGCTGCTCGTCACTACCAGCTCCTGCGCCGGCTCGTTTATGGCTGTGGTGTTCATGCCACTAGGCTGTGTAACCTCATTCTTGTATGCGAATGCAGGCACGCTCTTCGACTGTATAGATATCGGGTCGAAGTTGCCGCTACCCTGGTTCTCGCCTATAAACTTCAGCGAGTACGCAGCCGGGCTCGTTATGAACGACATGCTCTGGCCAGGCTTTAGCGTGGTTGTCTTATAGTTGTACAGTATTATGCTGTACAGCGCATTAGGCGTTCCACCGCTAGTGCCAGATGCATTGGCCCACTCGAGTATGGTGTACCAGTCCGGGTTGTACGTCTGGTTGAAGACAGCTCCGCTGCTGACGTTGAACACATTGGAGTACAGCTTCATCTTGGCGTACTTCTCGTATGCGTACAGGCCCGCGAAGGTCTGGTTTACATCAACGTACAGGTATGATCCAGAAACGTTGAACTTGGTCAGCGATCCAGGAGCCACGGACGTGGTGTTCTTCAGCACTCCATTATAGTATACATTAAGTGCTGCGTTGCTTATGCCGTTCGAGTTCGGCTGGCCGAGGTCTGCAAGCTGCACAGTGAAGTTGCCGCTCGTGACGTTCTGGCCAACGTAAACCGTCTGCTCAGGCTTGAGGCTCGCTGCGAGCTCGAGCTTACCTCCAGCCACGGTGTTCGATGAGCCTGA
>JAMCYG010000027.1 GCA_023473425.1 Candidatus Martarchaeota archaeon
AATATATTGAGCCAAATAGATTAGCGTAGCAGCTGGCAAACTTTGTATGGTAATGCGCGATGGGGAAGACTTGGCAGACAAAGAGGCAAATAATGCACATGCTCTCTGAGGGCAGCATGAACGTCACTGAGATCGCTGACAGGCTTGGCATGTCGCAGGCAACCGTTAGTCAGCACCTTGCAGAGCTAAAGGGCGTAGGGGCTATAGAAGAGATAAACAACGAGCATGTAAAAAAATGGAAGTATTATAGAGCTAATCCAAACTTTAATACTGAAAGCTTTATGAAAGGTGAAAAGCAGATGGGAAATGTGGGAAAAATAGCAATTGGGGTGGCCGTTGTGGTCGTCATTGGCCTTGTGGCTTTGGGCCTGACCTATGGTCATGCGGCACAGACCAAGGGCAACTTGGTACTGAGCATTACGGATCCGCCGCAGGTGCCGGCAGGAACGAGCGCGCTGAACATATCATACTCGTCGGTGCAGGCGCATGTGGTCAGCAGAGGTGCAGCCAGTTCTAATGCACTGAACTCTTCGGCCACTGGCTGGATAAATGCCACCGGCAGCGGAACACTTGACCTGATGAAACTAATAAATGTGACGCAGGTCATAGGCAGCGCGGAGGTGCCGAACGGCTCCAGCGTCAACATGCTGAGGTTCTACGTCAACTCTGCTAGCATAACGATAAACGGCACAACGTATAACGTTACGCTGCCGAGCAGCCAGGTTACTGCCAAAGTCTCAACGACCGCAGTCAACGGCTCGGCCCAGGCAATAATAGAGATGTCGCCTGTGGTAATAGCAATATACGGGCAGAACTCAACCACATTCGTCATGGTGCCATCGGTCAAGGCTGTTGTAATACCTTCACAGCATAGAGTCAGGGTTACTCTGGGCACGCAGGCGCGCCTAAACGAGACTGAGAGAGTGCAGCTGGAGCACGTCCAGCCGCAGCTGTCGATAGCCTCCACGGCATTGGCAGTGTCGAACAACACTACATCGTTCTCGGTGACCCTGCACAATACCGCAAACGTCCCGGTAACCATCAATCACGTGATGCTGTTCGGCAACATGTCTGTAACAGTTTCACCTATATCCCCATTCTCAGATCATGGTGGAGAGAATGCGCAGGGCTCGGCCAATGCCAGTACAAGGGAGAACGTGACAGTGCACAGCGCAGTGCGCGGAGCTCAGCAGAAGCCTCCATTATCAGCTATAGGGCTGTCCGGAACTGTTGACGGCAGCGCGAATACTGTCATGGGCGGCGGCGAGAACCCGGGCATGATGGTCAACGGCACGCTGACAAGCAATGGCGAGATAATAGTAAATTCCGGCGGAAAGGGAATCTCGGTGGATACCAATGGCAGTGCAAACAGCAGCGAAGGCATTACTCCTACATATAGCATCAACGGCACGTCCGGCGGCGACCATGCAGAAACGGGCATGAACGCTGAGGACGCTGTGAGGTTTGGCTATGACAACCACGTCAACATAGACCTCAACGGCTCCGGCCTGCCATACAGCGGTGCAGGCAGTATGCTCAACGCGTCTTTCAATGCGTCTGTCAGGGCAAGGATGAACGCATCGTTCAACTCTACCCTTTCTGACATAGTTGATGTCGGTGTCTTGGCACGCTCTATGCATGTGCTGAACTTCGAGGTCTCGTCTAACGGCACGCTGATCCTGCCTCAAGATATGCAGATGTTCAAGGAGGGAGGAGTCGGCTACACGATAGCGCCGAATGCGACTGCGACATTCAGCTTCAGCGGGCCAGTGGTGCTTGCAAACGGCCACCTGAAGATATCTCCAATATCTGGAGACACCTACAACGTTGTAGTGCAGGGCGAGGAGGGCGCCAGAGCATCCACCAATGTGACGGCAGGCTGATGTCTGCTGCTCCTTTTTCTTCTCTTTTTTATTATTCTTTATTTCCTTGGAGTCTTGCATCCTCTTCTTTGGCCAATCGCTGAACCTCTAGAATAAGCCATCAATCGAATAAGCCATCAATCATGATAAGCGGTGTGCCTATTTCACAGGCCCTCCAGCCTCTTGCCGTGCAGTCCGTCTATCCTGAACAGCCTGATCTTGTTCCCGCGCCTCAGTGTTATCTCGTACATCGGCACATACATGTCATCTATGGAAAGCACCTCACATCCTGGATACACTATCTTCAGCAGCCTCTGCGCGCTCTTGCCCATGTTCCTGTCATAGTTGACTATGCTGCCAGCATCAACCTTCGACTTTTCCGAGGCTGCAGGCGAATCGGCCAGGAAGGCCTGGCTGTCAGCTTTGCGGTATATCCCATTCCTGCCTTCTATAAGGCCTGCGCGTTCCAGTTTGCGCATAGATCCCGCTGCTTTCTGCTTGGTCGAGCCTGATGCAGCTACCAGTGCATCGCGGTCTATCTTTCTCTTCTGTGCAACAGCCAGGAATACCTTCATGTCTGTATCATCCAGCCTTATGGCCTTGCCGCTGGAAGGCGCTTTTGCAAATGATATGCCATTGCTTCTGTCAATACTCACGAATTCATCCCCCTTTACCATCGCGTACCCTTCTATGTACTCGTTCTTCTTGTAAGTCGGTGCGCGCAATTTGCATGAAACAACTTGGAAATACTTTGGCTCCACCGAATCCACACTCTCCTCCTTCCCGAAAACTAGATACTGCTTTCTGACAAGGCGTCTCGCGTAGTCCTCTGCCATTTCGTGCGTAAACTCGGCACTGACGACGTTACCGCTGATATTCTGCGATGCTTTCACTGCCTGCTGCCTTGAGCTTGCCTGCGCCCTTCCACTCTTCAGCTCTTTGAGTATACTGCCTATTCTGACATCCTTCTTCTGCAGACCGCCTATTGTCGGAGTGCTGCCTACGTGGAGCACCCTTCTGCTCTTGACCTTGACCGGCTCTTTTGCCAGCAGCCCGAACGGCATGAACGTGCCTGTCTCAAGCGAAGGTATCTGATCGAGCGTCTTCCTGCCCTCGAAGAGAACGCTGACCGCTTGCAGATCGTTGTCTATGCTAAGCTTGCCGACAAAGCCGTACGAGCACTGCGCAAGCACGTTCTTGCTTATGTTGGCTGGCCTCTGTGTAGCTACAAGCAGGCCTATGCCCCTCTTTCTGCCGCGTACACTTATCTCTTCTACAGGGTTTATCTTTGGCCTTACCACTTGCGGGGCGAACTTGTCGCTCTCCTCCATCACTACAAGGTATGGGGACCTTTTCTCTTCTTCAACGCTGTACAGCGTTTCCAGTGCCTTGTAGACATATGCGGTCTTGTTCACTACGTCAGAGACGTCGAGTATGACAGGAATGCTATTCTCTATGCTCTCTTGGAAGAGCATCGAATAATCGACGTCAATTCCCAAATCTGCCTTCTTGTCTTCTCCTACCCAGATGGCATTGAAGAGGCTCTTGAGCGACCTGTACTCTCCCTCTGTGTCAATTATTAGGAAAGGAAGACCATTTCTGCAGAGCTCCTCCACTATAACGCCCACGAGATAGGACTTGCCGGACCCGCTCTGTCCTATGACGCAGCCTCTGCCTGTCATGACCGCCTGTGCATCAAGGTTCACCTGCGGCGCGATATTGATCTCCACACTTATCCATTAACCATACGTTATCAAAAATAAAAACACTTCTGCTTGCCATGCTGGAATGGAACGGTTGGCTGAATACGCGCAACTCATGCCGTCGTGCAATCAGCTTGAGCATACGTACCCCTGCGGCAGGTATATCGATATGCTACCATTTTTCAGCGCCAATGTGGAATTGGAAATCCATCTCGGCGCAGTGGGCACGCCTGTATCATTAAACATTATTATCGGGTACTTGGCGATGATTGCATTGTAATAGTATGGCGATAATGAATCGGATCCGTAGTAATCGAGCCACACCCAAGCATTCGAGACGACCGCGCAGTTTTCTATGCCTATGCTCTGCATCATGCCATAGGCGCTGTTGATTTCGGCTTTAGGCGTAGGTATGCTTGCATAGCTGAGGAAGAATCCTGAGACTGCAAGAACTGCAACAGCGCCAGCGAAAAACATCTGCGGAAAAATTTTTACTTCAATCAAGCTGCCCAGTTTCAATGAAAGATTATCCTTCCCTATGTAGACAGAAACGATTGAGGCTGCGCCGAAACCCATCAGGAACGTAAACCGCATCTGATTTGCAAAGTCCAACTGGCCCGGGGCTATAAGCACAAACGATGCTGCAGCTAAGGCAAGGAATGCACCGAGGATCGCGTAGATGTGCCGTCTGTCGGGGGATATTGGCGATTTCAGACCCCCATTGCGGGCCTTTATCGCAAGCGCGAGAAGCGCTGCTGCAGCTGCATATGCGAATGACACAAGCACTACCGGCATTATGCCTATTTTTGACGCGTTTATAAGTGCGTCGCTGAACTGGGTTGTGTAGCTGTATAACGGGGACCCAAAAAACACCGCATTGAATGCCAGCCATGGTATCGTGACTAATATAAACAGTATGATTGCCGCTGCAATTTTCTTCGGCTCGCGGAGGAAGAAGAGCAGCGGCAGGAATGCAAGCGCAGGGTACTTGGCGAGGCATGCCAGTCCCAGGAACAGGCCGAAATAACTGCTTTTGCGCAGCAGGAAGGAAAGCGCAATAACCAGCATCGCGAATACAAGTATGTCTGCGCCGTTGATGAGCATGAAGGCCAGCACCAGCGGCGTTATTGTTAGTGATGCGAGCAAGAGCGGGTTCGCTCCTGCGCTTTTCGAGAAATGCACTATTCCTGCAAACAGTATAACAAGCACGACGAATGCATATGCATATATTGCAGCTCCCCTATCAACCAATATCAGGAGCGCCATGATCGCATACGTCAGCGGCGCGCGGAACGGCTCAAAGTATACGCCCTTCATTATTACGTTGCCATGGCTCATTGCACTGTTAGCGTAGAAAACCGGGCTGGTCAGTGCAAGCCCGTTCAGGTAGTGAACCGCATAGTCCCAGCCTATTCCCACGGTTAAGAAGAGCTCGGCAACGAAGTATGCCGACACGATGAATAGCAGGATTAAGCCTATGGCTGCTGTATCTCTCATATTAATCATTTAATGTCAGGCGGCTGCGTATATCGTGGATCTGAATGAAAATAGAGCCTGCCAATGGCTGGCAGGCCCTGCAAAATGCACTTGCCTCACTTCACTTCCGCCAAGTCCGTGCCCTTCGTCTCCTTCGATAGCAGCGCCGCAATCAATATGCAGAGCTCGCCTATTATAATGAAGAAGCCCCAAAACGCGAAGAACGATGCGGCAGCTATCCCGACTATGAGAAGCAGCACGGCTGTGCTCCAATTCCCAAATATAAAGCCGCCGTTGAAGCCTATTCCTACACCGCTGCTTCTTGTCTTCGTCGGAAACTTCTCGGAGAGGAATGCAGGTATGACCCCATATATCCCTGTAGTCAAGAAAGCTATCACGCTAGCGAAGAGCATGGCTCCCAAGAATCCCAAGGCATGCGTAGCCAAGAGGTAAGTCATCGGCAACGCAAAGATGATGGCGAGTATCGAGTATACCAGCATCATTGTTCTCCTGCCTAGCAAGTCGCTCATGCTGCCTGATATGAAGTAGCCTATAAGCGACACTAGTATTGCCACTATCACTACGTACAGGAAGTTCGGGAACGTCATAAATCCGTTCGATGAAAGTATCGTTGGGAAAAATCCAAGGGTAAGCCCGTACACCCACGCTATTCCTGTCATGGCCAGGATTCCTGTCAACACGCCTGCACGCGACTCCTTGTTCTTGAACAGGTCTGTAAGCGGCGCCTTCGCCAGCTTCCTGTTTTCCTGCAGATTGCTCCACAGCGCTGATTCCGGCATAAGCAGCCTTACTATTAATCCAAGTATGACCGGTATTATGCCTATCCAAAACATCCATCTCCATCCGATCGTGTTAAACAGGGCTCCTGGAAACGCGTAGTGCAAACCCAGAAATAGCAGCGCGGCCAGCGTGTATCCGACTGGATACCCGCTCTGTATCGCGGCGCTCCACATTCCATGTTTCCTTGTCGGGGACGACTCCAGCATTATTGCAGAGCTGTTGCCATACTCGCCTCCGGCGAATATCCCTGTTATTATCCTAAATGCAAAGAGCGTAAGAGGCGCAGCTATCCCTATTTCTGCATATGTCGGCAGGAATCCTGTCGCGAATATGATTGCGCCGAGACCGAGCAGCGTTATCAGCATTGCATTCCTTCTGCCTATACGGTCGCCGATTCTTCCGAAGAGCGCACCTCCTACAGGCCTGAATACAAAAGTTGTCGTGTATATGCTCCACGTGCCTACGATTGCGAGCCCAAAGTTTTTCGGGAAGAAGAGGTCCGCAAGGACGGGTACGAGAAGAAACATCATGCTCAAGTCGAAGGAATCCATAACCCAACCGGCCATTGCACCGGGATATATGGACCATGGCCTATTCCTTCTCACAGCGCCACCACGAAGAGATTTTGCCATTAAACCACAAATCTACATGTTTGGAAATGTTTAAAAATTTATGCGCCTCTCAAGCAGTGCCTCGATTGCTTTGATTTGTTTGATTTGTTCTTTCAAGAAAAATAGTATGGCTGTGCAGAAAAGAATTTAAACGTTGTCAGCCATCTGTCTTGATGGGGGTCGTGCGTTCGTGCTTTCGCTTAGTGTTTTCTTAAGCCCTAGCGCTTGCGCTTTGATACTCATCTACGGGGGTATCACATGATCGGCAAAAAGAGCTACGACAATACTAAGGTTTTTGTTCGGCAGGCCACTGGGCTTGTGAAACACGTCTCGTTTCTTGACGCGGTAAGCCTCAACCTGGGAGACATGTCTGTGGGCGCGGCTGTAGCTACTATAGGATTTACTACTATACTGCTCAGCACCATGGCCGGCGTGAATCTCGTTTACGCCTCGCTGCTCGCGTTCGCGCTTTCCATACCGCAGATGGTCGTGTACACTATGATGAACAGGCGAGTTCACAGGACTGGAGGTGACTACATATGGACCTCGAGGGTCTTCGGCGGCCTGTTCGGCGGCTCGCTCGCATTCATGGGATATACGATGGAGACGCTGGCGTACCTCGCGCTGATAGCGCTATCAACAGTGTTCGCAATAGGCTCTGTCGGAGTTGCACTGGGCAACAACAGCTTCCTCGGCCTAGCTCTCTCGGGTGGTATATCTGGCGCAATGCCCGGGCTGCAATTCCTTGTCGCAGCAGCCATATTCGCCATACTGATTGCCATAAACATATTCAAGCCTAAGATAGGCTACAAGCTCGTCACGGTCGCGATAGTGCTTGGTATACTAATACTGCTGCTCTCTATGGGCACGCTCATGTTCGCAGGAAAGGCCGGAGTGGAGCACTACGTCAGCACGCTGCAGGCCCAGGGATTCAACCAGACATACTCTCAGGTAGCTGGTGCGTATTCCTCTTCTGCTGGCAGCCACGGCTTCAACTTTAGGAACCTGCTGCTCCTCTTGCCCTTCTTTGCGATATTCGTTTATCCATGGATGAACGCCTCGCCCGCAGTCTCCTCCGAGATAAGAGGCAAGAGCGGAGTCCGCTGGTCTGTGCCTGTATCTGTTGTGATAGTAATGCTGCTGGTGAGCGGCGCGTTCGCTGCAATGTATTTCGCAGGGGGCCTGAACTTCATCAACGGAGCGCTTACCAATCCATCGCTCGTATACGATTACTCATTCAACTTCTGGACGCTGGCAATGGGCGTGTCAGGGTCCCCGCTGCTCAGCCTGGTAATAGGTCTTGGCTGGATCATATGGGACCTTGCCATACTAGCATACGGCATAATAGTGTTCTCCAGGTACGTGTTCGCGCAGGCTTTCGACAGATTCCTGCCTGAGAAGCTGGCGTACGTGAGCCCTAAGTACGGCTCACCTGTGGCCGCGCACCTCTTCGACTTAGTGGTAACGATAGCGCTTATAGGCGGCGCATCGTTCCTGTACGGCACGTTCTCATCGCTGTACGGCGCAGTTGCCGCAGCCATGATATACTTCATTTTCATAGCCCTATCGGCAATAGTGTACGCATTCAGGCACGAGCACGACTCGCTGCCTAAGATGACCTTGGTGGTTGCGGGCATACTGATGGCTGGCGTGTTCATTTACATAACCTATCAGTTCTTCGCATATTCCGGGGTCTGGGGAGGCAACGCGCTTGCGTACGGCTACATTGTAGCTTCGTTCGTTGCCGGCTTGGTGCTATATTCCATATCAAAATGGAGCAACGCCAAGAAGGGCATAGACATATCCATGGCGTTCAAGGAGATACCTCCAGAATAATCTAGTGGTTTCGATGAACCTAAGGATATTCTTCACCGCGGACCTGCACGGCTCAGAGCTCGCGATGAACAAGCTGGTCAACGCTGCGAAGTTCTACAACGTCAAGAATATAGTAATCGGCGGCGACCTTACCGGCAAGGTGCTGGTGCCTATCGTCAGAAATGGAGACAGGTATGAGCTCGAGCTCTTCGGGGAGCACAAGAGAGTGAAGGAGAAGGATCTCCCTGACATAGAGCACGAGATAAGGCTCAGCGGCGAGTACTACAGGGTTATGGACAAGCGCGAGTATGAGGAGGCAGAGGCAAGCGAGAAGGCGATAAAGAGGGTGTTTGTGGAGGAGATGACCTCTGCACTGAAGGCGTTCATGGACAAGGCGGAGGAACGGCTGAAGCCTCTAGGGGCGCACATATACCTTATGGCTGGGAATGACGACTATGAAGAGGTCGCGGATTACCTGGCGGGCATGAGCAGCGGCGCATACAGCACCATGACAGACATAGACGGCCGCATCACTGAAATCGGCGGATACTCGTTCCTCGGATACGGCTACTCTAACAAGACGCCGTGGGACTCGCCAAGGGAGCGCAGCGAGGAAGCCCTTTTTAAGGACCTAGACAGGCTGGCCAAAGGGGCGGACCCAAAGCGGTCTGTCTTCGTCATACACTCGCCGCCCTACGGCACGAAGATAGACAGGGCGCCAGAGCTGACCAGCGACAAGAGGCAGAAGATAAGCGCCGGATACATGGCCACCAAGGCTGTGGGAAGCACCGCCACAAGGGAGATAATAGAGAAGTATGCGCCAATAGCCGGCCTGCACGGGCACATACACGAAGCCATGGGCATGGACTATGTAAAAGCTAAGAACGGGAGCATGGTCCCGGTGTTCAACCCCGGCAGCGAGTACAGTTCAGGGGTCCTCAGCGGCATAATCATAGACTTCGAGGGCGGCAAGGTCTCAAGGTACAACTTCACGAAGGGGTAATGGCATGGGCGCTGTGGGCGGAAGCGGGCTCCTGAGCAAGTCGATAGAGCTCGTCTCCAGGGCGCAGGAGGAGGGAATACCTCTCAGGCTGATAGGGGGGCTGGCTGTAGAGTACCTGGCACCGAACGGCCGCAGCGTGAATGAGCTCTACAGGGAATCAGACGACATAGACCTGTTCACCCTGAGCTCCCACGCGTCAAAGCTCAGGAAGTTCATGGCTGGAAACGGCATCATATCAGATGACAGGTTCAATGCGCTGTACGGCTCTGGCAGGCAGCAGTACTTCTACGGCAATACAAAGATTGACGTGCTTCTTGACGAGTTCAGGATGAGCCACAGGCTGCCGCTCAAGGGCAGGCTTGCCATGGCAAGCATAACAATACCACCCTCAGACCTGCTGCTCACAAAGCTGCAAGTATATGAGCTGAACGAGAAGGACATAAAGGACTCGCTGGCGCTTATGCACGACCTGAAGATGGGCAACTCTGACACTCACACATCGATAGACTCGGGGTACATAGCTGATCTGCTCTCATCCGACTGGGGGCTGTACCGCACCGTCACGATGAACCTGGAGAAGGTGAACGGCTATCTGGAAAGCTCCTCAATGGAGCCCAAGAAGAAGAGGAGGATAAGCAGCGAGATAGAGTACCTTAGAAGCGCGATCGAACTGAGGCCGAAGAGCGTGGCCTGGAAGCTCAGGGCCAGGATAGGCGACAAGGTGAGGTGGTATGAGCTCCCGGAAGAGGTAGAGTACGTGATACCAAAAACCAAGGACATGAGGGCTGTGGCTGCGCCAGCCAGGACCGGTGTGAGCTTCGAGGAGAATGGGCGCAAGTACGAGTGGCTCAGCTTCACAGAGATGCAGGAGCTGGCAGGCAAAATGGCGCGCGAGATAAGGGAGAAGCACGGCACGCCGCGCGCGATACTCTACATAGAGAGAGGCGGAATGGTCATAGCCGACATGTTGTCAGAGCTTCTCAAGGTCGACCGCATCTACGGCCTGCAAATGGTCGCGTACGAGGATGTGAACCGGCTCGGTCCGAAGGTCTACATACTGCCGCACTACATAGACCTAGAGGTAAAAAGAGACGAGTACGTGCTGCTGGTGGACGACATAGCGGATTCGGGCAAGACCCTGAAGGCGGCGACCGACCTGTTCAAAAAGAAGTACGGCAAGGTGGTAACCGCCACAGTCGCATACAAACCAAGGTCTGTATTCAGGCCTGACATAATAGGCAAGACTGTGCAGGATAATGCATGGATAGTGTTCGACTACGAGGAGAATGAGAGCCTGGTCAGCTTCAAGAACATGAATATAAAGTCAGGTATGAAGCTGGTGGACAGAGTCAGGGAGGAGAAGCAGGAGGGGTTCGACGAGATAAAGGACAATGCAAGGAGCCTGTCGGAAAAGATATCAAGCAGCGGGATCAGGCCGGCTGCAATACTATACATGACTGGGTCTGGCCTGGTGCTCGCGAGGCTGCTCAGCGACTACCTCTCTGTCAAGAGGGTCAGCAGCATAATGCCAAACAAGTACATAACTGGCGATTACATGCTGCACGTCTCTAACGTGTGCAGGAAGGCACTAGCAGATAGCCAGTCCAAGGACATCCTGCTCGTAGACAGGCACCCCGAAGGCGTGCAAGAGATAAAGAAGAAGCTGCTGGAGAGGGTGCCGGAACTCAGGATATACACTGCTGCGACTGAACGCTCGCGCGCGGCGAAGATAGACTTCTCTCCAGATGGCTGAAGCGTCAGGAGCGTTCGGAGGCCGTCTTGCCGGCTTGCGCCGCAACAGGTGCTCTTGTCAGAAGCCTTTCTTTCCTTATTATTTCAACTATCTCACAGGCCGCTACATCCATGTCTGTGCTGTCAACCACCTGCACGTTGCCATCTACATACTCTCTCAGGAAGGCGATGTAAGGCTTGTCATCCCTTGATATAAGCAGGCGGTGCACCCTGTCGCTCCCGAGCCTGACGCCGGCGTCAGTCCTCTCTGCAAATCGCTCTTCCAGAACTGCCTGCGGTGCAGTCAGATACACTATAAGGTCAGGCTTGGCCAGGCGCGCCCACCTCTCTGTTATGAAGTACAGGCCGCCAGCCGCATCGAACTCCGGCGCTCCGGAGCCTCCGCGCATCGCGTCTATTATGTTGAGATAAGACCATGGCACCCTCTGCATCAGTATGACTTCGAAGTCTTCGGAGTACCTCTTCGCGGCCACCATGGCCTCAGCGTAGTTGAGCATGTGGTAAAGCACTGACCGCACTGTGTCCCGCCTACTCACTATGTCCTGTTGCGTGAACTTGCGCAGCATTCCGCTCAGCATCCCGTTCTCTGAAGAGTACCTCTTGGCCTCGAGAGTGCTGATGCCTGCAGAATTGAGCTCTCTCTCCACGAGCTCCGAAAGCGTAGTCTTCCCAGAAGAAGGCTTGCCCTCGAAAGCGACGATTTTAGCCATCTTTTTGTGTTAGAATTTGGAATATTTATATTTATCCAAAAAGCAAGAAAGCGCTGCCAGCATGCGTAAATAAATTGCCAGTTACTGCAATAGCGTGGTAATCATGCCTAGATATGAGGTTGCAGGGGACATAAGCGAAAGGGTCAGGGACCTGAGCAGGGCAAGGCAGTCCCTGGTGGAAGAGATCGAAGCCATCATGTTCTATGATGAGCGCGCTGACGCGACAAAGGACAAGGGCCTGAAGCACGTCATGGAGCACAACCGCGACGACGAGAAGGAGCACGCCTCGCTATTGCTAGAATGGATAAGGCGCAATGATCCGAAAATGGAGAAGGAGCTGAAAGAGATCCTGTTCTCAAAGAAAAGCATGGAGGAGCTAGGCGACTGAGAGTCGCGTAGCCTCGCGCACTGGGGCCTTATCAGCCCTGATCAGTGCGCCCGGGCACTGGCGCGCTGCGCCAGCTACTTCCCTCCTATCTTGAACATCTTTGTGCCGCAGACCGGGCATACGCCTGTAACGGCATGCTTCCCGTTCTTCATGGTCACTTCCTTCGCGTCCTTCATCTCCCTTTTCTGCTTGCACTTAACGCAATACGCTTCCACCATAGTATCACTGAAAATAGCTTCTCAAGCACAATATTTAAATCCATACTAAAACAGTGCAGCGGCAGGCAACGCTTAAATATATAGTTCGGGAAAGGTTCTGATATGGGCATACGCCCATATGTGCGTGTATTTACGCGCATGACAACCGCCAGACATTACTTGAGTAAGTGGTATAATGCACGGCAAGCAAACCAGCCCAGCAGCGCCTTATTCGAAGGGCCGGCGCCCATGGCTGCAGCCTATCTACAGCGAGCTGCAGCGATACAAAAGTGCCAACTCTCACGGATTGATGCCTGGCATATCCGTGCTCGTGCCTACGTTCAAGGGGGAGGAAGTGGCGCTATACGAATCTATAACAGCACTGGAGGGGTCTGACTACCCAAAGTACGCGTTAGAAGTGCTGGTGCTTATGGACAGCCATGATAACAGTACCAAAGTGGTTACGGCAGAGCTGGCAGGCCGGTACCATAATGTGCTGCCGCTGACCGCTGACCTGAAGATGGGCATGGCAGACGCTCCCAGCATGCTCAATATAGGCCTGTGGGCCTCGACAGGCCGCATAGTGGGCCTGATTGGCGCGAAGGACATACTTCCGCCGACCGCCCTGCTCGAGGCGGCATACCTGATAAGCTCCAAGCGCTTCGGCGCAATGAGCATTGT
>JAMCYG010000019.1 GCA_023473425.1 Candidatus Martarchaeota archaeon
CGAAACCCGCTAACCTGAGCACATCTAATCCGCTCGCCTCAAATATTATCCCAGTAATAAAGCACATAAAAGCGAGATTTCTGTCGAAGCCTATTTTCCGTAATATCTCCCTATTAAATCTGAAGTGGCTGGATTTAGTCATAGCTAACCACCCCATAGATTGACAATAAATAGAGACTGCTGAATAACGCAAAGAATTTATAATTTAAAAGCATGAATAGATGTTTGATTATAGGTGTAACTCTAGATGAAGAAGCTGGAGTTGTATTTGTATATTGCGTTGACTGCCCTAATATGGGGTTCGTGGATAGTGTTCCCATTCCTGAATATAAGTCCGCAACATTGGGCATCGTGGATTGCCCTGCCGTTCCTGGCATGGATTGGGCTGTCTGTGTATTACCTGGTAAAATGGATTGGGAAGAGAATGCACTCGCACCCCGTGGCTGCGAAAAAGTGAATAAGTTGGTGCGGAAATCAGCGACCCCAAATTAGGGTAAAGGTGTGTGGATGGCCAGATATGAGATAACGCATGAAGATGGAAGGTTTCACACTAAGACAGAGCATGGAGAGGCCGAACTCCTTTATAGGATAGATGGAAGGAGGATGGAAGTATACAGGACATTCGTGCCTGAGGAGGATAGACACCAAGGTATAGCCAAAGCACTCATGGATATGGCTGTGGCATTCGCGGAGGAGCGCGGGCTTGAGGTAGTGCCGTCATGCGAATACGCGCATGCTTACATGAATGAGAGGGCAAAAGGCGGCGAAGCAGGCGCAGTCGGCGCGCCACAGTAGATATTTTATACTTTGTCAGCACTGTATAAACGTTGCGTGGTGAAGCACACCTCGCCTAGGGAGTGATCTGATGTTCGAAATAAAGATAGATGACGCAAAGTACTGGAAGAGCTGCATAGACTCTATAGTGAGCCTGATAGAGGAAGGTTCCTTTAGCATATCAAAAGATGGAATATCGCTTAAGGCCATGGACCCTTCTGGAATAAGCATGATATCCTTCTTCATACCGAGCAAGGCCTTTTCCACATATAAAGTGGATACACAGTCTTCAATAGGCCTAAACCTGGATAGTTTCAGCAAGATACTTGCCAGTGCAAGGAGCGGGGAGCAGCTCCAGATGAAGGATTCTGGAAAGAGGTTCAGCATAGAGTTCATAGGGAAGAACAGCCGCAGGAGGTACACACTGCCACTCATAGATGCTAAGAAGGAGCCGGACAAAGAGCCGAAGATAGACTTCGAGTCATTTGTGGAAGTTAAGAGCGAGTCGCTGAAAGAGATACTGAAAGATGCAAACTTACTCTCGCCATATATAAGCTTCAAGACTGACAAAAACTCATTCGCCATAAGCGCGAAGGGCGACGCTGGAGATCTCGAGGAGGAGCACCAGAGCGACGGAGAGTACATAAAGAAGCTGAAAGTTGACAAGCCATCGGCATCTACGTTCAACCTCGACTACCTGAGCAGAATGGTCTCTGCAACAACACCGAACTCTACAGTTAAGCTCGCACTAAAGAACGAGGAGCCGACCAAGATAGAGTATAGCATAGGCGATGCAGAAATCACCTACTATCTTGCGCCTTACATGGAAAGCTGATATGCCTGATACAATAAACAGGCAATTAGCAGGTAAGATGAAGGAAATGAACTTTGCTGTGTTCGTGCCGCCTAGGGAGTTCAAGGATGAATCGCTTTCCTCAGTCAGGATGTTCCTTGAAAAATGGGGCGTGCAGTACAAGATAGCAAGCTATGGCAACAGCAACTGTACTGGTTACCACGGCTCTATCTGCAGGAAAGATGTAGACGCCCTGAAAATCAACCCAGCAGACTACGACGGCATAATAATAGTCGACGGCTTGGGAATAGATTCTACGCGCCTGTACGAGTTCAGACCGCTGCTGGATATGGTGATGCTCTTCAACAGCGCTGGCAGAAAGATAGTCGCCATGGGTAACGCAGTCAAGATACTAGCCAGGGCCAATATAATAAAGAACAGGAGGGTATCAGTGCGCGACCCTGAAGCGAAGAGGCTCGTTACACTATTTCATGGCGTGCCAACTGAGGAGCCGATAGAGATATCCGACGGCCTGATAACCATAGACAGCCAGGCCGACATGGAGGGCTCCATGAAAAAGATGCTGAGCAGCTTGGGAATAATATGAAATACCGCAGCGACAGGGCTTTTCTTAAGAAGATTGCACAAGAACGAATATCAGTCCTTGACTCTCTTTCTGTGAGCAGCGCAATCAGCGAGCCACAGCTCTCGAAATATTACACGACCCTCATGCAGCGCATATCATCGCATTACAAGGTAAAAATGCCCAAGGGTGGCGTGCCTATATGCAAGCGCTGTGGGACACGCATGGTGCCCGGAGTCAATGCAAAGGTAAGGCTATGCAGCAGTGGAAGATATGTGGCGTACTCCTGCAGCGCGTGTGGGTATGAGAAGCATGTGCATTATTAGGATGCATCGCGAACAGCATCTGAAAGCAGCCTCTTCAGCTCAGCTCTGTACTCATCAGTTATTTCTGAATGCTTCTTGAAGCCTGAGGGCCTTTTGCCATTTGCATATCTAGGTATCACATGCACATGGAAATGCATTATCAGCTGGCCTGCGAGCGCGCCTATGTTGGTGGAAATGTTTACTGCTGCGGCACCGAGGCTCTTCTCCTGTGCCTTTGCAAACAGCTTGGCTACTTCGAACATGTGACATATGATTTCATCTGGCGCCTCGAGCATGTTAGCGTAATGCACCTTTGATATCACCAAAACATGGCCATAATCAGAGGGGTATAAATCCGGCACGACGACGCATTTATCATCCTTGTATAAAACGTCGCCGCCTTTGCCGTGATGCGACGCTATGCTACAGAACACACACTCTTCCATTGCAACCACACACGCACTCGCTTATTGTTGCGGAATAAATATATAGATTATTTGATAATACGGTGCTTGTGGTGTTATGGGTAAATATATTTTTGTCACTGGGGGTGTGATGAGCAGCTTAGGAAAGGGTATCGTGTCTTCTTCTACTGCAAACCTTATGATAAGCGCAGGGTACAAAGTAGTTTCTATAAAAATAGACCCATACATAAACGTAGATGCTGGAACCATGAACCCGTATGCTCATGGTGAAGTGTTCGTCACTGAAGATGGGTATGAAGCGGACCTTGACATGGGGCATTATGAACGATTTACAAACATGCTCACATCAAGGGACAACAACATAACCACAGGGCAGGTATACCAGTCAGTAATACGAATGGAGAGGGAGGGTGCATATCTCGGAAAATGTGTGCAACTTGTGCCGCACATAACGGATGAGATAAAGAGAAGGCTGCGAGATGTGTCGCAGAAGAGCGGGGCAGACATTACCATAGTGGAGGTAGGCGGCACGGTCGGGGACATGGAAAGTCAGCCTTTCTTAGAGGCGATAAGGCAGATGAAGCTGGACGAGCCTGCCGGCAGTATAATGTACATACACCTTGCACACATCCCATTCCTTAAGCATACTAACGAGCTTAAGACCAAGCCCCTGCAGCATTCAGTGCAGGAGCTGAGAAGGATTGGAATACAACCAGACATGATAATATGCAGATCGGAAAATGGGATTAGTGATGATATAAGGCGCAAAGTATCACTTTTTACCAGCGTGCCGTATGATATGGTGATATCTGACCCAGATGCATCGACAATATATGAAGTGCCATTGGTGCTTGAAAACCAGGGCATGGTAGGCAAGATCTCAAAGATGCTGCAACTCGGCATTAAGGAGGCAGATACAAAGCAGTGGAAAGGATTTGTGGACAGAATAAATAATGCCAGGGCCGACCTGAATATATACATGATAGGAAAGTATACAGATGACAGGGACAGCTACATGAGCATAACAGAGGCAGTGCACCATTCTGCTGCAGCTGTAGGCGCACGTGCAATCATACATTGGGTGGAATCCACTAACTTAGAGGACGGCAGTATAAGCGTAAATAGTATATTGGATGACAATGCCGGCTATGTCATACTGCCCGGCTTTGGCAAGAGGGGCACCGAGGGGAAGATAGCCGCTTTAAAGGAGCTGCGAATGAGGAATGTGCCAGTGCTTGGAATATGCTTTGGAATGCAGCTAATGGCGATAGAGATTGCGCGTAACGTAGTAGGAATTGAGGGCGCTGGATCAACAGAACTGGATCCCAACACAGGGCACCCAGTGGTCGACATGCTAGAAGAGCAGAAGAAGGTAAAGATGATGGGCGGCACTATGAGGCTAGGATCCAGAAGGGCTACGCTAGTAGATAACACCCTTGCACATAAGATATATGGCTCAAATGTGGTATATGAGCGCCACAGGCACAGGTATGAGATAAACCCTGAATATGTAGAGGCGCTAGGCAAAGCCGGCTTCATAGTGAGCGGATATAGCGATGAAGGATTCCCAGATTTCATGGAGCTGAAGGACAACTTGTTTTACATAGGCACACAGGGCCACCCTGAATTCAAGAGCAGGCCGCTCAGCCCTGCACCATTGTTCCGTGCGTTCATGGAAGCAGTAGCAGAGCGCAACATGCTGAAGAAAGAGGATATTAGCCGCACAAATGCCGTATCTAAATAAGAACGGGAAATAAGAATGGGCTTGGAGAGATTTGGACTCTCGACCTACGGCTTATAAGACCGTCGCTCTAACCAGGCTGAGCTACAAGCCCGTGCAAAATATTTGTTCAGGACATCATTTAAAGCTTATCTGGGACTATGCAGGCATGCGCTATGCAGCAGCACCCTCATGGCGTTGTCATGGCATTGTATAGTTGTTGTGAATGTATGAAGGCTTTGGTATTACAGGCGGTAAGCTGCCTGTGAAGTTGTCAAGGGCAAATATCCTTAATGGTATGGTGTAGTTTACGTAGTTTATGCCTGTGGAATTGCTAGGATATACAGAATGGAAGCCAGGCAGCCTTCCCAGGTAGAAGCCGTCATAATAGTTTGACGTGTAGAACTGGGACGGGGCGTTTGTTATAGTTCCATTCGCAGAGTTTGGTACGTAAATCATTAGAAACTCTATGAAAGTGGTGCCGCCCAAGTTTATTGTACCTAGAGGTGCGGATGACTGGATGTAAGCGTTAATTTTCGTGCCGTTCTGGTAGTATTCAGGCAGAGCGCCATTCTTGTTAGGTAGTGTTCCTATGCATGCTGTCTGGTTTGAGAGTGATGTGCCTGTGAGGAGGTAAGACTTTACGAACTCCTCTGATGCGTTTACACTAGGCAGCGAGCAGTAGTATGCGAGGTTCTGCGTGGTACTGTTAGACACTAGTGCGGCAAGCGGCAGCAGCGCGAACTGAGGATCATGGGATAGCTCACATGGGGATGTGCCAAGTATGAACGGGGCGCTGCTGTTGACTGAAGCTGCAGCTGCCTTCGCGTATGCTTCGTCTGTAGCATTGATGTTGACGCATGCAAGGAAGTCAAGCGCCTGCCACTTACCCACAAGCCCCTGGCTGAATACTACGTACTTAGTCTGGTTGGTATTCATAACGTTTGCAAGCGTAGCCGAGTTATAGCCGTAAGCAGGGCCGAGGACGAAGTTTGCAGCAGTAACATAATCTGCCTTTGCCACTGAATTGTCTCCCCTGAGCACTGCATTGGTATTGCCAAACCAGTTTATCCAGTCGCCATAGTCCCACCATGCCAGTACTCTTGGCGCATATGGCCCAACATTGGTGCGCATCCAATCGGCGGCAGCAAGCCAGTACGAAGGTACAGTATTGCACTTCATCTCATATGCCAATGCGTTGTTAGAGCCAGCTATAGAGTTGCATGAGCTCGTAGACGCTGCAAAAGATGCAATGAGGTTGCTGCTTTCTCCGTATACGAAATGGCTGGTTACTACAAGCGCGCCTACTTCTATAAGTACGAATAGAACGAACAAAGCCCACAGGTATTGCCTGTTGCCTATCTCCTTCTTCATAAATATTAGGTAAAGCAGTATTATGAATGCAAGTATGGTCGATATGAAGAATACGCCTATGACTAGCAGGAGGGCGAAGTATATCCCGTTTTCAGAGAAAATTTCTGGGAGGTATAACTCCTTCCTGCCGCTGCCTAATGAGTTAAATATGTTGAATTTGAAAGCGTGTGATATTAATGATGCTATGAATTGTGGGATGACCGCTATCAGAGCTATGAAGTTTTCGCCTACATGCCTGAAGCGGTTGGATGCCATGTATGATATTTCACCTATCATTATGGCAAACAGCATTATGAAGGCTGTGCCGAAGTGCGGGATATATTTTACCTCGGTGAATCCTGCGACCATAAGGGGTATCGATATTGCGAGGTAAAGCACGCCGGTCTGGCTTCTCCTGTATACTATACTCATGAGTATTAGTATGAATGAGATTGCAGATATGAACCAGACAAGAATCGGTATGCCAGCTATGCTTGCACCTATTAAACCGAACCCTGATGAGCCAAAGTTAAACATTAGCCCGGTAGGCGCGTATTCAGCTACCGTCATGAAAAGCGCGCTGGACGGGCTTGTGAATTTCTGGCTGAGTGCAAGGTAACTCTTTACAGGCTTGCCTATCGGAGTAAATAGTACTGCTATTAAGCTGAGTATGATAAGCACCACCAGCCATCTGGCATAATCAGTAGTGTCCAGGTGATGGAATATTATGCCGCGCTTGTTGAGAAGCCTTGGCACGTACTGCAATATCGCTACCAGCAGTAGCGCAATTATCGGCCCTGAAACTGTTATGGGTATACCGAGTATGTTTGGTATGCGGCCGCTGAGAGTGGCGCCATACGGGTGGTAGAACACCAGGAATATTGCTATCACAGCTATAACTATTGCATTCATTCTGTAGAAGTCCTTCGTCAGATTGTTCCTGAAGACGTCTATTACTCCCTCGGCAAGAATATACAGGACCAAAACGCCTGTGTCCACAGTGTAGTAGTGTGCGCCCAGGAACGTAGATGCAAATGCAATGCCGGCAAGGATGGCGAGCTTAGTATTTTTCATATTCTTTATTGCAAGCATGTATGTTGCGAAGAAGAAGAACAGCGTGAATATGCCCCAAGGCTCCAGCAGCTGTTCGCCAGCTATGAACGTGGTTATCAGTATAGGCATGGATGCTACCAGGCCAGCGGCTATAAGTGCTATCTTGTGATCGTATTCATGATATATGAGCATGAATATTACGAACACAAGCAATGCGGCTGTTATCGGAGGATAGAAACTGCCTACATAACTCATCAAAGATGTGCTGAAAGTAGTCAGGTGCGGGCCAAGATAATTGGCTAGGTCGTACCAATATGCCTCGAGATATGGGATGAGGGGTTGGAGGCGCAGGTTTGTGCCTGCAGCGACCGTTGGCCAAGCAGATGGGGAGAGCAGCGCCTGCTGCCCATATGTAAGTATATACTGGGTTCCAATCATGTCAAAGTATGGGTCGAACTCGAAGAAGTTTGGCGCCACGCTTATGTTTGATATACGGGATGCGAACGTAGCTATCATTATGAAGAACAGAACCCACCACACCCAAGAGGGAGTGTGCTTGCCAGACTGGGCAGGCTCTGCTACCGGCTTCTTCGCAGATATCTTTTCGGAAAGGAAATTCTTTATGTCAGATAGCACGCCGTACTTGTAGCATAGGGCAATGCCTATTATTGTTAGCACGAGCGCGTTCGCCTCGAAAAGCGCCAGGGAGAACGAGAACACGTGTATGAAGTTTATTAGATAGGATTCTATCCATGTAAGGGTTGCCGGCGCTATAAGGCCAAATATGAAGCCGATAGTGAGCTTCTCGAATTTGGTTATTGCGGTGCCTTTGAGGAGAGCTAATGCCAATAGTGCCCCTGGCACGAAAAGCGTCAGGAATGCTATTATAATACTCTCGATTATGAATCCCATTTCACCACACAAAATTCAAGCCAGCGTTGAAGCATAGTTAAACTTTCCTCATAATAGCATAGATATGACATCAGTATGTCATTATGGCTTTTGGTATGCTTAGGTTTTTCACGTCCTTGTCTGGGAATACAGTCCCTGGAGGGACTATTCTGACTTGTATGCCTATGGCCCCGTACTTCGGGTATGCTGCTGTGACTGCCTCGCGTACCAGCTCTGTGACGTTGCCTGCTTTCGGCATGTATCCTACACTCTTTATTATAGACTTGGACCTTGCCTTCTTTGCGACGAGCTTGCCGCCTATCCTTATTTCAGCGCCTAGCGCGCCGTTTTCTATTATGCTTCTAAGAGTTGATTGAAGCAGCCTTCTTGGATTTATGCCGCGCTCAAGCTTTTCGGCGATCATCTTTGCGACTAGGAGCGGCTCAAGCATGCGGTTTTCCACCTCTACAACACTTATCTGTGGGTTATCGATGCCGAACCTTTTCTTTATGGATTCAGTAAGCGTGTCTATTGTCTTGCCGCCACGGCCTATCACTCTACCAGGATTGAGCACATAAAGCGTGATCCTTGTTATTACAGGGGTCTTCTGTATGTCAACCCTGGAGAATCCAGCCCTCGAAAGTTCATTGCTGAGGTACTTGGATATGTTCATCTTTATTACAGAGTCTTCTATGAAACTTTTCTCTATAGTCAATCAAACACCATTCTTTGCCTCTATTGGTTTGGACGGCTCTGCATGCGCTGGTCCGTTCTGTTTATCAGTATTGCTGGAATTTTTCTCCGATGTTTTTGGCTGCTTGTCCTGCGGCTTCTTCTCACTCGCAGCAGCATGCTTATGCTGTGTAATTACAGGCTTCTGAATTGAGTTACGTCTTTCAGTATATTTTTGTGCGCGCTTTATTGCAGATTTCATGACCTCGCTCAAACCAGGCTCCGTGCCCTTTGCCAGGCCTATCTCTATCCTAGCATGCTCTAGATTGCTCACTCTTGAGCTCAAGTATCCCATCGTGTGGTTGCCAGGTACCGCGCGAACGCCCTTCGGCGGCATGCGACCCCACGTCTGTGTCTTGTTTGCTGCAGCGTGCACCACATACATAAGTTCCGGCTCATAATCTTTGTTCCTTGCGTTGGCTGCAGCGTTGTTCACGACCTTCATCACGAGCTCTGAGCATTTCTTGGGCCATCTGCCTTTTCTTCCACCGAGCTCATGCCTATGACCCATGCCTTTATTGTGCCTTCTGAATTCTATGGGCCTCTTGCCTTCTGAAGCTTCGCCAAGGATCTCTACGGCTTCTGCATAGCTCCTGTACCTTATTGCGGCGCAGACGGCCGCCAGGTCCTTAAAGCTCGCATTGACGTCCTTTAGGCTGGCGAATATGATGCCTTCTGGATTCCTGTTGAAAGAATATTTCACCATTGTCACTTCACCGATAGGAACTTACTTCCACGTGTAGCCTTTATTCCAGGAGCTGAGTGCTGGACGCGCTTTGTCGAATATGCAAACTCGCCTAGCTTGTGGCCAAGCATGTTAGCAATTATGTCAACAGGCACGAACTGTTTGCCATTATACACCTCAAACCTCATACCTATCCATGAGGGCAGTATCACAGCTTCCCTGCAATGCGTCTTTATTGGCTTTGCTGCACCTTTGCCTTTAAGTTTGCTGATCTTCTCAAGAAGGTTTCTGTACTCGAGCGCATTCCTTTCTATGCTCCTCCTGATGTGCGACCCAACAAGTCTCTTGAATTCCTCATCGGTGACATGAACTGCTTCGGAGGAGGTCTTGCCTTTGAAAGCTACCTTCTCTTTCTTCTCTATAATCTCAGCCATCTAATCATCCTTTCTTCTTTCTCCCTATGCGGCGTGCGGCTATATGACCCACCTTTCTTCCAGGTGGCGCATTCCTCGAAGTCATGCTGCTCTTTCCTTTGTGGTGCTGCTTGCCGCCGAATGGGTGCTCGGAAGGCTGCATCTTCACTCCGCGCAGCCTGGGCCAGTACCTGTTTAGTGCGTGCTTAATATAATGGTTCTTACCTGCCTTCATTATTGGTGCTTCGTTCATGCCTCCTCCGGCAACTACACCCAACTGCGCTCTGCAGTTGTTGTCAACAGTCATCTTCTGCTTCGACCTTAGCTGTATTATGCTCCCCGACTCTGAATGTGCAAGAATGCTCGCAGATGCGCCGGCTGCCCTAGTGAGTTTACCACCGTCGCCAGGTATAGACTCTATGTTGTATATAGGCGTTCCTTCAGCTATATCGCCTATGCGCATGACGCTGCCCAAAGAGTAGTTCTGCGCATTTATCTGCACCTTGTCGCCTATCTTTATGCCTTCCGGCGCAATGAGATATCCATCAGTCATATCCTCATACAGTATATGCATGAGCGGTGCTGTGTGGCCAGTATGATTTATCAGTTCGGTCACCTCACCGGTCTTCTTGGATTGCCTGTCAGCAGCATAGCTCGGGTCTATGTCATAAGTGCCCGGAAGCTTTGTATACGCGTTGGAGTTCTTACCCCTCCTCTGCTGACGTAGTTTCTTTCCCATCAGTCACACCAACTTAAGCTTTACCGCAACATCGCTGGCCTTGTAGCCAGCGGCGAGCTTTATGAACGTCTTCTTCGTGTTTTTTTGTGTGCTTAGCGACCTTATATTCTGCACTTTTACCCCAAACATAGATTCGAACTCCTTCCTTATCTGGCCTTTGGTCGCTCTCGCGTCAGTTATGTATGTTATGACATTGAGCCTGTCTATCATTCCGACAGCTTTTTCTGTTGATACAGGATGTATTAGAGTAGCCATCAGATCACCTTAAAGACCACTTCTTCGAGCTTTCGTCGAGTGCCAATATCGCATTTTCGCTCCATATAGTTATTCTTCCTGGGTTGCCACCCGGAGCCAGAAGGCTTGCCCTTATTTCCTCAGAAGTGCAAACATCAACTCCAGGAAGGTTCCTAGCAGCCTTTTCAGCCTTCTTCTCGCCCGGGCCTAAGACCAGTAGCACAGACCTCTTGTACCTGCTGCGCGCAGAAACGCGCTTATTGTTAGACGCACGCCTCTTCGATTCGTGGCTCTCATCGATATACTTGTCGAGGCCGATTGCCTTAAGTGCGGCCATGAAATCCTTCGCTTTTGATATGGACTCTATCTCGTTAGACACCACTATTGGCAATTTCGCCTTGTCTATGAATTTTGTATCAACATAATCTGAAGCCGTGGCTGCTATCGCGCTCATTATTGCTTTCTGATATTCGCGTTTATTCATCTGCTCGGTTAGATTCTTCTCAACGTGATGTGGGTGGGCTCTCCTACCCTTCACTGCAGAAGGTATCTTCTTAACCTTACCCTGGCGACCGCCTCCAAGGTGCTCCCTCGGCCTTTGTGCCCTTCCAGTACGCCTTCCAGAGCGCCATGTATACATCCTTCCATGATACGATGCTGAGGTCTGCATTCCAGCAAGCAGGTAGTGCCCCTGTGGCTGGACTGAAAGCGCATTCTCTGCAAGTACTGCTCTCTTTATTATGTCAGGTCTTACCACTTCAGAGAATGCCTTAGGCATGCTTGTCTGCCTGTTGACTTTCCCATCTATGGATATTACACTTGCATTCATTTTTATCACGATGCCGAGGTAGACATGTAGTTTATACGGGGCTCTTTGATGCCCTTTGCATTTCTGCCCCTTATAGATTTCCTGACTCTGACGAGCCTCTTTGCAGGACCCGGAACCGAGCCTTTTATGAGCATGAAACTATTCTTTATGTTACCATAGTTCTTGAAGCCGGCTTTTGGGTTTACTGAATTAATTTCTACAGGTGTGCCTAGCTTGAGTATTCTCTTATCCTGCTCTGTCCTGTAATTGAACCCAGTCTGGCCAGCCATAGGCACTGTATAATAGACCCGGCCAGGCCTCATAGGTCCAAGAGAGCCTACGTGCCTCCTTTTCTGCGTAACTTTCCTTCCCTGCACCTTTACTCCGTGACGCTTCACAGCACCCTGCCAGCCCTTACCCTTGCTTATTGACACAAGGTCGACATACTCGCCGGATTTGAATACATCAGATATGGAAAGTTCCTTCCCAAGCTTAGATATGGCTACCTCGAACTTGTCAGGAAGCGTAGATCCTGCGACTGATGATTCAAACCTTATTATGTGGTGCTGACCAGTACTGGTACCAGCAGGCTGTGCAGCCATAAGGAGTTTCACGTCCACAAAATCAGACAGTTTCTGCTTGATTTCTTCCAGCTTTGCACTGTTGTTATGTGGTATCTTAAGCTTCTTGGATACGGCATCGTCATATATTTCAGTTTCTGCCTTTTTGTATCCTGTTGAAGAATCCGTCTTGTACAGCCTTATACCATAGACTTCTGTCTTGGGCATTTCGAGAACAGTGCAGGGTGTGCTTACTTCCATGCCTTTCGATGGCCCATCAGAGTCATCACTCATCAGCACATGCAGCATGCCTGCCTTGAATGTGATTATATTAGCCACGCTTCCTTCAGATAGTGCAGGCTCTGACCTAACCCTCGGTAACCTTTTTGATGCACGCCTGTGCGGCCAGTACTGTAGTGATCCATGATGGGGCATAATAACGCCAACAAATACATATTAGCACAAATCGTATCTGTAAAATCAGCAGTATTGACTGCCGTATGTGCTTTTGTGGTCTTGCTATTGACCTATTATTTTAATATGCTGTTAATTTAAATATATTCCCTCGGTTCCGTTATTATCAAGGTAAAGTCAAATTCCTGACGATGCTTCTGCAACTTGCAGATCCCTTAGCACCGAATTCGCCGATGCACGAAGGGCAGTAGCATCAGATGCAAGTATTTCTATTGCTGCGCCAGATGCATTATGTGTGATTTTTATTGTGCTTCTTTTGTACTTACCGCCTTGGAGAGCAGCAGCATATTTTGCGGCTTCCGACGTCTTAAGAGTTATGATGCATTTGTATTTCTCAGTCTGACGCCTCGTTGATGATGCTCCCTTCGCCACTTTTTGCACCTTTTACGCGTTTTATAGACATGCTTAGATTAGACTTTGCAACAGAGTATGCTGCTGAAACATTATATTCGCTCTTCGATTTTGATGTTTTTATAACAGTTGCAACAGCCCCGTTACCGGACTTGCCTATGATTATTATATTGCTGAAGCCTTTTGAACGTGAGTCAGTTACTATTTCTTTGATAGATTTCCTGCCTCTTCTTTGGACCGTGAACTTATCGAACATGGCGCCCAATGCATGGCAGTATGAAAGTAGCTCTTGCCCTTTTTTAGAATATGTTATGTAGGGCATAGACAAACCCTGCGGATGTTATTTTAGGTTGCAGCAACTATCTTATTTTTAGCACAGAAAGGTTTTCAGGAGGTGAGGCCCCTGTGCTTTATACCAGCGCTGGTAAGACCTCTGTAGGATCTCCCATTCTTGCTAGATATGGCAGAGTATATCGGAGATTTTGCTGCAGGGGAGCCTTTTGATATCATTATTACTTCATAGTATTTCATCGAACCGGCGCTGCCAACAAAATAGGAGTTTATGACTTCGCAGTTGGAGAATTTTGCGCTTGCTCTATTCTCAGCTATGGCCCTCATAGATATATCACGGGTAAAGAACCTTCCAGATTTGGATGGTTTCCTGCCGCCATCAGGCTTGGCTCTCTTCTTCCTTCCACCCCTCAGCCTTACTCTTACCACTATGATTCCCTGCTTTGCCTTGTATCCGAGCTCCCTCGCCCTGGATAGGTTAGACGGGTGATCAATCCGGATTATAGGGCTCTGGGAATTCCATGCCGTTATCTTATCCTTATAAGGTTGTGACCTTTCTTTGTATTCGCTTATAAGTGTCGACCTTATATGTTTGTACATACTCATGAATATCACTATAGTAACAAGATACAGAGTAATGTCAGATAAGGAACTCAATCATTATTATATTTTTCTATGTACTGCCCTTTTGTGGACTGCTTGTAGGAAGCCCGAATAGGGTGTGGATTGTAGCTATTTAGTTTGACCTTTTAAAGAACATTGACTTTTCCGAATCGGTATAATCGATATTTATGTCAATATCTATATGCTTCTTAGTTAGTAAGGTATAAATATTAGAATATGCGCGGAAATGTAATGGGCTTAGGCCCGTCCACTCCACTACTTATAATGTATTAAAGGTACTTCCATGGCTAACAATAGATCAAAGTCTAGGTCACCCAAACTCAAAAAAGAGGGTAAAAAGAGCTCTATAGAGGGCAGAAACAGGAATAGTAAGGCAGGTTTTGGTAGTAAGAAGGTTACCAAAACAAGAGCAGCAGTAAATTCCAATAAGGGCAGTGGATATGTGAAAAACGTATCTGTAAGAATGCACCCAAAGACTACCAAAGCCATAAAATCCGGAGCGCAGAGAATGACCAATCCTAAAAAGATAGTTAAGAGGGTGGCAAACACTATTGCAACTAAAAACAAAAAAGTGGAACCAGCCCAGCATAAGAGAAAGGCAAAACCGTCGATAAACATACCCTCTATTGAAGATTCGAGGCGCGTTCTGGACACGATATCATCCAATCAGACCGCGGTAAATTACATAACTAAGAACATAAGCAGGAGAGTACTTGATGTTCTCAACTTGCTTGAAACACCAAAAAGTGATGAGGAGATAGCGCAGACCCTCGATATGAAGATAAATGCTGTGAGGCGGATACTTAACATAGCACAGGAGTATGGGATTACCAATTACTACGTCACAAAGAATACAAACGGTTGGCTCTCATTCGCATGGTACATAAACGCAAACAAGCTGCCATATTTCCTCGAATATATAAATAGCAATAACACAGTGAAATCCGTAATTAACGATGACTGCAATGACTATTTTATATGCAAGACATGCTATGGAAAGGATAAGGTAGTATTCACTTTCGACGCTGCTTTCGAGAATGAGTTTAAGTGTAATGTATGTGGCACCGATTTTGTCAGAATGGATAGGGAAGAGGCAAAGAAGTTGATATACCCAAGCTCGGATGAGGAAAAGAGCGGAGGAAAACTGACTTCTTCATCAGATAAGCCCTGAACGACTAATTTGCTATATTACCGTATTAACCATATAGAATGTATTATATAATTTCTTTTAGATAGTAATGCACCTATTTGTTGTTATAAAGCGAGGTAGGGTAGTCTGGAGTGCCCGTCGGGCTCATAACCCGAAGATCGGTGGTTCAAATCCACCCCTCGCTATCTTTCGAATAAAAAATAAACAGACTTTACTCAAACTGCCATTAATTCTATAGCCTACACCCCACAATTCCGCTATTCGCACTCGCTATGTTATTATATAACACAACAAAATAAAACTGTTTTATATATCTAATCAGAAATTTCATCTAATGAATTATGGAAGTGTGGGGTTCTCATGGATAACAACTTCAATTTTGATTATATATGGACAGTTTACCAAAAAGAAAAGCAGACTAATAAACTGACTCTGATCCCAAAGCAGTTTTACGAAGACGTGAATACATATGTTAGCAATATAAACAAGGCAAATCTTGAAGGACAGTCTTTAATTGCTAATACGTTACAGACAATAGATCTAATAATTTCGTCTAGGAAACGAAAAATCATAATATACGCTGCATATTCGAAACCGCTGCCACAACCAATTCCGGACGAAGAAAGGGATTTTTACAGCAAACTGCTTAACCTGATAAAAAGCTACAATATTTATAACAAAGAGTCATCAATCAATACAGAAATCAAGCCAATGCTCAAAGTAGTAATTGCAGTACCTGAAATAACACTACCTTCGGGAAATCATATTGGCCCGCTGGATAAGGATCAGCTAATAAATGTAGAAGACGAAGATGACAGACGGTATCTAGAGACAAACAAGATATGCACTAAACCGTAACACACAACATAATAAACGTTTTGCCAAAATACTTGAAACTGTGAATCTTTGGATATTTACTCTACTAAGTAAAAATAGGTAATTGAAATGAAGGCACCGAAGCAGATAATGGCATACTGCCCAAAATGCGGCAAACACACGCTGCACACATCATCTTTGTACTCTAAGAGGCCGGACAGCGGTCTGGCGATAGGCACAAGAAGGGCAGCCAGGAAGAGAAAGGGATACTTTGGAAAGGTAAAAGGAAAGGCAACAGCAGTAAAGATCGGCAAGCGCCAGAAGCTTATGATGAAATGCAACGAATGCGGTTATACCATAGAAAAAGTCTATGGTGGCAGGACAAAGAAGAAACTTGAGATAGCTGCATAGTGCCATGCAATCAGTGTGATATATAATGCAAGAAGTCGGAAGAACGCCCAAGGTTGGAGAGCTGCTCATAGCCGAAATAGCAAAGATAACGAAGTTCGGGGCGTATTGCCACCTGCTAGAATACAATAATGCAGAGGCATTCATGCCAATAAAAGAAGTATCATCAGGCTGGATAAAAAACATACACGAATTCATACACCAAGGGCAAAAAGTGGTATGTAAAGTAATATTTATCGACAAGTACAAGAATACAATAGACATATCACTGAAAAAGGTAACCCCTAAAGAATCAAAAGAGAGGATTGGTAAATACAACCTGGAAAACAGGCTGCACGGCCTGATACTGCAATCAATAAAAATGGCAGGACTCCAATCGGAAAAAGATAGCATATTCGCCAAGATTGATAGTGCATTCCCTTCCTATACAGAATTCGTGATTAGCGCGTCCGAGGATGCGCCTGCCTACGAGTCCTTAAACATACCAAAAAAATTCAAGGAAGCGCTGATCGAGACTATAAAAGCGAACATGAAGGAAAAGAAACACGAGGTCTCGTATATAGCCACAGTATACACACAAAACACTATGGTTGGAATAGACGAGCTCAGAGCAGTCTTTTCAAAAATGATTGCTAATGGGGTGAAAGTCGGGTACATAAGTGCCCCTAAATATAGAATTCAATCTGAAGGTGCCAGCTATGCCGAAGCAGAAGCCAAGGTGAAGAAGGCTATGGACGCGATAAAATCATTCTCAAAAGATATTACATACTACACAGAGAAAGAGAAAATAAAGAAAGAAAAGCAGGATACTCTTTATAATATGGGCATCTAAATAATAATCAAGTGTAAGAAATGCCTGTATCAACCAACATACACATAAGCAAAAAATTTAGGATGAAAGATCCGATAATGATTGTCGGTCTTCCAGGTCTCGGTAGTGTGGGCAGGCTTGTAGCAAAGCATTTAATAAAAGAGCTCAAGGCGAAGAAGTTCGCCACCCTAACATCCAACTACTTTCCACACAATATAGTAATGCTAAAGAACGGCACAATAAGGCTGCTAAACAATAGGTTCTACTACGCGGCCACTGCTAAGGCTATAGGGAGGGACATAGTGATTCTTACTGGAGATACGCAGGCCATAACACAAAAAGGGCAGTATGCGGTCAACTACAAGATAACAAAGTTCTTCAAAGAGTACCTGAAAGGGTCGTTCATATACACTATAGGTGGGTACGCCTCACAAGAGATGTCGACAGGCAAAGTCTATGCAAATGCAACTACAAAGGAAATAGTAAAGAAGTTTTCCGGTTCCGACATAATATTCGGCAAGTCACGCGGCACGATAGTCGGCTCTGCAGGCATGATAATTGCATATGCAAAATCCATGAAGGTGGGTGGCATATGCCTTATGGGCGAGACTGCGCTTAACATAGATCCAGGCGCAGCAAAGAGCGTAATCAAAGTAATCTCAAAGAGGCTTGGCATTGACGTCGACACATCAGAACTTGACAAGCTTGCCCACACAATAAATGAGCAGGTAAAAGCGCTAGAAAAAAATGTCTTTCCATCAGGAATACAAGGCTTCCAGCAAGAAGGACTTCCAGGCGGTGGAGAAAGACCATCATATATAAGGTAAGCATGCGAGTGCCGGGATTTGAACCCGGGTCACGAGCTTGGGAAGCTCGCGTCCTACCAGGCTAGACTACACTCGCGCAAATGCCTCATACCATAACAACGAAAAGGGCCATGCCTACAACTCCCCCTATTACGCTGCATATGAAGTTAGATGTGTACTTATTACCATACCCTCTTTCTTCAAAGTAGCCGAACACAGAGTCGACTATTGTACCAATAAATCCAGCAAATACTATTATCGTGGCAATCATACCCATCTCATTGCTGCTGAGTGCTGAAAATGAGCCAGACCCAAACAGATTTACTGATGGCGCCAAAAATATAGTTGCAGCGACAATGAACGACCCAAGAAATCCGGCCAGCATGCCAAGCGGCGTAACCGCGCCAGATTTGCCCTTTTCAACCTTTTTGAAGCTGAATAATTCTACAGGTGTGCCATCTAGCACGCCTATCTCACTGCTAAATTTGTCTGCCATAACGCTTGCCACACTCGCTACAAATCCTATCATAATTACAAGCACTATTGATTGCAAGCCAAAAACATCACTCAGAAGAACACATACTGCTAGTATCAATGGCATAAGCCCGTTTGCAATGACGTTCTTTGGGCCCCTAGTGCCTTGGTAAAGGCCCATCTTTTTCTTCCTACTTCTTTTTATATATGTCACAATGCCAGATACTACTACGAAATACACCATTAATAGCAGGAAGTATAATCCCTGCGCACCCCCACTCACTAGCATTATGGCTCCCATAACCATGGCTATTATTACACCGTTCCTGTCAAGCGTCATAAACTGCATAATACCACAATTCCGCTAATTGGAAAGAATTATAAACCTATCAATCAACAATATTACTAGCGAGTTCTCTACAATGAGGGTCGTGAAGAACTGGTCGCCTTGCCAGCGTGTAAACCACGCTGGCCTTATCCTATTTAATCTCAATTACTTGCACGCGAAGCGCCGTTTCAAGGCACCAGCGTGCCCAAAACAGCGTTGTAAGCTATATGTTTCAAAGGTTTATATAGTTTTACAGCAATATTCTTCTGTAAATAATTTTAAAGTGTGCGGATGGCAAAGGAAAAAGCTATAAGGGAGCTCGAGGACCTGCCAGGCATAGGCGGTACTACGGCCGAAAAGCTTCGCGCAGCAGGGCTTGACACCTTGGAAAAGATCGCAGTGGCATCACCTCACGAACTCTCTGAAATGGTTGGTATAAGCGTCGAGGCAGCCAAGAAGGCAGTCCAGGCAGCGAAGGAGTCTACAACCTTGGAATTCAAGACGGGCAGCGAGATACTCGAAAGAAGGCTCAGCATGGGCAAGATAACCACTGGATCTAAGGAGCTCAATGCTCTCATAGGTGGCGGGGTAGAAGTCAATGCTATAACAGAAGTATATGGCAAGTTTGCCAGTGGGAAGACTCAGCTAGCCATGCAGCTTACGGTAAACGTGCAGCTCCCACGGAAGGAGGGCGGTCTTGAAGGCACGGCACTGTACATAGATACTGAGGGTACATTCAGGCCTGAGAGAATAGAAGACATGGCGAAAGCGAAGGGCCTGGATTCGAAAGAGGTCCTGAACAACATAGCCAACATCAGGGCTACGAACACCGAAACCCAGATACTTTCTGTAGAGAGGGCTGATAAGCTCATACAGGAAAGGAACGTCAAATTGATAGTTGTTGATTCAATGACCTCGCTTTTCAGGTCCGAGTTCATCGGGAGGGGTGCGCTCGGGGAGAGGCAGCAGAAGCTCAACCAGCACGTTCACAAGTTGCAGATGCTGGCTGACAAGTACGACGTCGCGATATTTATAACAAACCAGGTAATGGACAACCCCGGCATACTGTTCGGGGATCCGACAACTCCCATAGGCGGAAACGTGCTTGCACATGCGGCCACTACCAGACTTTACATGAGGAAGAGCAAGGAGAGCAAGCGTATAGTCAGGCTAGTCGACTCGCCAAATATGCCTGATGGCGAGTGTGTAATAAAGATAACGACAGAAGGTATAACTGACTAACAGCGCGGCATACCGCTCTGGTGATTTTATCACGCTCATGCTTGTAGGATTGGGGCTTGACTATGGGGACATATCTCTCAGAGCCCTCAAATCCATCAAAAACACTGATTTTATATATTTTGAGAAGTACACAAGCACAATCTCTGATAAATATATTCAATTTCTGAAGGATGAAGTCGGCCATGACATAGTCCAAATAAACAGGAGCGATTTAGAAGAGAAATCTAGCGCGCTTGTGAAGAAAGCAGTAAATAGTATAGTGGCCTTGCTAGTCCCTGGCGATCCGCTAGTCGCCACCACACATCACATATTGATCGAATCTGCATACAAAGCCGGAGTGGCTGTTGAAGTATATCATTCATCATCTATATTATCTGCCGCGATAGGCGAATCAGGGTTGGACATATACAAATTCGGCCCGACCACCACAATACCTTTCTGGAAAGACAATTACAAGCCCATATCATTCATAGACACGATAAACAAGAACGTAGTAAACGGCAATCACACTATGGTCCTAATGGACTATGATCAGTCTACAGGCGCGACCGTGCAGCTCTCGGAGGCAATAGAAAGGCTACTCTTCTCAGAGAAAGAACGCGGATACAAAATATTCAATGAAAGGAGGATAATGGCTATGTTTGACATAGGAAAGCCTACATGCAGCATAACAATGGCAAGCACTGCTGAACTTCTCGATGTGTATGCAAAAGCTGTTAAAAGAGGCATGCTAACTATAATAGTGCCTGGAAAGATGAGTTTTGCCGAAGAGGAACTCTCATCAAGATTTTTACAAGACGTGCGTAAATGACACTGGTGCTCAAATGCTTTCGCTGAAGATGGTTTCAAAGAACAGGATAGTACCTAACGACCAGTCAACCAACGACCTGCTCATCAAAGGCAGCTTCGGCGACGTAGTAGAAGGCGAGCTAAGGGTAAGACCTGAAGAGCTGCTCTACCTAATGGACGTAAGGAATGCAGAATGTTCTATCAACGGCTCTGCGGCATCATTCAACGAGGTTGCATCTATATTTTCAAACAGCAAGAAGCTTGCGGCAAGATACTTCTCGTACAAAGACTGGAGAGACAGGGGTCTAATTGCCAAATACTCGGATCATAAGTACACTGAGCCTAATACGCTGCCTGTGAAAAAGTATCCTGCGCAGGCGATTAATCTACCGAAATATAGGCTAACTGGCGTGTTCTTCAAGGATGACCTCTTCTCTATGGTGGGCTCTGACGAGAAAGCAAGGGAAATATATGATAAATTCTGGATTGGCCAGTATGGCACTTACAAAGCTGCAGAGAGAGGAAAAGCCAACAAGCTCGATATCTTTGAGACAATGTTTCTAATGTCGCGCGGAATGCTTAAGCTGGATAATTCAAGCAAACGCGCTGTTGAGAAGGCGGCTTCTGCCAGAAGGAGCGATTTCAGTATGCTGAATCAGGTATACGAAGATTGGAGAACGAAAGGATTCGTTATAAAAACCGGGTTTAAGTTCGGCACGCATTTCAGAGTGTATTTTCCTGGCGCCAGGCCAGTAAAGGATGAGAACTGGATGCATTCCAAACACGTAATACAGGTATTCCCCAAAAACTCGAAGATGCTTATATCAGAATGGGCCAGGGCTATAAGAGTTGCACACTCTGTCAGGAAGACATTCATACTAGCAATTCCAGGTAAGAGCGGCGCGGCTAGGGGCAAGAAAGGTATAGATTATATACTCTACCACAGGGCAGGCGGCGAAGCGTGCTTTCCGCCAAACGATGCGCCGAAATATGCGATGCTATCCCTTGGAGAAGAAGAGTACATAGGCGGCCGCGAGCTCGCTTCTGCCATAAGGCAGGCCATAGACAAGAAGATGGAACTGATATTAGGAATCGTTGACAGGGAGACTGCAGTAACATACTACAAAGTAAGGAAAATAGAACTCCCGAAGAGCAGGCACGAATACTACGAAATAGACTGGATGCAGCCATAGCTGGGATAGCTAATACGGGTCCGGGGGGATTTGGACCCCCGACCTACTGGTTAAGAGCCAGCCGCTCTGACCAAGCTGAGCTACGGGCCCAGGATAAGTTACAGATACCTTTATTCCCGTGATTATTTATAACTATTCCTGCAACTGCATGCGAGCAGCATATGGTTGCCAGGTGCCGTTATCTACCTATGTATGAGGTTAGTATTGAAGCGAATATCAAAATATCTAGCGCAGAGCAGTACAAGCACGCCTTGCCCAGAGCAATCATCGATACTACTGAATAAAACACACCTACCAATCCAAGCAGGCCCCAAACGTTTACAGCAAATGGCATTTTCTCTCTCCCTATCTTTAAGAAAAGGACCAGCGCAACAACAGTCCAAATTAGCCCTAACACTGCGAGCGGCACTCCAAGCACTACAGAATACTGGCTTTGTACTACACTTGCGCAGTCTATAAGTGAATTTCCACTTGGGCAATAGAGCGCCGCTGGGCTGAAGTGAACTACAACTAAATAAGCTGCATCTATTGTGCCCACTAAAAGCAATATAAAAAGCAGTTTAGCATACTTCACAGGTTACACACCACTAGCAAACTTCGATATTATCGTATCAAAATCATTCCCACGCGGCTTCAATTCGTAATGTACTTGTATTATGGGCTTATTGGCTTTTATAACTGCGTTAAGATTAGTGGGTGTAGCGGATAATACTGCATCACACTTAGACCTATTCACAGTACTTTCAAGGTCCCTAATCTGTTTTGCCCCATACCCCATAGCTGGGAGTTCCTTTCCGAGCCGCGGATACTTCTTATATGTGGCAAGTATCTCGCCTACTGCATATTTTTTGGCGTCGACGATACTAGATACTTTGTATTTTCTTGCAGCAACAGTACCTGCACCTATACCCATCCCTCCGTGCGTTATTGTGGGCCCATCTTCTATGATCAGCACTTTCTTTCCCTTTACACTTGCAGGGTTATCCACCCAGACTTCAGATGCAGCATAAAGTATCGTTGCCCTGCTATTTATCTTCTTCAGGTTAGTAGCCACTTCATGAACGCTCTTTTTTGGTGCTGAGTTTACCTTGTTTATCAGCAGCACGTCAGCCATTCTGGCAACTTCATCTCCAGGATAATAGCTGAGCTCATTTCCAGCCCTGAACGGATCAGCAACTGTTATCATCAGGTCCGGCTTTATAAACGGGGCATCATTATTTCCCCCATCCCACAATATAACATCAGCTTCCTTTTCAGCAGCCTTTAGTATTTTCCCATAATCAACTCCAGAGTACAGCACAAACCCATTCCTTATGTGCGGCTCATAATCTTCCCTCTCCTCTATGGTGCAGTTGTACTTATCCAAATCTGAGAGTTTAGAGAACCTCTGGACAGCCTGATCTTTCAGTATGCCATACGGCATCGGGTGCCTTATAACAACTACCCTAAGCCCTTTATCCCTAAGTAGCTTTGCAATATATCTTGATGTCTGACTCTTGCCGCAACCGGTTCTCACTGCACAAACAGCTATCACTGGTTTCGAGGATTTTATCATCGCCTTTTCCGGCGCGATAATCCAGAAATCTGAGCCAGCCGCGTTTACTATACTGGCCTTGTCCATCACTGCTGAATATGGCAAATCGCTGTACGCCATGACGCATATGTCGGCGCTGTACTTCTTTATCAGGCTTGGGAGCTCTGACTCGTCATATATCATTATTCCCTTTGGATAGAGCTTCCCGCTCAATTCCTTTGGATAAGATCTGTTGCTTATATATGGTATCTGCGCTGCAGTAAATGCGACCACCTGATACTCTGGGTTGTCCCTGAAAAGCACGTTGAAATCGTGGAAGTCTCTGCCAGCGGCCCCTATAATTATTACCCTCTTAACCATCCCACACACCAAAAATAAATTGATACAAAACTATAATATATTTCAATACAGCGCGCGTATCCCCTCGTATCTAAACCGCCTCGGCCTGCTCCCTGTTATGGGTATCGCTGCACCGCAACTCTTGCATTCGTTATTCTCATTTAGCGCCCACTTTGTGGTGTGCATATTCTCTCTACCTATGACAAGCTTGCCACACTCTGGACAATATGTGCTCTCGTACTTGTTTGGTATATTGCCTATGTATGCATAGTTTAGTCCATTGCCCCTTGCGATTTCATAGTGCTTCAGCAAGGTTCTGTAATCTGTGATAGGGTAATCGAGCATCTTGTAATCTGGGTGAAACTGTGTAAAATGCACTGGTGTATCAGCACCCAAATTATCATGGATCCACGACGTAAGCTTGTTGCATTCATCGAGCGAGTCTCCGACATTTGGCACTATCAAATCTGTGATCTCTATGTGTATCCCTGCTTTCTTGAGTTCGATCAGCGTCTGCCTTATTGGCTCGGTTGACGCTACCATCTCATATTTGTTTGCGAATTTCTCAGCTCCATTCCCCTTAAAGTCTACTACTGCAGCGTCTATGAGTCCCTTCATCGCGCCCACAACTTCAGAAGTAAGATACCCGTTAGTTACGAAAACGTTGTAGAGCCCCTTCTTATGGGCTATCTTAGCCACATCAAGCGCGTACTCTATAAATATTGCCGGCTCGTTATATGTGTAAGCTATACCTTCCACACCATTCTCTAATGCTATCTCAACTATATGCGAAGGATCTACGTCCACTCCAGATATCTCGTGCTCTTTAGAAATATTATGGTTCTGGCAGAACATGCATCCAAAATTGCACGAAGATGTTCCTATGCCTAAAACGTACGTGCCTGGCATAAAATGATTAAAGGGTTTTTTCTCGATAGGATCGATCTGCATCGCGTTTATCTTTCCATAGGCTGGCAGAACGAGTCTTCCGTCAATATTCTTCCTAACAAAACAGAATCCATGGCCTGATTCTGGTATTTTGCACTTCCTTGCGCATGCAGTGCACTCAACCTTGCCGCTGCGAAGTTTGTGCCAAAACCTAGCTTGTGTGTCCATAATATTGATTATGTATTTTTTATATTTAATCATTGGCATTTCCTTGTCTTTGAACAGAATCAAAAGGCATTTAAATGTGAAAACAAAACTACTAATAGCGAGCATTTCTTCGATACTTATTCCCGCAAAATTAGCACGAAAAGGTAGCGGTTTTCATGGAGGATGGAGAGTATACAGCAAAGGACATAACAGTCCTTTCAGGGCCGCAGGGCATAAGGAAAAGGCCTGCGATGTACATAGGGTCCACAGGTAGCCCTGGCTTTATCCATTTACTCTACGAAGTGATCGACAACGCCGTGGACGAATCGATGGGCGGGTACTGCAAAAATATAAAAATAACCCTTACAAGAGAAGACAACTGCGACGTAGCGGAGGTCGCCGATGACGGTAGAGGCATACCTGTAGACATCATGGAAAAGGAGGGCAGGCCAGCATTGGAGGTTATAATGACATCCATTCATGCGGGTGCCAAGTTCTCTAACAAGGTATACAAGGTGTCAGGAGGGCTGCACGGAGTAGGGCTTACAGTCGTGAACTCGCTTTCTGAATACACCATAGTCACAGTAAAGAAGGGAGGCAAAGTATACAGAGAGACTTTCAGCAGGGGTGCACCTACCTCCTCGCTGGAAATTACCGGCAGTGTGCCGTCTGGCGATACTGGCACTTCGATAAAGTTCAAGCCCGATACGAGCATATTTTCAGTAGACAGTTTCGACTCGATAGAGCTTGATGAAAGGCTGCGCGATATATCGTATCTTAACCCTGGCCTGAGCATAGTTTTCATCGATGAACGCGGCGAAGAGCGGAAGGAAACACAATACAAATCTGAAAAGGGAGTATCAGAGTTCCTTGAGTACCTGAAAGGCAGCGCAGAAGAAGTATCCAAGCCTATAAACGTATCAAAGACTGTAGATACAGTTTCAGTACAGATAATATTTCAATACGTAAAAAACTACAGTGAGAATGTAGTATCATTCGTCAACAACATAAGGACGAGGGAAGGAGGGGTTCATGTAACTGGATTTCACACAGCAATAACCCGAGCCATAACAAACTATTTATCCAAGAAAAATGGCAATGGGGGAAGCTCTAGGAAACCTCAGGTACCAATTACCGGTGAAGATACCCGCGAAGGCCTTATAGCGATAATAAGCATATTAATGCAGAATCCGGAGTTCGAGGGGCAGACAAAAGAGAAGCTCGGCAGTATAAGCATCAAGAGCGTAGTGGATACGGTTCTCTACAACGGGTTTAGTACTTTCCTTGAAGAAAACCCGGCAGATGCAAGCAGCATAATCGAGAAAGTGACATCTGCGGCAGAGGCGCGCGAATCTGCAAGAAGAGCTAGGGATCTGGCTAGGAAGAAGAGCGTCTTCGAAGGTACGCTACTACCTGGCAAGCTGGCCGATTGCACCGTATCAGATCCAGAAAAGACAGAGCTCTTCATAGTGGAGGGCAGGAGCGCAGCAGGATCCAGCAAGGAAGGAAGGGACAGGCTATATCAGGCTATCCTGCCGCTAAGGGGTAAGGTGCTAAACGTTGAAAAGGCAGGTATGGAGAAGATATTCAACAATGCCGAGCTGCACGCGCTAGTAACTGCACTTGGTACAGGAATAGAAAGCACTTTCAATCCGGACAAGATAAGGTACAACAAAATAATACTGTTGACAGATGCTGATGTGGATGGTAGCCACATAAAGACGCTGCTGCTTACATTCATATACAGGTATATGCGCCCATTGATAGAGAAAGGGCATGTATATGTTGCGCAGCCTCCGCTGTACGGGATAACCCACGGTAAGGAAGTCATGTACGCTTATACTGACGCGGATTTGGAGGTAGCGATGCGCAAGTACGATAGAAAGGCTGCCGTGCAGCGATATAAGGGTCTCGGCGAAATGAATCCAGAACAGCTGTGGGATACTACAATGGACCCGAAGACAAGAGTATTAAAGCGGATAACGATAACTGATGCCCAGAAAGCAGATGCACTTTTCTCAGTCCTGATGGGCATAAATGTGAGCGAGAGAAGAAAATTTATCGAGGAGCACGCTACGGAAGTATCCTTCCTCGATGTATAATGTGGTTCAATGCCGGACATAGTTGATATGCCTATAGAGAACGAAATGCAGTCGGACTACATAGACTACGCTATGAGCGTCATAATAAGCAGGGCGCTGCCAGACGCGCGCGATGGCCTCAAGCCTGTGCAGAGGAGGATACTTTACTCAATGTATAACCTTGGGAACACGCACAATCATCCGACAAAGAAGAGCGCGAGGATAGTTGGCGACGTGATAGGAAAGTATCACCCACATGGTGATGTGGCTGTATACGACACAATGGCTAGGATGGCTCAAAAGTTCACAATGAACCATACGCTTGTCAATGGTCAGGGCAACATGGGATCGATAGACGGCGACCCGCCTGCTGCACAGAGGTACACTGAAGTGAGGCTGGAGAGCCTAGCCGAAGAAATGCTCTCAGATCTAGAGAAGGAGGCAGTGCCATTCGTACCTAACTTTGACAATACAGAGACCGAGCCGGAAATACTTCCTGGGAAGGTGCCCAACCTCTTGTTGAACGGAGCAGCTGGAATAGCTGTCGCTGTAGCTACAAGCATCATGCCACATAACCTTAGAGAACTGTGCAATGCAATCCTGGCATATCTCGAGAATCCCGCGATTGAAAATGCCGAGCTGGTGCATTATATAACTGGACCGGATTTCCCCACTGGCGGTATAATATTCAACACCGAGTCGCTGATAGCATCATACCTTACTGGCAGAGGATCTGTAACGATAAGAGGGGTAACAGAAATAGAGGAGAATGGCCACAAGAACAGGATAGTAATAAAGGAAATACCATACACAGTCAACAAAGCCGCGATGGTTGAACAAATAGCAAGGCTCGCCAGGGAGAAGAAGCTGCCTGAGATATCTGGAGTAAAGGATGAGAGCAGCAAGGAAGGCATAAGGGTCACGATAGATTTGAAGCAGGATGCAAACACAGAATACGTTCTTAACACGCTTTACAAGCACACACCATTGCAGTTAACTCTCCCAATAGCGAACATAGCTGTGATAGGTAAAAGGCTGGTGACATTAAATCTCAAACAGTACATCAAAATATTTGTTGACCACCGTTTAGAATCCATAAAAGCAAGGACAAGGTTCGAGCTCAGAGTGGCGACAGACCGGCTCCACATAGTTGATGGTCTGATAATAGCAGTAAACGATATAGACCGCACTGTAGGCATAATAAAAAACAGCAAGGATATCAAAGAGGCAAAGTCAAGGCTGATTGAAGAGTACTCCCTCTCAGAGAAGCAGGCGGTAGCCATACTCGACATGAAGCTTAGCAGGCTTACTAACCTTGAAACGTCGTCTCTTGCAGCAGAACAGTCAGAGCTTAGAAATCAGATAAGCAGGTATAATGCAATATTAGGTGCCGATTCCGAAGTGTATAAGATAATAGCAGAGGAAACTACCGACATAAGGGAAAAGTATTCAAGGGAAAGGAGAACCAAAGTGATGGGCAACCTCTCTGACATAGAGATAACAAGGGAGAGCCTTGTAGTGGATGAGGACATAAGCGTAATACTCACAGCTAACGGGTACCTGAAGAGGTTACCTGTGAATTCTTATAAGGAGCAGGACCGCGGAGGGCGCGGCGTGATAGCCATACAACCGAAAGAGGGAGACCGTGTGAAGCAGGTCCTATACTGTAGGTCTAAGGACTATCTTCTGATGCTCACAAACATGGGTACAGCATACTGGCTTAAGGCGTACATGGTTCCTGAGGAAGGCAGATATACTGCAGGAAAGGCAGCAGTGAACATGGTAAAGCTGGATGAAGGCGAGCGCATAGAGAAGATAGTCAACACGCGCGTTTTTGAGGGTAAGCGCATAGCTTTCGTGACACAGAAAGGCATAGTGAAAAGGGTGAGTGCAGAGGCGTTCTCAAGGCCAAGATCGTCAGGTATAAGGGCGATAAGCATGGATGAAGGGGACAGCCTGGTTGACGTATGCCTATCTGATGGAAAGTCAGAGCTGTTCATATCTACGCGCAATGGTAAGGCTATAAGGTTCGATGAAAACCGCGTTAGGCTCATGGGGAGGGGTGCGTATGGCGTCAGGGGGATAAGGTTGTCTGGTGATGACAGGGTTACTAACATAATAGAAGTCAAATCCGGGGATAAAATCGCATCGATAACTGAGAACGGCTTTGGAAAGGTGACAGAAATAGAAAAGTACAGGTTGCAAGGCCGCGGTGGCACAGGTGTACTTAATATAAAGATAACTCCAAAGACTGGGAAGGTAGTGAAGTCAATGAAGGTATCTGATGGAAACAGCGTGATATTGATAAGTTCAGAAGGTGTGGCTATAAAGTTCTCAGTCTCTGGAATAAGGAAGACAGGCAGGAGCGCTAGCGGTGTTAGGTTAATGCGCCTTTCCAATGGGGCAAAGGTAGTTGACGCCCAGGAAATAGCAGGCCAGAGTGGTGCTGAAGAAGTGCAGCCGGCTGCGTAATCTGCCGCATCTACAAATATTAACCTTGCGGTAAAAGCGGTAATATCTGAGGCAGTTGGGGGAGATGATAACAGTACTCGCAGTGGGGAAGTGCACCCGCGAGGTCATGATTGACATATGCATGACATCCAGAGCATTCGGCGCATCAAAAGTAGCCTTTACCATCAAGGAGGACAGAAAGGTTCAAAACACGCTAAGGAAGGTCTCTAAAGAGTGGGGAGGCAAGTTCTCGATAGCGTTCAATACTGATTATATGAAGATGATTGGCAACTCGCCAAACTACAAAACAGTATTTTTGACTCAGTACGGCGTTCCTGTTGAAAAAGTAAAACATTCGATCAGGACATACAAGAACATGACCATCGTTGTTGCGCTGTCATCCAAATATACACAAAAGCTGATGGAGGAGGCAGACTTCAACGTGTCGATAACGACACAGCCGCACAGCAGCACTTCAGCAATAGCAGTTTTCCTGAACACATACTTCAATGGCAGGGAGAACGCCATACAGTTCGAGAATGCAACAACGAAGATAATACCTGCAGAACGCGGCATACATATACAAAGGCGCGAATAGCCCTATATCGTCCAGTACTTCCTTGTCCGTATAAATCTCTTCTGCTCGTCAAGAAGATCCATAAAGAATTTTGCATCGCTTTCCCTGAACATCAACAGCGCGCGAGCTGCTGTCCTCGGCCCTATTCCATACACCTTCAGGGCTACTGCAGCCCTATATCCATATGTAGAAAACATATCTGCCTCCTTTAGTGCATCCTTCATCGCGCGGAGGTCGCTCCCGGAAAGCTTCCTTCCTGCTATCCTCCGTTTTACCGCCTTATCATACTCGTCGCTGTATGTGCACACCATTGGGCTGTGGCAGCTCGGGCACGAGATTCCTTTCTGCTCCCTGAGGCTTTTAAGCTCCCTTGAGAACTTAAAGCCGCAATACGTGCACAATAACGATATATCCTTGCTCATTATTGAATCGACAAAAGATCCTACAATCTCACTGTTGGGCAGCAAAGGTGATACCAGCTCTTTAGCGTAGTATGACGAAGCTAGTATGGCCTTAGAAAGCGGAGATGGGGCATCTAGTGCAATCTCATCAAGCCTAACTCTCCCGGTCTCGATTCCCTCGAACATTGACACTATAGCGTCCAAATCATAGAAGTTGCTGATGGTATCCCTTATCGCTTCTTCATACACAGGGGTGTCCTTGTACAGCCTGATCAGCCTATTCACTACAGATCTTGACAGGGAAGCGTCCCTGTCCACTATACCGAACGTCTTTGCAACGTTGATGAACCTATACCTGAACAGATCAGTCTCGCCAAGCGAGCCTATAAGCATCGACTTCACAGACTTGTGGCCAACAGACTTAAGCATATGGAGCAGATCAATGTTCTTGCCAACCTCCAATAGCACCATATACGGGGATATTTTTGTCACGATGCTTCTTCCAGTCCTGGCCGATATCATATAAGCAAGCAGCCTGCCAAGCGCAGCATTCCCAAGAGTGCCAAGTGCTGTATGCATTATGCTATGGTCCTGGAGCCTTTCTATTACCACACGCGTGCTTCCAACTGCATAGCATTTGGCCTGCTCTTTAGCAAAATCACTTATTGCACCTATGAGGCTTTTGCTGAGCCCGACTGGCACATTTTTCAGCTTTTCAGGGGCAGCTACGGCTTCAATAACGTCATTTGCAACTCCTTTACTAACTGGAATATCTTCCCCTTCCCAATCTGGCACTGCAGCATCTACATCTGTAGAAGGCTCGACACTTATGACATCTTTATCCATCGAAATTATCTTCCATGGCAGGCCCTTCGTCACAAAAACCGAGCCTTCATCTAGATTAGCAGTCACAAATCTCTCATCCAGGCTTGATATAATTTTGTTACCTATTATATTTTTCACGATAAACCTCTTCGTATCGGGTATAACGCTTAGGTGGTCGTAGTAGTACGCCCTAGTCCTAGTGCCTCTGGTAATCATTGTTCCGTCAAAGCCTATCAGCCTGTGCAACGCCATGAAGGCAAGCAGCTCGTTTAGTTTTTTAATGTCGACCTGCCTGTACAAGAATGAACCATTGACTATCTTGAGCAGCGAGTCGGCGCTTATTCCATCAGTGTCGAGTGCAATTCCACATATCTGAGTGCACAGGACGTCACTCGCAGCCTCCTGCATCTTAAAGCTCTCGAACAGCTTTTCAATAGTGCGGTTTGCTATCACTGAAGATTCTACAAGATCCATCATCGAAGTGGCCACTATTATTCCATTAGCCGTGCCGAACCTGCTGTGGCCGCTCCTACCAACGCGCTGTGCTAGCCTTAACGCCTGGCGTGGAGAGCCGTACTGTATAACAAGGTCGACAGCACCTACATCTATGCCAAGCTCAAGAGAACTAGTGGCGACTATACTCTTTACAGCTCCGGACTTGAATGCATTTTCCGTGCTTATTCTATCCTCCTTGTCCAAGGAGCTGTGGTGGACACGTATGCCTCCGAAATTCTTGAGCCGATCTGCATATATTAGTCTGTTCCCAAGGCTCTCTACTATCTGCCTAGTGTTTGCGAACAGTATTGTCGACTTAGAACTGCCTATATAATTTCCTATCGTGCTGATCCTTGCAAGCGAACTGGAGTCAAGCCCGAATCTCTTTTTCATAGGCTCAAGCTCCGCATCATATCCCGAACGCGGCATTTCTACCTTTACTGTCATGCTCTTGCTCTTGGTATCTTCTGCGACTTTGTATTCCCTATTGTTGAACAGATAGCTACATACTGCACCTACGTCCCCTATTGTAGCGCTTATCCCTATTCTCTGGAATCCTGGCGCAATCCTCTCCAACCTTTCCAGCGCTATGGAAAGCTGCGCCCCTCTCTTGCTCTGGTAGAGTTCGTGAATCTCATCTACAATTACTGCCTTTACGTTGCTGAGCGCCTTGCCGAGGTACTTAGTTGGTAGTATGCTCTGAAGCGTTTCAGGTGTTGTTATCATAAACATTGGCGCCTTCCTCGCCTGTTTTGCCCTTTCACTCTGTGTTGTGTCCCCGTGCCTGACTGAAATACTTACACTATTAGAGGCACAAATCTTCTCCAATCTTAGTATCAAGTCCCTGTTCAGGGCTCTCAATGGTGTTATATACAAGAGCATTATCCCATTCTTTTCCCCCTCTGGCATGCGGGACATCTTGTCGATGAGTGGTATTACTGCTGCCTCTGTTTTTCCGGAACCAGTGGGCGCCGTTATCAAGCAGTTGCTTCCAGACGCAATCACAGGTATGGCTACCTCTTGCACCGGTGTATAACTACCGAAAATCTTTAGGAAAGAATCATAGACTGTGCTTATCTCATCGCCTTAGTTTCCTGCTCCTGTAAGTGTGCACGCTGATTGCAATAGCTACTATTATTACCCCCAGCGTAATCGTAAATGTTACCGGGTCTATGAACGTTACGGTCACGTTAGAACCATAACCTGCGGCAACCTGCTCCTTCATGTTGTTGTAGTAAAGATAGCCGCCAACATACCCGTAAGGTACGTCGGTGAAAGAAATAGATCCGTTCGGGCCGAGATAGCCACTGAATACCGTACCGTTCTCGAATGTCAGCATTGCACTCGCATTCACCCTCCCACCAAGCATGCTCCTAGCGTAGACACTTACATTATAAATCTGCGCATCGAACGGAATAACCGAAGGCCCTGTCACAGAGAAATTCTCATCCACAGAAACATTAATTCCCTTGTATTTGACATAGCGCAGCTCATACGTGCCTGGAAACATAAATGCCCCATCAACCGGAAGCGTATTTCCAGATACTTCCACATAGCTGGCATCTATACTGCTGCCATGCGCATTGCGCGGGGCGAAGCTTACTAAATACTGTGTTCCAAAGGACGCAGAAAGTAGAACAGGCCCGCTTACAACAGTTGTGAAGTTGGCCGTGCTCAAGCCGTTGCTCCACTTCTCAAATGATATTCTTGAGTTATTAGAAATATATTTTGTATAATTGCTCAGTGTTATGTGCGCAGTGCTGCCGCTATTATACCATCCATTCCCGCTGACAACCCCTCTAGAAGATGTTACGTTTACGAGGTACTGCTCAGTCCAAATCGCATTTATTGTCATAGGCGAATTCACGCTTATTGTTGATGTGCTGTTGATAGCTCCCGCAGCACTGTTCCATCCTGTAAACACCTCCCTCACTCCTATGCCCTCGCTCAGTATTTTTGGGTATGCGCTTAATGCAAGCGTGCTTCCATTATCATACCAACCACTGCCGCCTGCGACTCCGTATTCGCTGCTTACATTCACATAATACTGCTTCTGCCAATGCGCTGTTTCGGTTATGTTGTCGGCCATAAGCACGCTCGAATTGTTGCGAGTGCCGCTGTACGAGCCATACCCTGTCCCTGACCATCCTACAAACATCTCTCGTACGGTATTATTTATGTAGACATATTTTGGTGCGCTTATGTACGCTATGGCGCTGCCAGAATAGTTGTTGTTAGAGCTTATGTTGCCATAGTCAGATATGATTGCAAGCCTGTATCCGATTGACCATAGCCTGCTCTGGTTGTTGAGCGGAATCCCGGAGCCGACCCTGAAAACATTTGTATAGCTGCCTACCTCCTCCACACCATACAGATTTGGCAATAGTGTGTCGCTTCCTTTACCGTATGATATGGTGGAATAGGCTACTGGCACTTGTATGAATTCCCCATTATCGAAATACTTAAGGTTCTTGAACTCTACAGGGTTCATATATTGGGAGTTGTCGTACACTTCAGCTAGTTCTCCCAGAGCTGAAGGAGGGTTCGCCCCAGAATTCGCAGTGCCCATGTTAGCCGACCCTATTTTCTGTCCGTTAAAGTAGAAGGACCATACGTCACCAGATGAATTCATGGAATACGTATTGAAGCTCCCATTCTGTCCAGCAGAGTCATTCGGCCCTATTCCTCCAAGGAAAGAACTCCCGTTATAGTTGCTAGGGAAATACTCCCAGAACCATGTCGGGATGCCTGCAGATATGTAGACAGAGCCGTTACACCCGTTTAGATTGCAGTCTGTCGGATAATATCCACTCTGATTTTCCACTTCATATCCGACCTGCACGAATGCGCCGTTTGAAAGGGTCTCGCCTACCCAAAAACCAAAGGAGCCCACCGACGTGTTCTGATATACAGTCTCTATTGTCACTGCCGCTCCAGAGTTCTGCGAGGAATTATAGGTGCCAACCGCGCCGCTCTGAAACCAATACTGCGCACTGGGTATGCCTACGCATAGTGCGATCGACAGAACTGTAATCAGGGTTGCGTATAAAGCCTTCATCAACAACAGTCCTACAGTCAGTAAGCTCAGTTAAAACTTATATTCTTTCATATCTGAGTCCGATTGCGTCGAGCACATCGATTACTTTCTTCCTTTCATCAGCCTTGATACTTTTCCACTCTATTGCCGCGAACTCTGGCATTGTAGTTGACATACTGACTGCTTTGTTGAGCATATCGGTATTGGCTACATTGTACCTCGACATTATGTACGAGAATGCTACTCCATTATTGAGCGCCATGCGCGTGAACTTTTCAGGATAATGCGTCCCGCCTATGCCTATCGCAACCTTCGGTATTGGCTGGTTAACCTCAGTTATGGCCCTTCGTATTGACTTGGCAAGCACGCTTGCATAATCTTTGTTCTTCAGTGCAGCCTCATTGCCTCCTACTTCGACAAATAGGCAAGGCTTCTCTATTAGTGGGCCGTGATGCGTCGCCTCGTACGTGACGGCTACACCTTCATACCTGTTTTCCTTCTTTATCACATTCAGAAGCTTCCACATCGCTATTGGGTCAGATCTGCACAATGCCTTTGGCTTGCCTCCCAGATCTGCGCTTTCACCCCAGTTGCCGCACGAATGCACAGTGAATGAGGTCACTCCTTTGGCGCTCGAGTGTTTGCTTATGAACATGACCAGCTCCGCTTTTGGGAGCTCGCTCTCGGTTGCATATATCGGTGCCTCGCTAAGCTGCACAATCTTGAACTTGTCGACGTGTGTTGCTTCGAGTAGATAAGGCTCCAGCAAATCAACAGTATTGTGGCCTACAGGATCCCCATCGTAATAGGCTAGTAGTATCATGATTCATCATTACCTTTCGGTTTTATAATAATTACATGCAATTGCCATATTGCTGATGGTGCGGTAGCATGCTGTACAATTACATAGCGTTGTTATTCTTCCTACTATTTGGCATCGGATTTCCAGCAGCCTTGCTACTTGGGGCTAAAATTATAGGCAGGAAGCCGGTCGGCAATCCTGTGAAGAATGCGCCCTATGAGAGTGGCGAGGTCACTATCGGCAGCAGTATGGATGTAGATAACGAGTACCTTCCTTATTATATGCTCTTTCTACCATTTGAGCTTATAGTTGCCGTACTGATAATATGGTCGACAGTATCCAACAAAGCCAGCTTCGGCACAGGTATTATGGTAATAGCATTAGCAATAGCTGCAATGGCGATTTCTCTGATCGGATACAAAATAGCTAGTGATAAGCATGTCTGACGCGCCATATTCCAAAGAGGAATTCCTCAATGCAGAAAAAGAGATGAGCGCTATAACCGCGCAGTCGCTCAAAAGTTACAAAGTCCCCCCAAATGCGCTTTTTACCAGGCTAAGCGATGTCACCAAAATGCTTTCAAAGAACATAATCAAATGGGGAAGGTCCAATTCGCTTTGGCCGGCACAATTCGGGCTCGCATGCTGCGGCATAGAGCTAATGGCATTCGGCGCATCGGGTGTTGATGCAGAAAGGAAAGGATACCTGCTTTTCAGGTCCACTCCAAGGCAGAATGATGTGATGATAGTAGCAGGTTGGGTAACAAAATCGATGGTGCCGAGAGTGAAGAGGTTCTATGACCAGATGGCAACGCCAAAATATGTGATTGCGTATGGAGAATGTGCAACATCTGGCGGCCCCTGGTGGGAAAGCTACAATATAATACAAGGTATAGATCAGGTGCTGCCGGTAGATGTCTATGTGGTGGGCTGCCCGCCGCAGCCGGAGAACCTGTTCGCCGCGATGATGAAACTACAGGATAAAGTAGGTGGTAAAACTGTCGGAGATAGAGAGAGAAGCGTTGCTGAAGAAATTGGGAGAGCTGAAGGCGAAGGGGTACAGCTACCTTAAGAAGATAACCGCGGTCGACTATCCTGACCGCTTTGAGGTCATATACATACTCCACAACCTACAGGCCAATGATGAGAGCATAATCAGCGTTAAGCTTCCCCATGATAAGCCATCAATAGAAAGTGTTATCGGCATATTCAAATCTGCTGACTGGTATGAGAGGGAAATGTACGAGATGTTCGGCATAGAAGTTACTGGCAGGGTGGTAAAGAGGCTGCTGCTCGAAGAATGGAACAGCGGTGAATATCCTCTTAGGAAGGACTTCGAATGGGGCAAGGAATACAAGAAGGCGGCTTAATGTCAATAATGAGAATAAATGTTGGTCCCATACATCCCAGCACCCACGGAGTGCTTAGGCTCGTAGTGGATGTCGATGGTGATACTGTGAAGGACGTAGAGCCGCATATAGGCTTCCTTCATAGAGGCGTCGAGAAGCTTATGGAGAACAGAATGTATATGCAGAGCCCTTCATATACCGAGAAGCTGGACTATGTAGCATCTTTCTGCTGGGACGACCTGTATGTTTCTACTGTAGAACTAGCTGTGGGGAATGAGGTAAAAGAGGCGGCACAGGTAGCTAGGGTGGTAATGCTTGAATTTCAGAGAATAGCCAGCCACCTGATATGGCTAGGAACGCAGTGCAACGAGCTAGGACAGATGTTTACTATGTTTATGTGGTGCATGAGGGAGAGGCAGGAAATCCTCAAGTTCATGGAAGATGTTTCCGGCACCAGGATGTTTTATGTCAACCTTAGGCTAGGCGGCTTCAACAAGCAGCTGCCAAGCGACTTCGTTGACAGGGCATACAAGCTCACAGACTATCTCGAGAGCAACTTCTTGAAGTATCCCGAAGTGACAGAAAGCAACCCTATATTCATGGAGAGAATGAAGGGCGCAGGAATTCTAGATAGGGAAACGGCCATAGAGTATGGCGTGTCAGGCCCAGTTCTAAGGGGCTCTGGCGTAGAATATGATATCAGGAAAAAGATGCCTTATTACATATATGACAAGATCAAGTTCGATATACCGACAGGATCCAAGGGCGACAACTTCGATAGGTACAGGGTAAGATACCGCGAAATGCTGGAAAGCATAAGGATAATAAGGCAGGCATTGGAAATGATGCCGAAGAATCCCGATGTGATGGGTCTGCCAATCAAACTGATAGGTCCATCTGCGAAGCCAGATATAGTGGTGAATCACAGGGAGCTGCCGAAGGGTGAGGGTATTATCTACATGGTCCCGGACAAGCAAAAGCCATATAGGATATCCCTCAGGTCGCCGACATTCATTAATCTATCTGTGCTACCAAAGATAGCACAAGGTGCGAAGTTCGCAGACCTTGTCGTAATATCCGGTTCTCTTGACCTCGTTATGGGAGAGATAGACAGATAGGCCCGATGGCAAGCATTTTAAGCGGTCGGGACAAATAATATATGAAAGTGATAGCATGGAGCAAGAAGAGCTCAACAAGATGGCTGGCGAATACCAGGTAGTACAGGAACAGCTTCAATCCATATCTATACAGAAGGAGCAGTTCAAGATGAGGCAGGTGGAGTACAAAGAGGCTCTGGAAGAAGCTGAGAAAGCCAGCGGCACAATATACAAGAGCGTCGGCGGCTTCTTCATAGAAGTGCCAAAGGCTGATGCTATAAAAGATATAAAGGACAAGCAGGAGTTCACCGAGATGCGCCTCAAGTCCATAGAAAAGCAGTACTCTGAGCTTACAGCAAAGGAGAAGGATATGAGGGCGAAGCTGTCTAGCGCTATAGGCGAGGCGCAGAACGGGCAGGCAGCAGTGCATGGGGAATGAACAGCATAGGCCTTAAGGAAGCGGCATCCATTCTTGCCAGTGCGGCAGACAAGAAAGTGCTGATAACCTTCCATTCGATCGGCGATACCGACTCCGTCGCCTCAGCCATAATACTCTCAAAGATCCTGAAGAACAGCATGATAGCCGCCCCGGACTCAATAACCCGAAATGCAGCCAACACTCTCGAAAAGCTGGGCTACGGCAGCAAGTTCGAAAAGTCTTTCATTGGCGATGCCAAGCTAGTGTTGCTGGTAGACGTGAACAACTTTGAGGGGTGCGGCCCGTTTGAGGGCAGTCTGAAGGAGTTTAAACATGATATACTGATAATAGACCATCATGCGCGCAGCGAAATACCAAATAAATCAGTGTTCTCTTTCAATGATGAGAGCTACAACTCTACATCCAGCATGGTGTACGAAATTGTGAAGGAAATGGAGGTAGAGATATCCATTCGCGAGTCTAAACTGCTGGCTCTCGGCATAATATCAGACTCTGCTGGATTCAAGAATGCATCCTATCAGACGTTCTATCAGCTTGCAGAGCTGTTTCAACAAGCCGGCACCAGCTACATAGACCTGCAGGAAGAGTTCTACAAAGAGCCCAATCCAGAGCATAGGCTAGGCATAATATCTGATCTGTGCCACTCGAAATCGCAAGTGCTGAAAGAATTATTGTTCGTATATGGTCATGCGCATGAACATGCAAGTGACGTTGCAGACGCAGCGATAAACATCGGCGCTGATGCTTCCATATTCTATTCAGAAAATGAGTCTGGAATAGCTGTATCATCTAGGCTGAGGCCGACACTTGATGAAAAGTACTCATTGCACCTCGGCATCATAATGAAGGAGTGCGCTAATATCATAGGGGGCACAGGCGGCGGGCATCCATGTGCTGCAGGCGCATATGGCCCAAGCAAGGAAAATGCAGAGAAGTTCGTCATGGAACTGGTAAAGCGAATATCAAATAGGGTGTCAGAAAGCAATGCCAAGGCGGTGAAATGAAGATAGCGATAGTATCAGATATGCATTTCGGGTACGAAAGGTTCTATGAAGACTCATTCACCCAAGCAGAAAAGGCTCTCACAATGGCAAGCGGCATGGCTGACGCAATACTGATACCTGGAGATGTGTTTGACAAGAGATTTCCGAAGCCGGATGTCCTAGCAAAGGGCCTGAGAATATTCAAATCGCTTTCTGAGAGGAATTGGACTGCCAAAGTCACGGCATATAGAAACCTACTGAACCCAAGCGAGAGAAATCATACTAATATACCTGTAGTTGCAGTGTCTGGGACGCATGAAAGGGTGGCGGAAGGCAAAGAAAATGCTCTCATGCTGCTCAGCATTGCCGGTCTTTTAGTTGACACGAGCGAGTCGATTACCGTAATAGAGAAAGATGGCGAGAAGGTTGCTGTGTTTGGCCTGGGTGGGACTTCTGAGGAAAGAGTTAAACCTCTTCTAGAGAAGCTAGCCCCGAAGCCTGTAAGCGGGGCATTCAACATATTCATGTTTCATCAGTCTACGTACGAGCTCCTTCCGTTCAATGACGAGTTCATACACGAAAATGAGCTGCCGGATGGGTTTGACTTATATATAGACGGCCACATACACAGTAAAGTAGAGCGGACAGTCCACGGGAAGCCCTTCCTAATACCTGGCAGTACGGTGCTCACCCAGCTCAAAGATGGTGAGCAGGATTCTAAGGGGTTCATTCTGTTCGACACCTCTACACATAAGCATGAGTTCATCCCAATAGGTTCGAGGAAGCTGTATGTTAAGACGCTCAAACTAGAAGGTGCTAAGCCGAAGGATATAGAAGAAGGGTGTGAGCGTGAGATGGAGAGCGTGCTTAGGGAGTCAGCAGAGAAGCCCATAGTAAGAATACTGCTTGAGGGGACTATGGCCAATGGGTTCACAATCGTGGATATGCCTGTAAGGCAGGTATTGCAGAGATATGCAGCTAAGGCATACATAAGCATAGACTCTAGCGGCATGGAAAGCGCAGAATTAGATAAGGCGATAACAGACGTCAGATCCAGCAGAGCAGGTAATAGGTCTGTAAAAGAGCTTGGCATGAACACTCTTTCGGCGAAACTAAAAGAGCAGAAGTTTACTGGGGGCATCGATGCAGCAGCGCTATTCAACATGCTTTCAGAGGAAGGTGCAAAGGACTCTGTTATAAAGAAAGTGCTTGCCATGCTGCTCGATAGCGACAACGCTTGATATGGCTACTGGTTCTGCCCAAATAGAGATGTGCGTATCCTTGCGTTCTTCGAGAAGACTAGGTAGCTTATTATTCCAAAGTCTACCAGTATTGCACCGTGCATTATCGTGCAATATACACATATGCTATGGATAACAAAGAACTCCATATAAACTAAGTACGGCACTATCATCAGGCCTATAAACCTCCAAGCAAACAAGCCCTTGAACACCGCCCTTGCCGGCCTGTCGGCTATAGTGACCAACGCTATTACTAGGAATATGTTCACGATAAACCAGAAGACCGCAAGGAAGTCCAGCGATATGTTGAACCCAAATATGCTTATGTTCGAGTACGGCGATAGCAGGACTTTGGCGCAGTTTATCTGCATCCCACTAACGTTGCCTAGCTGGCACAATGGCGGCAGAGTATGGGCAATATCCAACTCGTATAGTACCATCGCAGAAGAGATTATCCCTATTATTGACATGGCTATAAGAATGCAAAAGTCCTTCCTGCTGCAGCGCACGCAATCGCCCTTAAACTTTTCTTTTTCAGCGCCAAAGTAATAGAAATATTCTCCAAACAGTATATTAAATCATAAACTATACAGCAGGCAATCACTTGATGCTATGGGCTGTTCTTCCATTTATCTCATTCCCATAGAGCTTTTCGGCCCTACGCATCATCACGACATATGCAACGATTCCTATTATTACCACTGATATTATGACCATGAAGAAACCTATTCCTAGCTGGTCCAAATTGTGGACCTTTATACCTGTATTTATCACTATACTGAATATCCCTGGATACGCTATAGTGAGCAGCCCACCTACAGCAAACACCATACCTCCATATGCAAGAACCCATGAGCTTATTCCTCTGGAAACGTAGCGCAAACCCTTTTCCCCCAACCTCTTCACCCGCATTATCCATACACCGAAGAGGCTACCGAATGCTACTTGCATAGCCATGGTACCTATCCCAAACGCGAAGCCAGGAAGCCAAGCAACATATGGATTTGGCATAGATGGCGATATTACTGTAAATAGTATCAATGCAAAGGCCCCGAATCCGAATCCTGCAATAAGGCCGTGCACAAAAGCCAACCTTGTTGGCACAGCACGCATTTCGGTATCTTTAGAATATATGGGGTTCAGTGCGTGGTGCATCTCAAGACTCTGGTCTCTGCTATCCTTTCTGTGCACGCCGAATACTTCGCTAAGAAACATTTCTATAGTATGGAAATGCGGGTACCTGAGCTTCTTCATTATATACAGGCCAGAGAGCGTCATTACTACGCCGACTACTATGTAAATTATACCCTCATAATATGGCAGGAAAAATACTGAAGATAGCGCAAAGAATGCTATTTCGCTCAGTATTGCGCGCTGTAATGTGAAGCCTGCAGAAAAGATCATGCCCGCCTTTGCACCTCCTGCCCTTCCTGTAGTCCCAATTGCGTATGAGAATGTAATCGGCCAAGTGTGTTCATCGGGAGTTATACCATGAACTACTCCTAATAGAAATGCAGTGATCAGTGCTGAATAAAAGCCGGTGTAGACTGGATTAAACAGGTTTATTGCCATACTCACTTACCTCATTCAACCAGGCTGAATCGATCATAGCCCCGACCGGATTCGAACCGATGTACGCGGGTCCAAAGCCCGCGGTCCTTGGCCGCTAGACGACGGGGCTATGTACATCAATTGTGCCATTCGCCGTTAAATGTTATCTATCTAATGCTATATACCTTCTTTTGGGCAGGCAATATCCATACATTCATGCATTATCTGCTGAATAGCGACCTTACTATTATAACTGCATTGCTCAGCTCCCTAAGGCGCCTGATGGAGTAGTCAACCCATCTACTACCGAACGGCACATATATGTATACATTTTCCTTTTTGGCAATGCTCAGAGCATACCTATTTCTTATACCATTCAACATGGCTAGTGTCATATCCTTGTGCATTGAGCGGTCTAGGCTTAATGCAAGTTCAATCATTTTCATATCATGTGTTGCAATCGTGAACCTGTCTGCATGCGCGAACAGGTACTTCATGAGTTTTGAGTAGTTTTCCGTAACCTCTGCCCTATTTGCATAAGCTATTGAATCTGACTCTTTATAGGCCCCCTTCACGAGCCTTATAACGCCATTTCTCTTTACTATCTTGCTAATATCGCGCCTGCTGCGTCTCAGATAGGATTGTATGCATATGCCTGTATCCTTCTTCTTATGGCTGCTAAGATGCTCCAAGTACAGCTTTATGGTATCTTCTACATATCTGTGGCTTTCCATATCCAGCCACACAAATACACCATTCTTTCTTGCGTATTCTAGTATAGCTGAATAGTTCTTCGCAGCGTACATGTAGCTTATACTTAGTCCTATCTGCGTAGGTTTTACCGCTATATCAGCCCGCACATTTCCATCATGTATCTTTTTGATGAGGCTGATATATGTACTTACAGCGTCTTGGGTGTCCTTCTTATCTTTGAAGTCTTCTCCTAAATAATTCAATATTGTCCCAATTCCATGCCTGTTCAGCCTTCTGGCCCTGTCAATCGCATCTTCCATGTGTGCTCCAGCTATCCACTTTCCAGCAAAGAGCTTTTCGAATGAAAAATTCAAAGGCATACTACTATCACTATCTAGCGCCGTATCTGGCATTAGATGATTGCACGCAAAAATATTTAGTATGGGAATCAGATTAACTAACTATGACAGGCCCAAAAAGGATAGTCATAGCGCTGGGCGGCAATGCACTGATGAGCCCTGGAGGAGTGCAGAGCATAAAAGAAGAGCAGAGCAAGCTTTCCACAGTGGCCACACGAATAGCTACGATGGCGAAGGAAAAGGGAATGCAGCTAGTAATAACTCACGGGAATGGCACGCAAGTAGGGGATGAACTAATAAAGAATATCGTAGCCAATCAAAAACTCACACCAATGCCTCTCGCACTTATGACAGCAGAGACGCAGGCCTCGATAGGTTCGATAGCAGAGATGTCCCTGAATTCCAAGTGTGAAACTAGCAGCAGGAAGTTCGCCACTGTAGTAACTCATGTCGTAGTGAAGAAATCTGACAAGTCTTTCAACAATCCCACAAAACCAATAGGCCCTGCATTTACTGCAGGGCAGATTAAGGCTTTCGATGTAGCAAAAAAGTATCACTATTCTAAGTTTGGCAACAAGTATAGGATTACGGTGCCTTCACCGCGTCCAGTAAACGTAGTAGAGACTCCAATAATAAAAAGATTGCTAAATCATACCAACGTAATATGCTGCGGGGGTGGCGGCATACCTGTTTCTGTTTCTAGTGGCTCATACTCATTCGAAGATGCTGTAATAGACAAGGACTACACATCTTCACTAATTGCGCGGGAGATAGGTGCGAACATGCTTGTCATACTCACAGATGTGGATTACGTCTATGAGGATTTCCCAAGAAATAAGATTCCAATAAAAAGTGCAAAGGCGTCTGAGATAATGAAAAGCATAGACAAATTTGCTGAAGGGTCTATAGGTCCTAAGATAGAAGCGTGCGCGGAATTCGCAGCAAGCGGAGCAGGCATCGGGGTTATCGGGTCGCTAGAAAAGCTTGACAGAGTAATGCGCCTGGAGAGCGGCACCGTAATAACAAAATAGTAAGTGGTTCAATGCATAAGTTGGTACACATAAGGCGCAGGAAGTTTATGATAAAGGGCAGCAGGGTCAATTATTACGAAGTAGTCGAGCCGGATATAGTTACTATAATACCAATCTTAGACGATGGAAGAATAGTCATCGAGAAGCAGTACCGGCCGGTGATAGGAAAATACATATATGAAGTACCAGCGGGTCACGTTAGCAGCGGTGAGACTCCAATGCGCGCAGCGGCTAGGGAGCTTGAAGAAGAGACTGGTTACAGGGCAAAGAGCCTCAAGCTGGTGCTGAGGACGTACCACTCTGTCGGCAGTAGCAGGACTGTAAACAACTACTTCATTGCCAAAGGGCTGTATCAAGGTAATCCCCGCCCTGATGCCCATGAAGTCATAAGAGTAAAAAAGATGAGTCTGTCTGAGGCTATGGAAAAGCTCGGCGGCAAGGGCATACATGACACTAAAACTACAATGGCTTTGCTGCTCTTAACCCAAAAACGGCTTATATAAATGGAATATTTATCTTTATTTGGGTAAATCTATTTATATGAACACCACTCTTGCGCGCATAAAGGAGCTTCTAAACCCAAAAAGAAAGCTGACAGAGGATCCGCACCTGCTGATTCCGAAAAAGATTATAGATGGAAAGGCTGTTGCAGATCTCGGGTGCGGGGCAGGATACTACAGCAGATATATCGCTAGATATGCGTCCAGGCTATATGCGATAGACAGCAATGCAGAGATGCTTTCAAAGGCCAAGGCTGTTGTGCCTGGCAGCAATGTCGAATTTATACAGGCAGACCTATCCAGAATTCCATTGCGCAACGGGATAGTCAGCGTCGTGCTCCTAGCAAACGTTTTCCATGATGTAAAGTCTGTGGGCATCAATGTAGTAGAAGAGGTACATAGGATACTGAAAGATAACGGTATAGTGATAATCATAGATTGGAAGAAAGAAGAAATGGATATAGGTCCGCCATATAATATAAGAATGAGTCAGAGCGACTACATGGAATATTTTAGCACGTTCAAGCTTGTGAAAGAGTTCCCTGCTGGAGCGTACCATTATGGAATGATACTTAAGAAAGCATAAAGCATAGACTATACGTAGGTGGGTAAGTGGCAGTGAAGGGCCAAGGCGCAGGCAGGTTCAGGAAGAACAGTGAAGATTTCATTTGCGAAATATGCGGCTTCCTGGTTAAGGGCACCGGCTATACTGACCATTGCCCAAACTGTCTCTGGAGCAGACACGTGGACGTAAATCCTGGTGATAGAGCCTCAAATTGCGGCGGGATGATGAAGCCGGTAGGCGCTGAATATATTAGGGGTAAGATACAAATCGTTTATAAGTGCACCAAGTGTGGTGCAGTTAAGAAGAACGTTTCTGCCGAAGGAGACAATATCGAAACCATAATGTCTCTTATTGGGAGGCCGCCAGTTTCATATAAATAATAACAGTGGTAGCGCCATCCGTGGCTTCAGTTGGTCTCGTTTAAAAGTAGGTACATCGATCCCTGTGTGTTCTTGAACGATGCATATACAGTCAGCGGCATCAATGTGTAATCGGATATGCACATGCTAAATTTGCCTGCACCTGACTTGGACGGCTGCCCTACATTCCCTGATATGTATGTGCAGTTCTGACCATCATAAGTGCTCTGGTGCACGCTGGTGTAATTTACAGTCAAACCATAACCAGCCAAATCGCTATAGTTGAAGTGCTGCAACTGCTGTACTGAAAACCCGTACTTCGAAGCCTGCCTGCATGAAACCGTCTTGCTTTTCATTCCCAATATATTCATGCCCTCGAGCGCGGTTAGATTGGCATTAGAACACACCTCAGCGCCGCTGCTGCTGTTTACCAATTTCAGGAAGATGGGCCCTATTAGCGGAAGACCGCTGGCATTGAAGGAAAATGAGAAGTTGCCGCCAGATCTCGTATAGTTTATGTATAGCGGTGTGTCGAGCGATATTACAGATCCGAATCCTGAAAGATGTCCATAGAATATGCCATTATAGTGCACCGACACATTAGAAGAATTGCGCCCAAATCCCTGCACCATGGCAGCCAGAGTTTCGGTTGCATTTCTGGTTCCTGAAGAGTTGACCGCAGAACTGATTGCGGAGAATTCTGGGGGCACTGCACTTGTCAGGCTTGGCATAGCAGGCTGGTTGATGCTTTTCGAGTTGTTTATCGCGTAATCTGCAACCACGGCCACTGCTATGATTATTATTATGCCAAGCGCCACAATTCTTCCTGTACCCCCAATCATACCCATTATCCACACCAATATAATATTACTTACATACGCTAAAACGATCTGTACGCCTCATCGAGTTCCGCGCGGCCGAATACCAATTATGATTAAAAGTTTAAAGCATTATGCAAACAGCGCATAATTACCTGCTATACTGCTTAGTAGCACTTCCACACAACATCGAGCCTAAATGGCGTTTGGGGTTGCCGAGATTTGAACTCGGACCAGCTGGTTACTTCATGTATCTGATTTCCAGATCCTCATCATCGCGTGAACGCTCATCTAGGTCTAAACATCTGGAGCCAGCTGCGCTGCCAGGTTACGC
>JAMCYG010000012.1 GCA_023473425.1 Candidatus Martarchaeota archaeon
TTTAGCGTGAATATGCCGCATGTGCAAAATGCACAGGATACAGGCCGTATATTATTTGTATATCGCAAGGTATTTAATGTATAGGTAATTGCAAATGTAGCGCAGGCAATCAAAGGATGCCGACGCCTCGCTGACCTGTCATTTCGGAAAAGAATCATGCCACTATCAATACAGGCCAAAAATGAGTGGAGAACAAATAAAAGATGTTGTGGCACCAAGCGGCGCAACGCAAAGCACAACACCGATGATCGCAAGAGTACTCAGGGAAAGCTTAGTAGTCTTCGCCGTCCGAGTCGTCGTCTTCGTCGTCATCATCGTAGTCGTCGTCGTCTTCGTCCTCTTCATCCATTTTCTTTACGAGATCCGGGATTTCCATTCCGAACATTCTCTCACCGTTTGTGCCGCGCTTGAGCGGCTAATGAGTTAATTAACATATCCATTTATAAGGATTGCGCACCTGCCTTTGGTTGTAGGGATGTAAAAAGGCATACTTGCCATGTTTAAAAAGCTTTATGGAAATAGAAACTGGAATATTTGCACAACAGTGTGACGACGGTGCCTTTCGTGCGGGCCGATGACGCAAGCTATAAATATTTAACATTGCATATAGATTGCGTAAGTATTTCCCAGAAAGGCTGTCGAGAATTAAGCCGATAGTTTTTTATTTCTGCTTAGATAATAGGAAGCGCGTTGCAACTGCATCGCTGCACAGATAATCCTGAAGGCAACGCGGGCAGAGCAAAATTCAACAATCAGCATAATGCGTAAATAATAAGGTGAAATAATGGCAACAGACAAACCCCACATGAACCTAATATTTATAGGACACGTGGACCATGGAAAGTCGACGACAGTAGGAAGGCTGCTTTATGAGACTGGCGTGATAACCGATAGGGATATAGCTAAGTACAAGGAATTCACGCAGCAGTACAACAAGCCCTCATTCGAGTTCGCGTTCGTAATGGACGCCATGAAAGAGGAGCGTGAGAGAGGAATAACAATAGACATAGCGCACAGGGACTTCCAGACGCAAAAGTACTACTTCACGATAATAGACGCCCCGGGCCACAAGGACTTCGTTAAGAATATGATAACCGGAGCTAGCCAGGCTGATGCCGCAGTGCTGGTTCTCAGCGCTGCAGACGGAGTTCAGGCACAGACAAGGGAGCATGTTATACTTGCTAACGTCCTTGGTATAAGGCAGATAATCGTAGGCGTCAATAAGATGGACAAGGTCAATTATGACCAGAAGAAGTTTGAAGAGGCGAAGGCTGGCGCAATCTCGCTCTTCACGCCGCTCGGAATCAAGACGGACGCAATCACTTTCGTACCGTACTCAGCACAGATGGGCGACAATGTCAAGGCGAAGAGCAGCAAGATGGGCTGGTACACTGGCCCGACGCTGCTTGAAGCGCTCGACGCCCTGAAGGTGCCGGACAAGCCGCTGGACAAGCCGCTCAGGCTGCCTATACAGGATGTATACTCTATATCAGGATTCGGGACGGTCCCGGTCGGAAGAGTAGAGACAGGGGTGCTCAAGGCAGGCGATGCAGTCGTGATAATGCCTTCAGGCATAAAGACTGAAGTAAAGAGCATTGAAATGCACCACCAGGCGCTGCAGAAGGCAGAGCCCGGAGACAACATAGGCTTCAACATAAAGAACGTTGCAAAGAGCGATGTAAAGAGGGGCGATGTCATAGGCCCGGCAAGCAACCCGCCGACAGTCGCCAGCGAGTTTACTGCCCAAGTGGTCATACTGCACCACCAGAATGTCATAGCGAAGGGCTACACGCCTGTGTTCCACATACACACCGCGCAGATCGCATGCACATTCGTAGACATACTCGAGAGGAAAGACCCGAGAACTGGGCAGACGCTGGAACAGAACCCAGCTACGCTCAAGACTGGAGACATGGCTATAGTCAAAATAAAGCCGACCAAGCCGATTGTGATAGAGAAGTTCAGCGACATACCGCAGCTCGGCAGGTTCGCAATAAGGGATATGGGCGAGACGATTGGCGCCGGCATAGTCATGGACGTAACTCCTAGGGCGTAACTGAGGCTGATGGTGCATATTGATGGCCAAAGCGACTATAAAGCTGATAAGCACTTCGCATGCTGACGCTGACGCGATCGCAAACCAGATTAAGTCAATAGCGAAGGCGGCGCAGATAAAGTGCAAGGGCGCAATACCTCTTCCAAGGAAGAGGATTGTACAGGCCGTCAGAAAGGCACCCAGCGGAACCGGCAGCCACACATATGAGAAGTGGGAGCTGCGCATATACAAGAGGCTGTTGGAAATAGATGGTAACGAGCAGGCGTTCAGGCAGATAATGCGAATACCCGTTCCTGACAGCGTCAAGATCGAGATATCTCTTGCAGAATAAGCGCGGCTGCCTCCCTTTTATCTTATTCTTTCCTTATTTTTATTGCTTCTTATTCCTTATTGCTTCTTATTGCTTTTTCCTTTCAATGCACCTGCACTGGCGCTATTTATTCTGCGCGTAACCGCTTTCCAGGCGTAAGTTGGTGAAGCCATGAGTGTGCCTGTGCTGGCAGTTGTAGCAAAGTACCACGAGATCATTCTGTTTGCCGTGCTCCATGACATATTTCAGCATGCCTGAAGGCCTCTTGTAGCGAGAAGTTTTGATAGTGATGTCCCTTTTCTCACACCAGTCTTCGAAATTAGGGTAGTGATATACTTCAAGTGCCCTAGTATCTGCCCTGCCGCACTCGCTGCAGCGGTTCCTGCCATCTGTCTGTATGCTTATCAGAGCCTTTTTATCCGCGTTTATCCTGTCATCCTCCCAATAGTGTATCGCATCTATGTGCTGGCAGCTGTAGCATAGTATGTTCAAATCAAGCTTTACTTCTTTGCCGCTTTCATCGATATAATATTCCGGAAAGCCATTGCTTTCCGCCCATGCGTATATGTCCTTGTATCTATGCTCATTTCCCTTGCTGTCCTTTGCGACCATGACGCGCCTGTGCTGATTGCCATCATGATTTACGTGGTTCAGCGTAAGCAGGTTTATGTCTTCTACGCCACACATTGCACATGTTGGCCTGACTGAATTAGTGTAGTGACTCATCACCTCGTATTTTATGTTGTCCTTCCTTGGAGTCCTCATCAGGAGCATTGCCGCCCTGCTGCTCTCTGCACCTTCAAGGAGCGGAGAGGCTGTCGGTACATAGAGCCGCTCAAGCTGGCTCTCGATTATGGTCTGGTCGGCACTCTTTTTAGGGCTCTTGTTCCATGATTCCACCACATATTCACCCACAATTGGCAATAGGATGTGCAAAGTACATTCGCGCTGCTCACGCTATTCCACAAAACCAAAACAGCAGCTAGGGCGGGTAATCTGCAGGAAAGGGCAATAGTATTAGGCATAGAGGCCAAAGCGCACCCTTTCACTACGCTGGTTTTATCCAACGATACACCCATCCATCCCATATCCTATCTATGCGCGCACCTTTTTAAGCGTTCTGCGTCGACATGCGCCGAGAATGGAACGGTAAAAAGGCTGGAAAAGTTTAAATACTTATTCATTAAATATTGTAGCACCCAAATGAAATAGGTCTTTTTCTGAGACCCTATTCTCATCCACCCAGGGCGTGTGCTTGATGCACACGCCTAACCCTAATAACCCGCTTGCGCGAGCTAGGCCCGTGCACTGAAAGGATTTAGGTTATCTTTTCCATCCGAAAACCAGATACGCGGTGTGCCATATCCCTTTAGTCGCTGGCCGCGTGCCCTCTTCCCTTACGAGCATACTTCTGGATATAAGTTCCATCGTCATTATATCGGAGAATTCGTACTTTCCAAGCCTTCCAACGAAAGCCTTCACCTGCTCCACATGGGGCAGATAGCCGACTATGCAGCCACCGCTCTTGAGCGCCTTGTATGCGCGCGAAATTATTTTATCAGAATCAGGCATGTCGAGGGTTATCAGGTCAACCTCTTTTTCCTTTATTCCTTTTGAGATATCGGCATTCTTTATGAATAGGTTGTTTGCACCTGAGATTTTTTTGTTGTATTCTGCAATTTTCACGAATTCCTTGTTTGTCTCATAGCTAGTGACAGCTTTGCACACCCTAGCTAGCGAGACTGCAAGCCACCCGCTGCCCGTGCCTGCATCGACGCACGTGCTTTCCTTTCCTACCCCAGAGTATGCCATTATTGCGCCTATGTCCTTCGGCAGCATAACCTGCGGGCCTCTCTTCATGCGCTTGTACTGCGCAGGTATAGATAAGTATTCATTCCTCCTGTTCCTTCTGGGCAGCTTCATCACCCTTGGCTTTTTTCTTCCTTGCTCCGCGCGCTTTCGGTTTTGTCGCCGGCTTTCTTCTGTTAGTTTTCGGCTTCGCCACAGCTCCAGGCGCGCGCTTGCGTACTGCCTGGACCTTCTTCGTGGCTGCGCCGTGTGTCGCAGCCTTTTCTTCAGCCTTATTCGCTTCCTTCTGCGAGGCCCACTTCTGCTTTGTGACACATTTAGGGTCAAGGTCCATCTCGAACACACCCTTGCCCCACCTCATCACCTTCACTATTGGTGTATGGCAGTATTCGCACACCTTCCCTGTAGGTATTATCTTCGCACCGGATGGCAATGGATATGTAGTTGTGCATTTCGGGTAGTTGTCGCAGCCTACGAACTGCTTTCCGAGCCTCGATCTCTTTATGACGAGGTTTCCGCCGTCTGTCGGGCATTTGCCAAGGGAGATGGTGCTCTCCTTGAGTCCGGCCTTCATCGACTCTGACACCTTTGCCTTGTTGCTGTCGAAAGCCTTCAGCGCATCGAGCAGCATCTTCTTGCCCTCCTCCAGCACCTCATCCTTGCTTTTCTTGCCACGCGCTATGCTTTCCATGTCCTCCTCGAGCTGCCTCGTGGTGCTCTCGTCTATTATCATACTGCAGTTATCCCTCAATGTCCTGTACACACTCATGCCGAATGAGGTAACAGTTATCTGGCCGCCAGTTATGTAATTCCTTTTGAACAGTGTGTCGATTATTGCCGCCCTGGTGGCCTTAGTGCCGAGGTTCCTTCTTTCGAGCTCGGCTATCAGGGACGCTTTGCTGTACCTTCTTGGAGGCTTCGTCTGCGACTCATCCATTGACAGTTTTGCAGGATATCTTTTCCCTTCATCGATGCCTTCGACACTCTTGTCTTCCACCTTCATGTAATCGTATATGTCCAGCCAGCCCTTCTTGATAAGCGTTGAGCCATTCGCTGAAAATGCCTCGTCTCCTATATGCGCCTTGGCAGACACCCTTGAGACCGTTGCACTCTCTGCAAAGCAAGCGAGGAACCTCTTAACTATAAGGTCGTATACTTTCTGCTCTTCCGGAGCCAGGGACTTGGGCTCTACCCCTGTAGGATATATGGCAGGGTGGGCCTCGTCTGTCTTCTTGCCTTGCCTCGGTGTGAATCTTTCTGACTTTATCAAAATACCAGCAAGAGCCGCATAATTGGGATTCTTGGCTATGTCACCGATTATACGCTTCAACCCGAGAGTAGGAGGCAACTTCTGCGAAGAGGTCCTCGGGTATGATATGTAGGATTTTTCATATAGCGACTGCGCCACTGCAAGCGTCCTTGACGGATCCATGCGCAGAGTGCGACTCGCTTCAAGCTGCAATGAGGTCAGGTCGAAAGGAGGGTATGGGAACAGGCTCTGCTCAATACTGTCTATCTTGTTAATGACCGCGTCCTTTGAATGTGCGCTGACATGCCTGAACACTCTATCGGCCTCGGCCTTGTCAAACATATCGCCTCTGTCACTCTGAAACTCTACATTGTTGATTAGCGCAGATACCTTCCAGAACGGCTTGGGGACAAAACTGGCTATCTCTTCCTCCCTGACCGACAGCAGAGCCAGTGTAGGCCCCTGTACCCTGCCTATGCTTAATGCCTTGTACAAGCCGGCAGTAGACACAGCAGCGGTCAGCGCCCGGCTCAGATTTATACCCCAGAGCCAATCCAGCATGTGCCTAACCTCGCCTGCGTAGAAATTGTTCATGTCGATTGGCAGCAGATGCGCATACGCTTCCCTCAGCTCAGGTATCGTGGTAGTGGAAAACTTCATCCTCTCCATTTTCTTGTGCGGCATCTGCGCAGTTATGAACGTTATGATGTTGGTGCCTATGACAGTGCCCTCGACATCGTAGTCGCAGGCGTTTATGAATGTGTCGCACTTCGGGGCCAGCGACTGTAGAGTCATGAGATACTGCTTGGTGTATGCAGCCCCTTTATTTACCTCGTACGACGGCGCCCATTCTACATTGAGCACGGGATACCCGCGCTTAGAGTCAGTCTGCTTGATAGTAAACAGATGGCCAACAGCCGGGGCTATGTATGTGATGGAGCCGCCATTGTCTATCTCATAGTAGCCAGCCCTTCCGTTGTTCACCCTCCTTTGCTTATTGTCGCCGAGGGCTATGGCTATCCTCAATGCGACGCTTGGCTTCTCTGCGACTATGAGCGTATTCATGAAAACACGAACAGAGTTACACTTGAGGCAATATATTTATTTGTTCTTGCCGGGCTTCGCCTTCCAGAACAGAGTTTTGGGCGACTGTAAAGCGGCTCGTTTCTCCTGCTGCGGCGGAGCTCTGCGCTCACCAGAAGCAATCCTCGCAACGTAGAAACCTATCGCGATGCCTATTAGGGCAACTACATAGAACGCAATCCCAGCCCCATAATATATAAAAAAGAGGATTGCCAATATAGCGAATACTATCGTGAGCAACGGGAGCACCATCTGCTTAATCTCGTTTGCTTCAAACGCAACTTCCATGGTACCATGCATATTTACATTGTCATATTTATAACACTTGTTGCGGCAGGCCTCGCTTCGATAGCACAGATATTCTTCAAGCAGGGGCTGAAGAGCGAGCTGAAAACCCTGCGCGAGGTAGTCGCAGTTGTAAAAGAACGGAACATAGTTATAGGCATAATAGTATACTTCAGCAGCCTGGCAATTTATCTATACGCGCTAAAAAGTGCACCGCTATCGATAGTGTACCCTACGTTCGGAAGCGTATTTATATTCACAGCGCTGCTCTCGATGTGGTTGCTTGGCGAGCGCATAGGGAAAAGAAGGGTTGCAGGCATAGTACTCGTGTTCCTTGGAGTCGCACTCGTATCGATAACTATATGATGAAATGGCAGAAGCAGGTAGATGAAAGGTTGATGATTGGGATGGGAAAAAAGATGACAAATGTGCTCCTGCTGGTTGCATCCACATTCCTGGGCGCGGTTGGCCAATTATTCTTCAAGGACACGTTTGTAGCTGCAGGATTCTCGATAATACCCCTCTTAATAGGTCTAGTGGCGTACATTGTGTCTTCAGGGATATACTTTTATGTGCTAAGCCGCACGCACCTCAGTTGGTCATACAGCCTTGGCGGCCTGAGCTACATATTCACCGTGCTGTTCGCCGCAACACTGCTGCACGAAAGCGTGCCGCTTTTGAGGTGGATAGGCGTCTTCGTGATAACGTTCGGCGTACTGCTCATTGGAAGCAGTTGATGATTGCAGCGCAATAGAGCCTCCATGCAATCGATCTGCACTTCGAGCACAGTACGGCATGAGAATAAAGAACAAAAGAAAAAGAAGAAGTAAAAGTGCGGTTCAGAACCTGTGGCGCCTCCAGTATATAACTAGAGCTATGATTATCAGCACCACTATGACTACTACCGCTATAATTAGGTAGACATATGTTGTGTTAGAGAATATGTTTATCGGCGGGGTGCCAGACACGGTTGTCGGGATAGTTGTTGGCGCCGTAGTCACGTTTTTGCCTGTGCTATTAACCGGTATGGTGGTCGTTGGCACTGTTGTCGCAACCGTAGACGTAGCAGGTATAGGCGTTGAAGGCGACAGTACAACCAGAGTTGCCAGTGTGTTTGCCAGTGCCTGATCGTTGCCGGCTTCATAGAACACTATCGTATAGTTGCCGACTGGAGTAGTAGAACTTGCTGATATAGTCATTCTCGGAAAGTAAGGCGGTATTCCGTATCCATTAGGCAGATATACAGTTATGCCTTCGGAAGAAAGGTTCTTCGAGTTAACCACCGTCAGCGTGGAACCAGAAGCAGTCCCGTTTACCAGCGTTACCGAGCCGTTCAGGTTCGTAGAGTTACCTTGGTGCACGTATATGACACTGCTAGGCAGCTTGAACGTAGAAGTGCCAACAACCTGAGCGCCTGCAAGCGATACTAGGATCGCGAGTGCGAATGTAGCCACAAATGCCTGCTTCAACATTTTCACACCTTGAACAAGAGTAACATCCGAACCAAATCTTTTAAGGCTTTGCACGCACCAGGTGCCTGCACTCTTTTCTGCGCTTGTGGTTCCGCAAGGGTTAAAGGGTTTGCAAGACAACATTTTATGATGAGCTTGTACGACTACGGCGGCGATGAACAGACCAAAGACGGCATACACGTGAAGCGCTCAGACATAGCTTATGCACACATGAGGGATCCCAAGCTGCTTAGATATTATTACAAGGCAAAGACCGTTTCAATGCTGGGCGGCTCAGATATAGAGGGCTCTTCTCCTACCGACCTGTTCATAGGCAGATACGGCTATCCGAAGGTGTTCATAGGACCGATGCTGCCTCCCCAGTTCGGCGACACGTCCCTCCTCGGCACCCCGGAGAGATGGACAAACCTGTCAATGGAAGAAATAGTCGATTTCAGGATGAGACTGGTAAGGGGCATGCACCTCTCCAACGTGCATGACGTTGAAAAGGGCAGGTATGAGGAGTATGTGAGGGACCTTGCGCTGGCTGAAAGGCCGGCTGACGCAGAGATGAAGTTCAAGGGCAAGCCGCACGTGCATATGGAGCTCAGGGATGAGGTGCAGCCATACGGGCCCAGCGTCAAACTAGACGACTTTAGGATGTACAACTTCAAGGCTGACAAGAAGGTAGAAAGTTTATACACTGATGTGGATGCAAAAGCGGCAACCGCACTGATCGAGCTGTACAACCGTGGTGTGCCAGTCTCTAAGATACAGAAGGGTCTATCGGCAGGCCTATTCGGCATCGAGAAGAGCAGAAGGTTCGTGCCTACTAGATGGAGTATAACAGCAGTTGACGATACACTCGGAAAAAACAACCTGAAGACCGTAAAGCACTCAGACACAGTAGACGCGACATACCTGTATTATAACAATTCGCTTGACAACAGGTGGTTCATACTCATGATGCCAGGCAGCTGGCAGTACGAGTCTATCGAGGCATGGTACCCAGGCACCGTATGGAACGAGGATGGGAAGAACGTATCAATATTCGGGTCATATGAAGGGTATAGCGGCAGAAAGACATACGCCGAGATAGGAGGCTGCTATTATGCCGCCAGGTTGGCAGTAAGTGAGAAGCTGCTAAGGCGTGGCAAGCAGGCGATGGTTCTCATACTCAGGGAGTGCCATCCCGGATACAGCATGCCTGTCGGCGTGTGGAACGTGCGCGAGCACGTGCGCGAGGCGCTGAGGAAGGATCCGATAGTGATGAACAGCCCCGACGAGGCCTTCGGCTACATGTCGAAGCTGCTCGACATACCTGCGAAGGCATGGATAAAGAACAGCCGCATACTGAAGGACATGCTGACCCAGAAGAGGATAGCGCAGTACATGTAACGCGGCCAAATTTCACTTATCTAAACAGGATTTCATAGTGCCTAGATTTGTTTATTATACCATGTTAAACCAGATGGCAGCCAATCAAATTAAAAATATGGATAAAGACACAGTAGTGATAATGGATAGATCTGTTTATTCCACATACGCATACCATATTGCATATGATAAATATTATAATTGTGGAAGTAACTTACTTAAAATAAATGTTATAGGTAAAGCCGCAAATTCTTCTATAAGATTCCCAGATATATCAATTTTCTTATATGTCGATGAAGAAGAAAGAGTTAAACGGCTCGTTAGAAGAGAAACTAAATTGAATGAGAGCAATGATTTTGATACAGACGTTTTAAAATTGGTAAACGCAGAATTTCAGTATATAGCAAAGGGATTAAGAGAAAACGGACAAGTAGTGTACGAATTTGATACAACGAATTTAGATAAGGAAGGAGTTCTTGAAAAAATAGTTAGTGCAATTAAAAACACACAAAAGCAGTTTGATTTTGTTAAAGTCCCTAACTATTATTACAGGTTTAAGTTGTAGTCTATTAAATTTTGACTTTTGATTGGTGTGGTGTATGCAATATATTGAGATACCAAACAAATTAAATGAAGTTGTGACTACAAAACGGGAAAAACTAAAATACCTAAATATTAGGATAGACAAAACCGTGCCCCCAGGAATAACTGTAGGAAAAAGGATGTGTAATGAAAATTGTGTGTTTATAAAAAAATTAGGGATAGCATGTCACGATGATAACAGTTATCAAGGTGTTGGGAAAGCAATATTAAACCTAGATATATTAAGGATAATAAAAAAGATACATATGGCATCTTTAATGCCAATAAATATACATATAGCAGGTGATGGTGAACCACACTGTATGAGAGCAGCCTCATTGATTTGATTAGTTCACTCCGCAAATTGATTTTATAAATAAAATTAAAATAACAACAAATGGTACAAGGTTGTTAAATGGGCAACCAAAATTGATAGAACGATTGAAAACTGCGGGAATTGATGAAATTAATGTTTCGCTACATTCGCTTGACCAAAAAGAATTCCAAAATATAACAGGTATAAATTCTTTAACAACAGTACTAGAGGGAATAAAATATGCAGTAAGTCATGGAGTGAAAACAAACATAAATTGTTTAATACGGGAAAAGACAGCGGATGAACTAGATTCATATATAACATTATCGAGAGAACTAAAGATACGTGTTAAGTTCTTTGGTTTGATAGACGAAACAGGTATAAACCAGAAGTATTTAGATAATCTTTTAGATAATTTTAGATGTTTGTTAGATAAAAAATAGGGGATAGGCATGATTATACTGAACCATATTATGGGATAGTATTTAATATCAGAGGAGCAATTATAGATCTAAAAGATTCTAGAATTAATAATTGTCCCGTACTTGACTGTAAAGTTAGGAACAAGTGTATAGAGGGGTGTAGGTATTATGCAAGACTTTCACCCACTGGAATCTTGCAACCTTGCGGAGTAAGAACTGATAATCTCCTAAATATGAAAGAGGATATGATAAGTAATAGAATAATTCTGGAAAAACTTATAGATGGAGGTAAAATATTAATAAATAAGTTTGATGAGGCAATACAATGACTGAAATAGAGACAAAGATCGACGAAATAGACATAGTAGAAATTAAAAAGATACTTGACGTAAATACTTTACTCGTTAAGGACAGAAAACTAATGAAAAGATGGATCTTTAATTTAGGAAATGAAAAGGATGTTGATGAATTTGTTAGAATTAGGTCTGATGGAAAGATTTCAACACTAACTTACAAACGGAGGTCAGGAAGCGGGCTGGCAAATACTGAAGAAATAGAAACAGAAATCGGTGATTTTGATATCGCCGCAAAAATATTTTCAAAAATTGTCAATGAAAATTATTATCAAGAGAATTTTAGAACCACATACAAGTACAAAGACGCTGAAATAACTATCGATGAATGGCCAAAATTGTTACCTATACTAGAGATAGAAGCAGAATCAGAAGAGGCCATAAGAAGTGTTATTGACGAACTAGGCATACATGGAAAAGAACTGGGAAATATAGGGTGGGAAAAGGTGTATGCGATGCATGGAATTGAACTGCACAGTTTCAAAGTACTAAAGTTCGATAATTAATAATAAGATTTAATCAGGTAAGAATATGTTTCATGAGAAATGTGGTACACTTCTGAAACGCAAGACAACTGAAAAAGGAGTTGAGATATATTGCCCCTCTTGTAACGATATTGTACCAGAAAAGCTCATACGCAAATCGGAAAAGATAGTAATTAAGGCAAATTCGCCTATAACCGGATTCCCACTAATAAATGATGATCCAAAAAATGCCCCAATAGAACACAAATGTGATGGCTGTGATTTTGATAGAGCATATGAATATATTTTACCACCTATTAGAGGAGACGAAGACGAAACAATCATGTATAAATGTGCAAAGTGTGGAAAAGTTTCCAGGGAAAACACAAAAATTATGTGATTATTTCTTTAAAAGTAGGAGAAAGTTTATATAGTTTTTATTGCTGACATCGCCCGTATGATATTTTTTCTTATACACTGCCATTCATAGTGCTTGTTTTATTTATGTTAAACTTTTAGGATATAACAGGGTTTATGAAACATTTATTTGATTATTGCAATTAGTGCAGATATTTTGGAGCACCTTTGTTGGGTATATTCAGAACAGCCTCTTCTGCCCCTTGCTTTTTATCAGGGACGAGACTCGCACGCCATACTTTCTTACGCGCCGGCCATCAAATAGTATATCGGTGAGCCTTCTCGCGGTCTCGATAAGAGTATCCAAGGA
>JAMCYG010000008.1 GCA_023473425.1 Candidatus Martarchaeota archaeon
ATGAAGACAAAATAAAAAAAATGAGCTTTGAGGGGGATGGTTGCGCAATAAGCATGGCAGCAGCCAGCATGCTCACAGAACATGTAGAAGGAAAGGGCATTGATGAAATAGAGAAAATGGGCCCTGCAGATGTAATAAAGATGATAAAGGTAGATCCCGGGCCCGTTAGGCTGAAATGCGCTACGCTTTCACTTAGGGCACTGCAAAAGGCAGTGTTTTTGTATAAGCATAAAGGGCAAAACGGGAAGCCTGAGAAAGGCAACGGGACTTAATCCGCTAGTTATCCAAAACTATCTCTATTCTCTTGTTGTGGGAGCCTTTGTTCTCGTACTTGGTTATGTTTATCTTCCCGACTTCCTTCGTTTGTGCTACGTGCGTTCCTCCATCCAGCTGGAAGTCGAAGCCTTCTATGTCTATTATGCGAACCCTGTCTAAGCTGTTGAGAAGCTCCTCGCCAGGGGCGGTTCTTGCAATGTTCTGGATAGCAGATGCCTCGCTCTTTGTCAGGAATTTGACAGTTACCTTGTGATTGTCATTAACAACTTTCTGTGAATTGTCTATTATTTCCTGCGCCTTTGCTTTGTCAAGGCCTGGCACATCGAAGTCGATTCGCGCCCTGTCATCATATATCTGGCTCCCGGTGATCTTGCCAGAATACATTTTCTCTACCACTCCGTCTATTATGTGCAGAGCCGTGTGCAGCTTCATGTGAATGTAACGCTTCTCCCAGTCCAGCGCGCAGTGGACTTCCATGCCTTCGGATATCCCAGACGCGTCATCCACAGTGTGAATAACCCGCTCGCCATCCTTTCTTACGCCTGTCACGGCCGCCACCCTACCCGTCAGTGAAATTGTGCCTGTATCACAGGGCTGGCCGCCCCCAGTAGGATAAAATATTGTCCTGTTTAGTTCAATGTCTTTGCCATTAACAGAGGTAACTACCGCGTCTAACTGTCTGACATACGAATCCTCGAGATATAATTTTTCTGCCATTTGAAGACCTATAGCGTTATTGGATTAATTATGAAATATACGCAGGCAAACATCATCATCGATATCACTATCTTGCGGACTACATCACTCTCTTTGAATATGATGGCGCCAGCGAGCACAACGACTACTATGTTTATGCTCTGCCGGAGAGGGGATACAAGGCTTATGAATGCTACAGATGCTGCAGCATAGTATGTCAGCCTGTAACCGAGTGCGAGAGATGATGTTGTGATGAGCGGTAAGGGGTGCTTTGCGAGATTGCGACCCATTTCCTTTATACCGCCGTATTTTATTGTCATGTATATGAACATGTTGAACGCAACAGATAGGCCTATTATCACAAAAAGTGTGATTATGCTAACGCCTAGAGAAAGTATGTACTTTGTGAGTATAGCCCCTACAGCCATCAGCAGCGTAGTGACAAATAGATAGTTTATGTATAGGCCGCGCTCAAAATATTTTACCTTTGCATCCTTGCTTTTCTTAAACAGCAGCAGGTATGCTAGCACAGCTAGTGCACCTATGAAAAGATACTGGCTAATGTAAAGACCCTCGTGCAGGAAAAGGAACGCAAGCAGCACGGTAAATATTGGCGGAAGAGTGCTTATTATTGGGGATGCGGCGGAAACATCTGCGTGCTTGTACGTCCTTGCAGTAAGGAGATATGTGGTAGTTGAGGTAAGACTCATTATATATATCAGTGCGACTTCCCATAGGGTGATGTGGAAGTTAGCAAAGGGTATCAGAATAAGGGATATTACGGCTATAAGCAAGGTAGCGTCGCTGCTGTACGCGGATGCGTGCTCAGCCTTTAGTGCGAATTTCTCGACTATAGTTGATGCACTCATCAGAGCAGCAGATATAGCTACGAGAAAATACCAGGCAACCATCGAACTACCCAGAAGCGCAAATACACTCCGCCAAGGATTTGGCGGATAAATAATATTTAGCTGAAAGCATATAAGATGGCGCTACTTGCCCTTCTTGCTCTCATGCTTCGGCTGTTCCTTAACTCCTATCGCCTTGTCGATTTGCGCCTTGTTCTCAGGGTCGACTTTCTCGTTAATGAACTCGAGATGCCTTATGTTGCAGTTTCTCGGTTTAGGCCTGGTGCCCGTCGATATCTGCACGGTGTGGTCATCTACGACCTTTAGTATGACAGCCCTGCTACCTGCATCCCTACCGAACTTCTTTATGCAAACTCTTCCTGGTTCCAGTAACATATTAATCACTTTGCATTAGCATTATATTCGTCGTCAGCCAAATCTCTCCTTTTCCATAAGCATGGCCGAAAGTGCTATTATCGCAACTGCATTCTCCGTGTTTACCCTTCCGGTGTTTATTTTTATGTCAAACTTTGAATCATCCATTACGTCTATCTTGTATACCTTCTTGAAGTGTGATATGGTTAATAGGTCTTTCTCCCTTATGTACTTTGAGGCGCTTTCGCGGCTCACTCCTTCTCGTTTCATTATCCTTCTGATGCGCACATCAAGGTCGGCATACAGCCAGACATTCAGCGTGGAATCCTTTATTATCCATGGGGACAGCCATGTGGTAACGACGCAATCGCCCTTCGCCATGGATTTTACCATACTGTCAAACTTTTTGGCGTATTCGGGCTTTGATGACTTTAGAAGCGCCAGCAGCTCCTTATTGCTACCCACATCGCGCTTGTAAGACACGCTTACATGCTTTATGCCGAGGCGTTCTGCGAGCCTTTCGCCGACAGTCGTCTTACCGCTGGCACTCAAGCCGCTTATGCATATTTTCATCGCAATCAGTGGGCGACTAGCTGGAGCACGTACTTCTTCTGCTTCATCCCTATGTCGTCGAGTTTGATATCACCGCGCTCCACCCTGCTGCCTAGTTTCACAACTTCAGCAGTGCAGTTGGCGCAGAGAACTCCGCCAAATAGCCGGCTGTTTGTTCTCCTTGAGCTGCCTCCGCTTTTGCTGAGTGATATGCCATTCAGTTCAATGCCGCATATGGCGCAATGAGGCATGGAATTCTTCGCCCGCTTGTAGTGGGTTACTGTCCTGCCCTTCGGAGTGTGCCTCTTGACTTTCTTGAAGCTACCAGATCTGTGCATCGGTTTCGGCAAATAAGACACCTATTGTCTGAACTTAACTGTAAACTTAACAAACTTGAATCTTTGCTGTAAGCATTCAACTGCAAGCAGCCAAGAGCAATCCTTAATTTAATCCGAATAAGAATATAAAGCTATTTGTGCTACTGCTTGGTTGCTTGGTCGGATATTACATTCCCAACGGCAAGCTCGGACCTGGCCTCCTCCTTGGCCTTTTTCCTGTCATACAGCATTATAGATATCGATGATACCATTCCGCCGACGAACAGCACAAGGAAGAATAGCCCCCTGTATCCAAGAGGCACGATGAAATTGATTGTGTCACCGCTGTACTGTGCAAACGTCATAGGCAGGAGCACATACCAGACAAGAAAGAAGAGAGGCAGCACAACTAGCATTGGCTTCATCTGAGTCTTCATTGACTCGCTCATCAAGGGCATAAGCTCCTTCTGCTTCTGGGCCATGGCTTCCTGCGGCGCCTTGTTCTTCATCATCTCCCTTAGCTCCTTCGAGAGCTGGTTTGACCTGTTCTGGAGATGTCTCATCTTCTTAGGATTGGAGAGTTTGCGCTGCAGAAATACAGCCAGCACTGTATACCCTAAGGCTAGCGCTACAAGTACCAAGGCAATGTTGGATGGCAGCGCGACCGTTAAAAGCAGCATTATTTCTCACCAAAAATATCGTTTATTGCGCTCACGAAGCTTTTCTGTGATTCTCTAAGCGCCCCTTCTTTGTTATGGATTATGTATAAGGGAATATTTAAATCTGACGCATAATGGGCCAGCGTCGAAAGATCAAAGGTCCTCTGGACCTCCAAATCATGAACGCTTTCCTTTTCCCTGGACCTTGAGCTGTCCCTGGCCCTTCTTTTGACTATGGCGCGTGGATCGGCATCTATGTATACTAGACCCTTTAGCTTCAGCTTCGCCATCTCGCCTTTTGGCAGGCCAGCTATGAACCTACCATTCTGCTCAACGCTTGCATGCGTATTTATTATAACAAATCCGCTGAGACGTGATATGCTGGCAAATGCTGCGTGCCTAAGTCTGTCAATCGCGTGGATGTTGATGTACCTCAGCCTGTCGCGGTCCTTTACAATACCCTCCTTGATAGCGGCATCAGCCATCAGAGTGCCTACAGTAACCACCTTGAACCTGCGTAATTTCCTAGTTGTGCCACTTATCACTGCTGTCTTGCCGGAAGCAGGCATACCGGCAACGATGACCGCACCTTTCGCCATGAGAACACAAGATTAAATTTGAGAGAATCTACTTATTGCTTTTGCAGCACACTGGAAATATGCACAACAAAGAAAAAGTAGGGCGCTGGAAGGCCCAGCGCCCGGAAATTCGACAAGACTTCAGTACTCAGGCGCTCCGCCAGGTCCGCCGGGCGGTGCACCTGCCGACTTGCCCTTTCCGCTTATCATGTCATCTATCCTAAGGACTATTTCGGCAGCCTCGCTTGCGCTCTTTATCGCCTGCTCGATCACACGGGTCGGCTCGAATACGCCGAGCTTCGCCATGTCACCTACGCCGCCCTTCAGGACGTCGACACCATAGACCTCGCCACCCTTTGCCTTGTGCTTGCTTCTGAGCTGCACTAGGGTGTCTATCGAATCCATGCCAGAGTTCTCGGCTAGGGCCTTTGGTATGCCCTCTAGCGCATCTGCAAAAGCCTGCATGGCTAGCTGCTCGCGGCCGCTCACGTGATCGGCAGCTGCCCTTAGCTGCTGTGCCATCTCTACCTGGATTGCACCGCCGCCGAGCACATAGGTGTGGTACTGCATCACGCTGGCAGCTACCCCTATGTCATCAACTATGGACCTTTCCAGCTCGTCAACAGCCTGCTGCGAGCTGCCCCTTATCAGTATTGAGACGCTCTTCGGGTCCTTGCACTGCTCGACGAAAGTCATGAACTCGCCGCTGATCTTTCTCTCTTCTACCAGTCCGGCATAGCCCAGGTCGTCAGCAGACAGGTCGTCCAGAGTTGTTATTATGTGGCCGCCCGTGGCTCTGGCAAGCATCTCCAAGTCGCTCTTCTTGACACGCCTGTAAGCGGTTATGCCGAGCTTTGCGAGGAAGTGCTGGGCTACGTCGTCGATACCCTTCTGGGTGAACACAACGTTGGCCCCAGACTTCTTTATTTTCTCTGCCATTTCCCTGAGAATGCTCTCTTCCTGCTCAAGGAAAGCCTTCATCTGCTCAGGCGCAGTTATTTCTATTTTGGCTTCGGTCTCTGTCTTCTCTATCTCAATGGCGAGATCGAGCAGAGCTATTTTGGCCTTCTCTATCTTCCTAGGCATCGATGGGTGGGATATCTCCTTGTCTATCAGTACGCCATTAATGTACTGGGTATCCTCTATGTTGCCGCCCACTTTCTTCTCGAGCTTTATCAGATCGCGGTCGACATAGTTGGCTCCGTCCTCGTCCTTTACTACTACCTGCTTGACCGCCTTTATGACCATTTTGGATAGCATGCTCTTGACGTGCTCGTCTCCGACGTTTTTGGAGCCGAGTGTGACCATAGCTATCTTTTGGAGCACAGAATCATCATTGAGGTCTATGTTCTTGGAATTGCTCTTCAGTATCTCTATGGCCTTGTCTGCAGCGAGCTTGTACCCTGCTATGATTGTGGTAGGATGCACTCCCTGCTCTATGAGCTCTCCTGCTCCCTTGAGAAGCCCGCCGGCTATTACCACAACCGTCGTGGTTCCATCCCCGACCTCCTTGTCTTGGGTCTTGGCTATCTCGACCATAATCTTTGCGACCGGGTGCTCTACGTTCATCTCATTGAGTATTGTGGCACCGTCGTTCGTTATAACTATGTCCCCGAGATCACTCACGAGCATCTTATCCATGCCCTTAGGGCCCAGGGTAGTCTTTACTGCGTTGGCGACTGCCTGACCCACCATTATGTTCTGTCTCTGCGCCTCCCTGCCTATTATTCGGGAAGCTCCTTCAGGCAGTACATAGTACTGCGGCGTTAGTTTATTTTCAGCCATCTATTCACCTTGATTAGCATCTGTCTATATCTATTTTTTAGGAAATGACCCAGAAAAGGTGCATAATTCATATACATGTATGCATATATTACAGTCGTTAAAGTATTTATGCCTTTCTGAAGGCATTGCTAGTCCCCGACGAGGTACTTGGCTACTGCAATATACTCGTCGCTTATGGCTTTTTCCCTTGTTACAGGCACTATGCCCAAATCGCTGAGCCTGTCGAATTCGGCAGATTCCTTTATGCTGCCCAATAGTCTTGTGCCGAGGTCATGAATAAGCCCCCGTGTATACTCGCTCTCTGTACCGTGCGATCTGTTTTCTACTACCCCGATTAGGTAGATGTTAAGGCGCTTTGCCATCGCGCCGGACCTAAACGCGTTTGCTGCGGCGATCTTCTGCGGGGTGGTGACTAGCACGAAACCATCAAGTGTCAGAAGCTGCATTATCGTAAGTGGGGCGTCAGAAGTGCCCGGAGGCAAGTCAACTATTAGATAATCAAGATCTCCCCAATCAGTGTTCTGGAAGAAGTCAAGCAGCATTTTGGTTATTATGGCGCCGCGCCATATTATGGGCTTCTTCATGTCGTCTACTAGCATCGACGTAGACGCTACCTTTATACCGTCTTTGACCAATGGTATGAGGGGAAATTTTGACGTGTCCATGCGCTCGCTGATTCCGAGGAAGAAACTGAGGTTTGGGCAATCTATATCCGCATCGAGAATCCCGACCTTGTAGCCCATAGCACTCAGAGTGTATGCGAGATTGACAGATACGGTTGTCTTACCGACACCGCCCTTAGCGCTGTAGATTCCAATCTTGTGCTTTACGTTGGATAATTTCTCCTTTATCACGTCTTTCTGACTAATGAACTTGTTGAAAGAGAGATTTACTTGGCTGCGACTATCTCCAGGCCCTTCGCTTTCACCATGCTCTTCTGACAGTGCCTCACCTAATGTATTAGATTACCTAAAAGAAACACGCACAAAGCTCTTAGGCTTAACAAGTTTAAAATAGCTTTCTGAACATATATAACCTGATAAACTGTTTTTTGCAACAGGTGTATGTATGAAGATAAATGAGCTGAAGGTAGGGGCCAGCAATGTCACGCTTACGGCCACAGTATCACAGAAGGATGATCCACGAGAAGTGGTAACGAAGTACGGAAAGCGTCTTAGCGTCGCTAACATAGTGCTGAAGGATGAAACTGGCACTATACCAATGTCGCTCTGGGAGAAGGATATCGATGCCGTGTCAGTAGGCGACAAGGTAGAGGTCACGAATGGATACGTCAGCGAATTCAGGGGCGCACCTCAGCTATCGACCGGCAAGTTCGGCAAGATAGCTGTTGTCGAGAAGGGCTCCGGCTCTTCAGAAGAACTAAACGACACTGAGGAGTACGACGCTGCGGAAGAAGAAGGGGACCTTGACACTGGTGAGGAATAATTCCTCATTCCTTAAGTTTAGGAGGTTGTTTTTAATTTCTATTTCTTCTGCTTCTGACAGCCCTGTCTAATTTATTGCTATAGTTGTGCAATATGTTAATAGTGACAGACTTTTTGTGATAGATGTTCCAATATCTCAGGGTGTAGAACAGGAATGCAGAGCCCAATGCAACCCCGAACCACATCGTAGCTATTCTCACCAGTATGGTAGCGGCAGAGCTTACATCTGTAGGCAGCCTTAGACTGCTGGACAGTATCGCAGTAAGAGTGCCGTCTGTTACGCCTATGTTGCCAGGCACCGCTGATATCATACCGAATATTTGCGTTGATGCAAATGTGAACATGCTGGCAGCTACGCTTATGTGGAACCCGAGCGCCATGATGGTCAGATAAAGGGCCATAGCATTAAGTACCGAAGCAGGCACGGTGAATATTATCGAGACCGCGTATACCTTCGGTGAGTTCAGTACGCTCTGCGAGGTGTAGTACTCTTCCCCATATATGGTGAATTTCTCTATGAAATTGTATTTCCCCAGCAGCACCTTGAACTTGTTGAAAACCCACTTGTTTAGTATGAACGCAAAGGGAAGAAGGAGCACAACGTCTATGATTATTACATATAAGACATATTGGTGAAAGTATATTGCGGCACCGAGCGCGACTATAGCGGTGCCGAGGAAGTCCGAGAATATATCCATCGTGACTATTGGGACTATGTTCATGAACTTGATGTTAGTTATCCTATTTAGGGTATATGCGGCGAGGACCCTCCCAAACTTGCCAGGAGTTATGTCCATAGAGTACAGTGACAGATATACAGCCATATTTTTCCATGAAGAAACCTTGAGACCAAGCCTCTTTAGGTAGTACGCCCATTTAATATACCTGAGCATCAGCCCTGCAAAAACAGCCAATATGGCGAGTAAGTATATGTATGGATTTGTAGAAAGTATTATGCGAACTACACTGGAGAATCCACCTGCAAATGCTATGGCCAAGAATACTATTGCACTCACAACCAGCGCAGCTATAACGAATATTGATACACTGCGTATCAGCTTGAGATAGCTTTTCTTGTTAAGTTCCTCCTGATGGGTTATACTGTACCATAAAGACTTGCCCTTCTTAGCCCTGGTTTTCTTTGCCGCCGACATCATGCCACAGTAAGTAAGTTATTGACTCGAAGCTTTTAAGAAGCAATCCTCATATTCCTTAGCTATTATATCCCAATCATTTCTTTTCTTTACCAGCGAGATAGCCCTGGAGGCCCTATCTCGTGCATTCTTGCTATCTGTCAGGCAATTCATTATTGCTTCCTTTATCGACGCATAATCGCGTGGCTTTGAATAGGACACTGTATCCTGGCCCATCTCGGGCATACCGCCTACACGCGTAGCTATCGATGGGACCCCACACGCCATTGCCTCTATCAATGCCATTCCGGCAGGTTCATAAAGAGACGGCAACACAAACAAGTCAGAGGCGTTATAGTAGTAAGGTATCTCTTCTTCTGGTATCCCGCTTATTATTTCAAAACGGTCTGCAATCTTGAGGCGGCTGGCATACTTGTATAGCCAGTTATACATAGGCCCCTTCCCTATTATCAGCAGCCTTACATCATTGCCTTCTTTTATTAGCTCGGCTACAGCTCTGATTAGATATGCCTGGCCCTTCTGCTGCGTAAGCCTCCCATTCGACAATATGAGCGTGCTCCCTTTCCCAAACTTCTCTTTGAGTGATGATACGGTTCCATCCCTACCGCTTATCTTTCTGAAGAGTTTATGATCCACCCCATTGTATATCACCTTAGATTTCCAAATGTCTTCTGGCTGCACGGTGGATTCCAGTGCATTTTTGGAGACCGCGGTTATGGCACTCGAAGCATGCATGAACTTTCTGCCTATTGCCATGTCATATAAAAGGCCGAAATAATCATCCGCAACGCTTATGCCCTTTGGGGTTGAGTTGTGTATAGTTATTGCTAGCTTGGCACCCATATCTCTGACAGTGCGTATTGTGCTTGGAAAATATTGATACCTGTTATTAACATGATAGAGATCGGCATTGACAGACTGTATGTGGCTTTGCAGCGCCGGGAACAGCTGCAGAGGCAGCGGGGAAAATGGTATGCTAATCTGCTTCGTTTTTATTCTGACCACTTTTATGTCATCTATGTACTCTGTGTGTTGGAGCGGGCGCCCACTTCCATGTGCGCCAAAAGCAGATATTGCACTTGTAATTATGGTAACATTATGCTTTTTGGATATACGCTTGTACACCTCATACAGAACTTTTTCCGTTCCACCGCGATACGGGATAAAATATGGGTTGAGTACGCAGATATCTATTCCATCACCTTCTACATATCCTGTAGAAATGGCACACAATGCATCAAATATAACAGCAGGTAATAAATTAATTAGGCAGTATATTTTAATCTGATGGTACGGGGTATGAAAAATATAATTGTGTTCCTTTTGGATACCGCAAGGGCGACTGATGTCTATGGCAACAGAGCTTTAACTAACATAAATAGCATTGCTACAAAAGGTACAGTATACGAAAGTGCTATTGCACCAGGATCATGGACAGCGCCATCACATGCATCAATGTTCACAGGTAGACTCGTGTCACAAATACCAGGAGTCTCTATGGATTTCTTCAATAATGGTACTTACAAAATAGATCCTTGGATGGTTAAGACAAAATTCCTCAACGGCTACGAAGGCACTGTTGCCGGGAGGCTCGGCGATTTAGGTTACAAATCAGTATTGATGTCGAATAATCCATTCGTGACCAGCTTCACAAATTTGGGGGCAGGTTTTGATAAAGTATTCGATATATGGATGCAGTCGAACGTAAAATATAACAAATCCCTGGCAGACAGGTTCTCTTTCGTGCTGAACTCCGGCCCTGATGGCAAGATGAGGCTGTATAAGACAGTTAATACACTGACGCGCTTTATGCCAAAAAAGGTGTTTGATGACCTATACCTTTCACTCAGGATAAGCCTCGATAGGGGTGTCGCAAGAACTGACGGAACCCACATGCTTGATAGAGGGGTTGAGGATACAATAGCAGCGCTCAAAAATTATATTAAACATGAATATGATTACCGCGATCACTTCGTGTTCATAAACCTCATAGAGGCCCATGAAAATTATCCTATCGATGATGATGAAATTGTGCAGGATAAATGGCTGTATATGAGTGGCATATTAAATATTGGGGAGGACCTATTGAAGAAATTACACCGTGGATACTTGTCGAGGCTCAAATATCTCGACAACGGTGTGGGAAAGATGATAAGTATTCTGAAGAGCGCAGGACTACTCGAAGATGCTTTAGTTATAATTACCTCAGATCACGGCCAGTTCTTTGGGGAGCATAACCTGCTGTACCATTCGCTCTTTCCGTACAATGAAGAGATTACAGTACCTCTGATTTATGCCGAATACCTAAATGGAAAGCAAGTGCGCAGTGGTAAAATTATGCAGCAAACCGTCAGCCTAAAGGACTTCGGTACAGAGCTTGGGAAGTCCGCAAAAGCAGGCAAGGAGCCAATCTGGATAAAGAGCGGGAATCTAGTAATATCAGAGCATACAGGCATAAGCGAAGGATGGGATGAAGCCCTGCTTATCATGCTGAAAAAGAGGTCAGAAAACGCAAACTCCATATATATGGCCAAAAAAGCGAACAATGTAAAGGCCACTGCAGCATTCTACAACGGAATGAAACTGATGCACTTCTCTGATGGGAGGAAGGATGAGCTGTACGATATGCGCAAAGATCCTATAGAAGCGAATAATATCATTGACAAAAAGAGAGCAGACGCACACTATATACTCGGCAAACTAAAAAGGATGACTACATCTGTTTAATCGCACACCGTCATTTGTATATCTTCCCATAATATCTACATGTAATATCTATCCGTATATCTGCTGTAGCGATTTCACGAAAGGCTGGCTGCAGATGGGCGGCACATTCTTTGACACTTCGCAGATGTAAGCAGTGTATATGTTAGCAGTGCCTATTACGGCCTTGGACTGCGGCGTACTAGGATTTGATAGGTAGGTAGCTATCTGCGCCCACGTATGTCCGTCTAGGGTAGTCTTTGGCTCGAAGGGGGCGCCGAGTTGGATGCTGTAGTTGGCGAAATCGATGAATGGAATATCTTCAGCAGAATCGAACTTGGAGAATATGTTGCTTTCTGAAGGGGTTAGGTTCTGGAACGGCTGGTATGACCTAGTTTCTATCTCCCTACCCACGAAGCTTATGTATTTGCTGTTGTATGTGACGTTTGAAAATGTAAATGTCGGGGTGTTTGGATCGACATCAGAGCCATTAGAGGTCATAAATGCTAGGTTTGACATATTACCGAACCTCAGGAGGGCCAGGACAAGGCCCCACCTGGCAGCGGCGCAGTACGGGCAGTAATCAGCACCGATATACAACACTTCTGGGCTCCCGTTAAGCAGCAGTGTGTTGGCATTTATCCTAGTAGGGGGTCCGCTCACCACTCCTATTCCCACCTTGCTTGCTAGCGTTTGATTATTGGCTATAGACTGCAGCTGTAACATAAACGTCTGGTTGACTGGAACCCCAATATACTGGTTCAGCGTCCCCGCAGAGCTTTGAGACGTAATATAAAATAGCGCTGCTGCCACCAATACGACAACTATTACCACATAGCCTATAGTGCTTTTCTTCATTTCACCAATCCGCATTAGCTTTTATAAGTTTAACCGCACAAAGGTTTCTTAATACTTGAGATGCCAATTTTAACGCGCAGGGGTTGTAGCGTAACCTGGCAGCGCAGCTGGCTCCAGATGTTTAGACCTAGATGAGCGTTCACGCGATGATGAGGATCTGGAAATCAGATACATGAAGTAACCAGCTGGTCCGAGTTCAAATCTCGGCAACCCCA
>JAMCYG010000024.1 GCA_023473425.1 Candidatus Martarchaeota archaeon
AATATTGGTATCGACTATCTATATAAGTTTTGCTTGCGCTTGATAATCGCACGGGGAGCTACGCTAACCTGGTCAGACTGCCAGCTTTGGGAGCTGGTCATCGGAGTTCAAATCTCCGGCTCCCCATTTAGTGTGAGGGACATATCGTAAGCATCTTGAAACTTCTTAGGGATTATATTGTAAACACAGTAGGTTCACAGTTAAGAGATACCTTGTGAATCTTTAATAGGTTTTCCTGAAATTATTTCATATGATAATATGTCGAAGTCTACTGATTCTAACTCCGAAAAGCTTCTTGGCAGCCTGTCTTCCGAGCTCACACCTGTCGAGAAGGAAATACTCCTTAACGAGAATATGACGCAGACAGAAGTGTCTACCATCTTAAAAGTACCAGTAAAAGTCGAGGTTATTGCACAGCACGAACTGTCAAATGTTATTGTGCGCCAAGTGCGGATCTATGCCGAGCGGGCTGATGGCGAGCGCTCTACCGTTTATCTTGCGGAATCGGTAATACCAGTCAGCATGAATTCAGACCAGTTCATTACAATTATCAGGGAAAAGAGCATGGGCATCGGCCAGGCAGTGAAAGCCATGCACATAACCCAAAATAGGCATATCATTGACTTATACGCCGATGAAAACGTGATATCTAGAAACTATAGCATCGACGGCGACAAACTTTTTATACTTATCACCGAAGTGTTTCCTCGGAGCGTATTGAAAGCTATTGGTAGATGAATTGCTTCTTAACCTACCCGCTTTTTCTGTTTTGGTTATCAGCTCTTTTTAAAATTGGGATAGAGATTAAACAGAAATTAATAAGTCATAATAGTTTGTATTTCTTTCTCGATTTATGAATAATAATTTCTTCTGCGATAAATATCACAGCTCGAGGTACATCAGGTAATCTTTGTGGTATTTGCCATTCCTTCTCAAGCGGCGAGGTATGCTGCCGGACAGCTTAAAACCAGATTTCTCAAGTAGTTTTTTAGATGCAGTATTGCTCGTCATTACATAAGTCTGAATTAGAGTAAAGCGCTTCTTGCTCCGTTTTATTGCGTCCCTCACGAGCGCAGTGCCGATGCCCCTGCCCCTGTAGTCCCTGTGTACGGCAACATCTAATTCTCCTATATGATCCATTTCAGAGTTTGGCCATGCGCATGAGATCATGCATTCTCCTACCAATTTGCCGTTTACTTCTGCTACGGATGCAATGGTGTTTCCTTTCTCCTCATCTGCATATCTCCACACAAAGCTTTGCAAGAGTGCTCCGAGAGAGGGTCTCTTCCTAGCTAGTCCCTTGCCCATGGCTACATTATTTCTTTCATCGTAAAAAGAGAGGTACAGCCGTGCAACATTGACTAAATCATCAAGCTTGAAAGGCCTTATGGTGTAATCGCCAGTTTGCTGCATAATGATCTGAAGGTCTATAGTTTTGAAAGTTTTTATGCCTTTTTATCTATGGTGGCAGCCATTAATTGGTTTCTGATGGTAAAAATAATTGAAATAAAAACTTTTGGAGCAAAACCGCACTGTGTGAAAGCTTTTAAGAAATAGGTATGTGGTAGATAAATTGGATAAATGGTGATTTCATGACATCGAATGCAACAAGACTGCCATTTACGCTGCTATCGGTGGTGCTGGCACTGGTCATAGTGCTTCTTGTGATGGGCGCTGTATACGGCGCATATATATTTGCGCACAAGGCGGCATCCGAAAGAGGGCAAGGCAGTATTATGGTAGCGGCTACTGGCATCGCATCTGCAATTCCAGACGAGTCAGTTGTCAGCATAATGGTCAATGCTACAGGTACAACTGCGCAGCAGGCAGTGAGGAACCTATCAGAATCGCTCATGCAGCTGAACTCTACGCTGTATGGATATGTAGGGAATAACAGATCACTCATATCCACAACCTCTTATTCGGTGTCCAAGACATACAATGCACCAACGTTCACTGCTGCCGAGGGCATAACGGCGACCATACCGAATGCCAGTAGGACGAGCATGCTCCTGGGCAACGTATCAGCGATACATGGCGTTTTCGTGTTGGGCGTCTCTGCGATGCTTTCCGATTCGCAGGCATCAAGCCTGAGGGGCGAGGCGCTTATGGCTGCCGTGCAGAATGCAACGCAGCAGGCAAGTGCAGTAGCTGCTCCGAACAATGTAACGATAAAGAATATCACTATTGAGAGCTACTATGTCTACCCATACCCGTTCGCCGAAGGCGCATATGGCGGCTCAGCGCTGATATCTACACAGAATGTCAGTCCTGAATACTATATGGGCATGAGCAAGGTTGTGGAGCACATAAGCGCGACTTTCTCATACGGCTGAGCGCGCATCCTGTTCGGGGCATTTTGCCCCGCTTTTTATTTCCTTAATTATGGAAAGTATATTGAGTATAATTTAAATATTTGAATAGGGAGTGAATATTTGGGTGGAAGAGTGGGGCATCGCTCTAGAGCACAGAGCTCGATGGAGTACATAATGACTTACGGGTGGGCAGTGATAATAATAGCGGTTATCCTTGCCACGCTTTTTGAGCTTGGAGTCTTCAACAGCACATTTCTAGGACCTAGGGAACCGCCTGGCGCATGCTGGGTGCTAAGACCTGCAGGCCCTGGCACAGTAATAAATGCAGGATTGGAGGGGGAATGCTCCGGGCTTCCGCCGCAGTTCGTAGCGAACTTCAACGGGCAGTCAACCAACGTAAGTGCACCAATATCAACCCTTTCAATGCTCAATACAGGCCAGTTCAGCGCTACCGCATGGGTGTTCTCTAGAGGTTCTACAGGAACCGAGCAGATGGCATTCTCAGCTGGTAGCGATGTATGCTACACGAGCTATTCCAGCGGACCTAACGATACAGGAGTAATACTGCTCGCTGCGCCAGCGTATTCTGGCAATGCCGGCAGCGGCCAGCCCGATTACTTTAAGGTTGCGGCGTGCATCTGGAACTCCACCTACAGTGGCTCTCAATGGGAGTATGCATCCGTGCCGTTCCAGAGCAGCGACTACGGCCATTGGGAGTTCATGGCAGCCACGTACAATGGCACATACCTAGACTTCTATCTCAATGGAGCACTGGTGGGTTCGGAATTGGCACCGGGCAAGATGCTCGAACCGGTAAATTATATTTCAATAGGCAACATGCAGTCGCCGATATCTTCCGCTAAGTTCTGGTTCAACGGTTCAATATCCGACATACAGATATACAACATTTCACTTAACCCATCTGAAGTCTATTACTTATATCACAAAGACCTTGGAAGCCCTCCTGCAGCGCTTGATGGGCTGGTTCTCTGGCTGCCACTCAATGGTAATTCGAATGACTATTCGGGGAACACGAACGGAGGGGAGTTCTACAATGGTATATACCAGGGCTGGATAAACAATTACACGTATACGTGATAGATTTCCAGTATTGCTTTACACATCACTGACAGAAACATAAAGCGTGTAAATGCAGGGATGCATCTGCTTTTTAAAATCGGATGTGTTAATAGTGGTAGGATGAAGAAGCTTACCAAGGAGGAAGAGGATATCATAGTCCACAAGGGCACTGAAGCGCCTTTTACCGGAGAGTATGACAATTTCTTCAAGAAGGGTATGTATGTGTGCAAAAGATGCAGTGCACCACTGTACAGATCCAAAGACAAATTCGATGCCCACTGCGGCTGGCCCGCCTTTGACGATGAGATAAAGGGCGCGATACGGCGAGTTCCAGACCCCGATGGAGTTCGCACAGAGATACAATGCGCGAGATGCGGCGCACATCTGGGCCATATATTTGAAGGAGAGCACCTTACCAAGAAAAACGTGAGGCACTGTGTTAATTCATTGTCCATTAAGTTCGTGCCGGAGGGCGAAAATGATGTATGAGTACGAATGCCCACTCAAAAAAAGCTCGCTCGGATCCCATGCAGGGAAAAAGCATGATGTGATTGTATGACAGAGACCATAGTGCTTGGGGCCGGATGCTTCTGGTGCACTGAGGCAGTGTTCAAGCTGTTCCCAGGGGTTAAGAGCGTTGAGCCTGGCTACGCCGGAGGGCATAAGAGTAATCCTACATACGAGGAGGTGTGTAGCGGCACGACAGGACATGCAGAAGTGCTAAAGGTCGAATACGATCCTAAAGTAATCTCTTTGGAAAAGATATTGGAGATATTCTTCGCAATGCACGATCCAACATCAATGAACAGGCAGGGTAGTGACGAAGGTGAGCAGTACAGGTCTGCTATATTCTACACGCATGATGCAGACAAAGGCAGGATAGACTCTTACATCGAAGGCATAAAAGAGGAGTACAAGAAGCCGATCGTAACCGAGATCAGGAAGCTGAGCGTATTCTATCCGGCTGAGAGCAAACATAAGGACTACTTCAAGAGGAATCCGCTACAACCCTACTGCATGCTAGTCATAAGCCCAAAGGTAAGAAAGATAAAGAAGGAGTTCGGACTTTGAGCTCCTTTGCGCCTCTCTCTATTCGTCGAAAAATTAGTGATGGACGCGTGGGCATCCCCTCTATTTGTCTAATAAGCATGGTCTATACAACCTATGAAGCCCCTCGATTCACGTCCTGTTGCTGAGCACTATCGTGCCATAGTTCTTCATAGTGAAGTATTTGGATATGAGCTTGCGGAGAGTGTCAGCATCCAACCCCCTTATAAGCGCAGGAATGCGCTCTATCAGCTTACCTGAGCCGTACATCAGCTCCGTTTCCGCAATACTTATTGCGCTTTCCATTGCGTCGTCGGAATCGGTTGAGTATTTTATCTCTAGACCGCGCCGGACAACATCAAGCTCCCTCTTTCCTATCTTGCTGTCCTTCAGCCTCTTGAACTCCTCTTGTATAATCTTCTTAATCTCAGGCAGCTTCGAAGGCGAAGCACCTGCTGATGCCATGAGGTAGCTGAAAGTCCCATATGCGCTGTATTCGACACTCGGATCATATGAGAGGCCGCGCACCTCCCTAATCTGGTCATATAGTCTGTTGTTGAGTATACCTGCAAGGGCGTTCATAGCTGTGTACTCACTGAAGTTTGCCTTGGCTATGCCGTCGCACCCCAATGCCATTCCGACTTCTCCTCTCCCTATGTCGCGCTTCTTCATCATCAGCACAGATGGACGTCCTGTTGGGATTATCGTTTTCCTCTCGGGTTTCATGTACGGGCGTTCGAAGTCAGCAAAATACTTCTTTGCAAGAGCGAATCCCTCTTCTGCTGCTAGACCGCCATAGATCGCTAGTACCACATTCCGGGGATTGTAGTATTTTGCGTACGCGGATTTTATGTGGCGAAGGGAGATGTTGTTAATTATCATGCTTTCTGTAGAAGGTTTGAGAAGGCCATTCTGCCCGAATAGGATGTGCGGCATGTTGTCATAGAGTATAGATTCAGGGTCCTCCTTTCTTATCGCAGTCTCGTGGAGTATTGGGCCCAGTTCATGCTTAAACTCAGTGCGATCGAACTTAGGATGCTTTATCATGTCGGACATGAGCTCCATCGCCCTGTCGGCGTACCTTCTGTGAACAGAGGCCTCATACATAGTAGTCTCATAATCTGTCTCGGCATTGTAGTAGATATTATACCTTCTGGTTATCTCATTTATCTCGTCCCAGTTCCTCTTGGACGTACCCTTAAACATCATGTGCTCGAGATAGTGCGCAAGTCCCGTATACCTGCTGCCTGCGTCTATAGAACCAAAACCTACACCCACCACTATGCCTACAGATTCTAGGCTCCTTTTTGGAGATACCAATACCTTAAGGCCGCTCTTGAGCCTCTTTTCGTATATTCTCATCTGCACTACCCTAGAGGATTGCGACCTTCCAATCAGTCCTATTTGTAGTGCACATATTAAAAATTGTGGCTGCTATATTTGACCTTGTCCTATCTGAAAGGTGCTTACCATGGTGAAGGACCCATACCTGAACAGCGGATATTACAATGCAACGCTTAACAATCCGTCGCAAAAGTACAAGACCACCGAGCTATTCTTCAAGAGGCACAATGTGAAAAGAGTTCTTGACTTTGGGTGTGGAGCTGGCCGCCACACGCTGCTACTTGCTAAAGCCGGTTTCAGCACCTATGGATTCGACAATTCCTTTTGGGCGCTCAAAACAGCACGCAGCTTGCTCAGGGAGAAAGGGCTCCAAGCTAAACTGATAAGGTGCGATATGAGGGGAAGGCTGCCATATAAAGATGGATTCTTCGATGCGGTGTTTGCCAGCAGAGTAATGTATCAGGCAAGAGTCAAGGACATAAAGAAGAGCATAGGAGAAGTCTCCCGCATTCTAAAAGATAACGGCTATCTGTTCTGGTCAGGGCCTACAATGGAAACCCTCAAAATACTTAGCCAAAATGAGCCGAGAGAGAGCATAGAGCCTGGAACCACCGCGGCTTTGGAGGGCCCGTTCAAAGGGATTCCGTATCACTGCTTCTCCTCTAAGGAGGAGGTGGCTGGCATGCTGAATGGCTTCAGGATAATAAGGTTTGACTTTAGGGGGGCAACGTTCTATTTGCTCGCCCAAAAAAGGGTGCGGCTCAATCAATAAGGTCATCCCGGATGAGTTTGTCCATGAGCCAATCACCCATGTATAGTGCCAGACTGCCCTTGGAACCATCGTACTTGGAATCAATCCAGGCGAGGTTCTCTGTTTCATGACCACCAACTTGAAATTCCCTGCCGACCTTTATCACGAAGAAAGAGAGCTTCACCATTACGTCCTGCTCTACGGGTGAAGGGGCTTCCGTCTCGCCATACTGCTCGATTGGCCCTAGAGGAATGCCAGGATACCTCTTAAGCTCGCGAAGTATGCACTGTTCCGCAGGTTCATCATCTTCGACGTGGCCTCCAGGCAGCGACCATGCATCCGTACTGTCACGTCTCACGACTAGGAATTTTCTCTCTTTCAGTACCACGGCGTACGCCGTGTGCTCAAGCATCATTCTACCGTATTAATAAGGTATGGCAGCCTTTAAAATGTTCTTACTGCACGGCGTATAAAAAGCTTGCTGAATAATATTTATTTGGGGTGTCTACATGGATGCTGAAGGCAGGAAGCTAGAATATTATGAGGGAAGGCACGCTGATCTAAGGGATGTGACTCTTTGTTATCCTATAGATCCTGGGCGAAACATGGTGCTGATAGCCATGAAGAAGAGGGGCTTTGGCGTCGGAAAATGGAACGGCTCTGGCGGCAAGTGCAAGGAAGGCGAGAGTGTCGAGGATGCGCTAAAGAGGGAGACTGAAGAGGAATTAGGTATAAAGATAAGATCTTTTAGGAAGGTTGGAGTGCTGAAGTTCTTTTTCACAGACCATATGGAGTGGGACCAGAAGGTGCACGTGTTCCTTGTAGACAGTTGGGACGGTGATCCGGTCGAGTCGGAAGAAATGAGGCCGAAGTGGCATAGGATAGACGGTCTCCCGTTCAAAGATATGTGGCCTGATGACGAGTATTGGCTGCTTGATGCGCTTTCCGGAAAGAAGGTACGGGCATCGTTCCTGTTCGACAGCGACAACAGGATAATAGACCACAGGATAGAAAATGTCGAGAGCCTGTAGTCTAATCATATCCTGCCCTTTGATTCCTTCCTTGACACGCCGCTGGCTATAAGGTGTGCCAGCCTTACTGCTTCAGCAGCTCTTCTAACAAGTATCTCCCTGCGCCGTGGACCCTGCACTTCAGTAAGCAGTATCATACCACTAACTGGTATCGGCTTATCAAGAGTTGCATCGAGCAGGTCTAGCCTATTGCTGACGTCTATGCCTTTTCTTTCGCCATAAAGGCGGATTGCATTTTTCATCAGCTGCCTGTGCGGCTTTCTCTTAGTTATAGAGATGCAGCTGACACCTAGTCTCTTTTCGAGTGTCCTTATATCCACCACGTTCAGCCCTGCAACGGATATACCATCAAGAGCCACGAACTTCACCTGTGTTGAGAACCTTGACCTGCTTATCATATGGGCTATCTTTGCCGTAGAGTCGGTGCCGTCCCTGAGCACTCTAGTGGTAAGCACGCCCTCTACCATGCCTCCTCTCTCGACTACGCCCACTAGCAGCACTGCGCCTTTCGCACTTATAGGAGCAGTGGCTATGCCAACCATAGCTCCTCCGACCTTTGGAAGCGTATCGGCACGCACGCGTCTATTGCGCCTCACTGCCATGATAAGGATATTGATTAAAAAGATAAAAGGATTAGTAGGAAATCACTTCTTTATTGAGTCCTTCAGCTTCGAGAACTCATCAGAGAGACTCTCGAGCGCCTTTTCAAGGACGTCGCCAGCCTTCTTCTTGGTGCTCTTGACCACCAGCCTCGGGTACCCAACATTTGGGTGTTCCTTTATGACACCTGCAAATCCCACGTCAGGGTTCTTGAGCAGCTCTGCAGCAAGCAGGTCCGGTATAGTGAGGTCATTCGTCTCAAATTCTATTTCCAGCTCCTTGCTCTCATCTTTCAGTATATTCATCTTCATTCAAATTCGCCTCTTTTTTCCCTGCGCTCGCCGGGGTTTCTTGTCTCTCGCCTTCTGTCACCTGCGCCCTCGAACCTTGGCCTGAAGCTTCTGTGACCCTCGCGGCCTTCTTCAAACCTGCCTCTGGGGCTATCGTGGAAGCCGCCAGTACGTCTGAACGGAGGCCTTGATGGCCTCTGCCTCTTCACAGGTGAAAGTGCATGCTGCTTTATCTCTTCTGCAATCTTCTCAATATCGCCATAGTAAGCACTTGTGTGCCTGTACTCGCTACGCTTGCATGCGTCACAGCGCAACTTGCCATCGTTTTCCATGTACCTCAACGGGCGCCCGCACAAACTACAGTTGGCGTTCACCACACCCAGCTCGCGGCCGAATGTGTCTAGTTCGTAAGTGTCCTCTCTGTCGCTGTCAACCCTAGCGAGTACTACATCGCCTGCCGCAAACTCCTTCAACGGCTGTCTTGAAGACATGCCCTCGCTCCTGCGCTTTGCGACGATTTTGCCGTTCTTCACTGCGACGAATCTCTTGTCGCCCACAACTATGTCATCGAGCTTGACAAACTGCACAGTGCGAATGTCATCAGTTATTAATCCGATAACGTACATGCCCTCCTTTATCGGCGTCACATTCTTTTTTGGGTTTCTTACGCTTATGACACCGCCTTCTACAGAGACTGTGCCTTCCACGGCGGCATATATGTGGCCATTCTCCACGTATGCGTTCATTCCAGGGATATACTCTTCTTCTGTGGCAAGAACATCCCCGGGCATAACAATACTAGCAGATTCCATAGCAGATCATCCAAATTTCATGCGGATGAGGAACAATGCCATGCACGCGTCATTTCTGGATGGCGCCGAGCTTCATCTCGCCCATGTTCTTCATCTTGTTCATGCTCCCCAATGCTCTGTATACAGCCATGAGCGTGTTGTACCTCGACTTAGTGGTACCCTTGGAGAAGCTCCACACATCATTGATCCCAGCAAGCTCCAGCATCTTCCTCACAGGCTTGCTTGCAACTATTCCAAGGCCCCTTGGAGCTGGCTTTAGTATTACTGTAGTGCCGCTGCACTGGCCGCGCACTGTAATTGGGATGCTGTGATTGGTGCCGCATCCGCACTGCCATGAGCCGCAGCCCATCAGCACAGGTATTATGCTGGCCTTGGCGTTAACCACAGCTCTCTCTATGGCAGCCTTGACTTCGACGTCCTTTCCTGCACCTATTCCCACATGGCCATGCCCATCCCCGACTATAGCCACAACCCTGAATTTCATCTTCCTGTTGTTCTTAGTCATCCTCTGCACTCTGCCTATCTCTATGACCTCGTCTTTGAGATTAGGCAGCAACACGTCTATTATTTCCTGCTCCTCTATCTTCCTGCCTGAGTGAAATATTTGGCTTATAGATGTTACCTTTCCAGCCTTGACTTCCTTACCCAGCTCGGTCTTAGGCTCCCATGCCTTGATCATTTCCTTTTTCTCCTCGCTCTTCCTGGCCTCCCTGTCGCGGCCGCGCTCTTCCGAAGAGCGTCCGTCATAGTTTCCATTTTGCCTCCTTTCGTATGCCAAGCAATCACTGGTTCAATATTTTCTTCTTAGTCTCGCCGAAAAGCGACGCAATCTTTGATGGGTCAACTTTCTTCTTCAGCTCTGCGAATTGGACTGGAGAGTGTGTGGAGGAGGCATATGCTTCTATGTGTTTGCCCTCCAGCCTCGACTCGTCGAACTCCATGCCGGAGCTTATCCCCATGCCTGCGTCTATCGCACCCTTGGCAGCTGCAAATATTACCGAGTTGCGTATGGGCCTGTATAAGCCTATGTCCAGTACGTACTTCTCGTCCTTGTTCTTCACGTGACTCGAAAGCAGCAAGCCGGTCAGGTATGCGGTAGGTATGTTGCACCTCGGCTCCCAGCCGAATGCCCTGAGTGCCTTCGAGCTCACAGATGCAACGACCTTGTCGCCGTCAGGCATAAATTCGACAACCTGCATTGTTATTTCGCGGTTGCTCTTCCTTACGACAACCCTTGGCATCCTGCCTTTCAGGAGGGCTACCCTCTTTCTGTAGTCTGTCTGGGCGCTCTTCCTCCTTGCTCTCTTAAATTTGTACATAAATGTCATCCCTCAACAATCATATGTGCCTTAGTCTCTCGAATTCCTCACTGCTTATAGATATGCCGTCAGCAATCAGCCTGTTTATCAGCGTAACCTTGTTGACGAAAGTGCCGCCCTTCGCGAGCAGATAATATTTCGTGAACTGAGCGTTGTCTATGGTGCCCTTCTGCTTCAGATCCTTGAGTATCCTCCTCTGCCCCCTTATCTTCTTCGTATACGAGATCTCGACCCTTGCTTTGTAGGTACCTTTCCTCCTTCCCTTGCCGCGGCTCCTTCCCTTGTCCCTTCTCTTCCTCCTTTCCTTTCCATGGAGGCTGAGATTGCGCTTTTTAGGGACGGCGTACACGTCGCCCTTCTTTATCAAGTTTCTTACGTCTTCGGCCGATATCGCGCCTTTAGCATCAGATGCTGCAGAAGGCTTTATTCTTATGCTGCTTTCGCCCCTCTTGAGCAGCCTGCTAGCGACTCTCCTCGTAAGATTCATGCTCATCTTCAAACACCACTTGACTTCAGCTCCTTCTCCGGCTCAGGGACCTGCGGCTGCTTAACTGCAGGAGATGCGCTCGGCATTGGTGCAGCAGGCAGCGACTCGGCTTTCTCAGCCTTTTCGGCTTTCCCGGCACCTTTCTCTTCTTTCTTGCTGTCCTTCTTTTCCGGCTTCCTCTCCCCTTCCTTTTTCTCCTTCTTCGTCTTTTTCTCTATAGGTCTTGACGCTCTGCCCAGGTTGGCTATGTGCACCTTATTCTCCTGCGCCATCTTGTTTATCTCGAGCCTCTTCCTCCTTGATATGGAGCTGGAAAGTATGATGTCCACCGCTTCTTCGCCAGAGATAGCACTCCTGAACTCTGCGATGTTGTGAATCAGTACTGCCCTGCGGCCATTCGCCCTCGCACCGCGAACCGATTCTGGATTCCTGTAACCTATTGTAGGCTCAGCGCCCATGAACGCCCTCTTTACCCTCTTCTTGTTGTCGACGCCCCTTTGCTTTCTCCATCTCTCCTTGACCTTGGATCTGCCCTTGGTGCCGTAGTTAGGCACATTGAACTTTGGGTGCCCCTTCTTCTTTAGAGCCTTGCTTGCTGACATAATCATCATCATTCCGCTTATTCTACCACGTAGTATATTCCGTCCTGGAATATCCTTGCATCCTTGCTCTTCGCCTTGCACGCCTTCTTCATGTTGGCGGCAGTCTGTGCTACTGCCTCGAGGCTGGTGCCGTACACCCTGACGTCTTGGCCCTTTACTTCTACCTTAACGTTGCCAATGACCTTCGCGTACCTGGGCGCTCTCTCTCCAAAGATGTTCTTTATAATTACTATACCATCCTTGATCTCAAGCGTCATCGGGAAGTGCGCATAGACGTACTGCATTAGTATCTCGTGATACTCCTGCACTCCTTTTATGTCATCCTTCAGCTCGGCCAGTACGGCCCTCTCAGCATTGGCCGCCTTCCTCGCAAGATTCTTGTGAGCCACTGGCTCTATCGATATAGAGTTGCCTTCGACCTTCACGCTCATGAGCGACTTGTTAAACTTCCTTGCGTTGGTACCGAGCTTGCCGCTTATGCTGACAGTATTGCCAGACACCTCAGCTTTAACGCCTTCCTTTTTCTCC
>JAMCYG010000013.1:0-44256 GCA_023473425.1 Candidatus Martarchaeota archaeon
GCCTTACTGTATTTTACCTAGATATTCCCTTACGCGCAAGGCTGCCTTTACCCCTCCAGATGCCGCGGTAGCAGCTTGCCTGTAGAACGGATCCATAACATCCCCTGCTACGAATACGCCTTCAATGGCGGTTTCGACTTCATCCTTTGTCACTATATAGCCCTTTGAGTCTAGCGTTAGCTTGCCCTTTAAGAAGTCGGTATTGGGCTTGTGCCCTATGGCAACGAATACACCATCAGTCTTTATCTCGCTCGTTTTGCCGCTTTCCACATCTTTAATCCTAATGCCGTTGACCTTTATATCTCCTAAGATCTCGTCTACTGCCGAATTCCACACAACCTTTATCTTTGGGTTGCTGAGCACTTTGTCCTGCATTGCTTTGCTGGCCCTAAATTCATTCCTACGGTGTATTATAGTCACGCTATTGACAAACTTCGTCAGGAAGTTGGAATCTTCCATAGCTGTATCGCCGCCGCCGACTACTATTACGTCCTTGTTCTTGAAAAACGGTGCATCGCATGTTGCGCAGCTACTTACACCTTTGCCTGTCAGCCTTTTCTCAGATTCCAGACCTAACCACATGGCTGAAGCACCAGTCGCTATTATTACAGCCTTGGCGTAGTATTCCTGCGATTGTGTCTTAACCTTTAGTGGCTTGCTAGTAAAGTCAACATCCACTACATTATCCCTTACAAATCTAGTGCCAAATCGCTCCGCTTGCTTTCTCATCATTTCCATAAGGTCGGGACCATTGATGCCTTCCGGGAATCCAGGATAATTCTCAACAGTTGTAGTAAGCTCCAACTGCCCGCCTGCCTCCACTCCTGTTATCATAAGGGGCTTAAAGTCCTCCCTCGCCGTATATATGGCAGCGGAATATCCAGCAGGTCCTGACCCAACTATTATCACATTTTCTATGTTTTCTTCCATTTGTTTGCACCTACCCAATAAGCAGCACTTTTTAATTAAAATAGCTGCATTCAAATATAAAATGTTTTAGTGCAGGAAAGCAGACAAAGATAAACTAATTATGGGGAATATTATATACTTTTCCAGACAAAGTGCAGTGGCGACTTGATGCTTTATGCTAATGGGCTTGGGATATCGCTCGATAAGCGTGAGAAGGGGTCGGATATAGACTTTGTATCCCATGCGCATACAGATCACATGGCCGCGGTAAGGTCCACTAAACATATATTAGCCAGTGACGAGACTATCGACCTAATAAGCAGCATACATGGCATAGATTTGTCCGATAGGAAAGCAGTTACGGATGGAAAAGTAAAGATGCTAGATTCCGGTCACATTCTTGGTTCGAAGCAACTGGTAGTAGACGATGAGGTGAGTGGAAAAAGGATAACATATAGTGGAGACTTTCAGATGCTGCCTCAGAGGGCTTCAAACCTGATAGAAATAGATAATACTGACATCCTAATAATAGATTCTACATATCCAGATCCAGCGCGAAGGTTCCCGGATAAAGCAGAAGTAGAGTCTCTAATACAGAAATGGACCGAGAGTATGCTCAAGAAAGGAATAGTCCTGTTTGGAGCATTTGCAACTGGGAAGGCCCAGGAGCTGATAAAGATATTAAACGAGATAAATGTGCTGCCCGTTGTCAGCAAGAAAATAAGCCAAGTAAACAAGGCATACGGGCGCGCAGGATACGATTTAGACTATTGCTCTGCGTATGATAATAACCCAGAGTATGAGACTGTTATAAGAGGCAATTTTGTTGGGATAACAGAAAAACATCCATTATATGATCTGAAAGAGCTGATGCACTCTGCTCATAGCAAAGACGTGTTCACTGCGGTAGCAACCGGCATGGTAAATCGGACGCCTTTTGATGCAGAGGCAAGGTTCGTGCTAAGTGACCATGCAGACTTCTATCAGAGCACGGAATACATTGATGCAACAGAAGCTAAGAAAGTTCTGACTTATGGGCCAAATGCAAAGCTGTTTGCCTCAAATCTCAGCAAGCATGGATATGATGCTGAACCGTTCTCCGAATATTTATGGATAAAGCAGCCCCTGCTTGAAGCAAATGAAGCCGAGCTATGAGACTAGAGTGCACCATGTGCGCGCGCTCATCTGTTGTTGTAGTAGATTGAATCTAAGAAGTTCTCTAACTTCTTTTTTGTCTTGAGCTTGCTGTTGTAAAGCATGGTAAAAAGCTCCTTCGTTCCCCCATCGTATTCCTCCCTTATCAAGTCGAAAATGCTCACCAACCCACTTATTTCCTTGAGCGAATACCTGACTACAGCCAAGACACTGTTGGTGTCTACAGCATCTATACTGTTTACGTCTTCGCTGAGTTGGTGGTCAAACATCTGCAGGTCCGTTGCTTTGTCTTCCCTAAGGAGGTGTGCTACCGACCCGCCCTTTCTTATTATAGACTGCATCGCCCTCTTGTCCTTTCGCTCTCGCTCGGCCAGGCCTATAAGTATGTCTTTTATATTGTTAAGGCTCGCCCTATTAATCAGCTCATCGTAATTGTTTATCAACTTATCCTCTAACTTTACTGCATTAATTAATAGCCTCTTGTTGACTTCCTTTTCGCCTGAGTTAGATACTGTGTTAGCTGTGTCCATTTGAAGCACCAAAGGGATTGGTATACCAACTAATATTTATGTTTTATGTACTATCGTCGACATAGAAAGGCAAGAATCGCAGATGTCGTGTGCAGGCAGCAGAAAAAGTGGGCCCGGAGAGATTTGAACTCTCGGCCTTCCGATTATCAGTCGGACGCTCCAACCAGACTAAGCTACGGGCCCGTTATTTTAGTTCAACCACGTTTCCGCTCGGCGTTTCTTCGGTAAATACCTGCGTCTCAAATTTATATAACTTTACATTAGGTTGCTTCCAATAGCCTGTCGGTAGCCCTGCTTTCTCACAGGCGCCATCAAGTAGTTGCTCCCTGTCCCATTTCTGCTCCACAGCCACTTCAGGCAGTAAAAGGCCGCTATAAAGGCCGTATTCTATTATCACTCCATCTCTGCCTATTTTCAGCCTCCTTAGCCCTGCAGGACTTCTACTCTTCACAGCTATGGGCTCAGACAATATGCTTACTTCGACTATCAGCTCGTCCAGCTCCTTGTGCGAAACTGGCACAAATCTAGGGTCCTCAAATGCGGCTGCAAATGCAGCATCCACTAGCTCCATCCTGACGCTTTCCACCGGCTTTGGAAAGCCTATGCACCCCCTTAGTGTTTCTGTCGGATAATGCTTTAGTGTCACAAATACGCCATACTTCTCATCGAAACTTTTCAGCGATGAGCGGACCAGCTCCCTCTTGAATCTTGGGCTGCGCGCAGCCAGTTCTATTGTGCTTCTCGCCGCCTTAACAAGCTCTTTACCTTGTTCCAGAGTGTATATTTTCATGAGCGCACCTTCGCGCACTTTATTAAAACCTAACAGCCACTAAATTATGATTGCGTAATAAATGCTTTAATGGTGCTGGTTTGAGAAGGGAAATAACTATTTATACGGATGGTGCCTCGAGAGGTAATCCGGGGCCGAGCGCTTCTGGATTCGCAGTATATGAGGGAAGCAGGCTGCTGAAGAGGATGTCAAAGTACAACGGTATAAAAACAAACAATTTCGCTGAGTATACTGCAATAATGCTCGCCCTTAGATGGTGTGCTAATAACACGAAAAATCCCAAAGAACTTAACATAACTCTGTATTCAGACAGCGAGCTTGTAGTAAGGCAGATCAACGGTGAATACAAGGTACGCTCAGCTGAAATGAAGAAGCTGAACGAGGCAGTTCACAGACTGAAAGTATTGTTCGGGAGTGCTGCATTCTTCAATAGACTGAGGTCTGACCCTGGCGTGAGCGCGGTTGACAAGGGGCTCAATGAGTTGCTCGATAGGATGGAATCCGAAGCAAAAAACGACACTAATAAATATTGAGATGAAATTATCTATTAGATAGTCAGTGATAATGAATGGCGGATAGCAGCAATCCATCAAAGGGCGGCAAGCAGGATAAGCCAGATCAGCCAGAACAGAGTTCACCCTCTGCCAAGCATGAGGTTAATCCCGAGGCAAAGGACCATTGGAGAAAAGGCAATAGCTTCTTCGAGGAGAGCAAGTTTGACGATGCACTGAAAGAATTCTCCGAAGCTATAGAAATAGATAGCAAGTATGCAGATGCGTACTTCAACAGGGCACTCACCAACAGGATGCTGAAAAACTTTGACAGCGCTAAAAGAGATCTGGATATTGTAATGGAATTACAGCCCGAAAGCGCCGACGCTCCACTGCTTGTTGGCGATATGGCAGAAGTGAATGATGACTACATAGGAGCTAGGTACTGGTATGAGAAATCGCTTAAGATAAACCCGGACTATGCGGAAGCCAAGGCCAGACTGGAGAAGATAGACTCATTGATGCATGTTAATTCTAATCCGAAGATGTCAGAGGCGCAGGTCGCTACCCAGAAATACAGTCAGCCTCAAAAACTGTCCGAGCAGCAGAGTGGGGATGTGATAGAGGATGGGCAGATAAAGAGCCTTGCACTGTATAAATCTGAGATAAAATTTGATTCCGTAATTGGCCTAGATAAAGTTAAGAAATATTTGGCAGAGAATGTAGTCCTTGCCATGAAGCAGCCGCAGCTCTTCAGGAAATACGGAAAGAAGATGGGCCTGGGCCTTATATTATATGGCCCGCCAGGAGTTGGAAAGACACATATAGTAAACGCCGTAGCAGGCGAGGCCAATGCCAACGTGTATATCGCTAGAATAAATCAAATCGTTGATATGTACACGGGCAACACGGAGAAGAACATACACATGATGTTCAAACTCGCAAGAGAGCACACTCCTATAATAATGGTATTTGACGAACTAGATGCTCTCACGCCAAAGAGGGGAGCGGGCGGTGGTGCGTCAGACAATTCGGCGCTCAGGCTTGCAGTTAACGCGTTCCTGACAGAAATGAGCGGCCTTGAAAAGAACCCCGAAGGTATATTTGTTATTGGAACGACCAACACCCCATGGGACATAGACCCTGCAATGAAAAGGAGCGGTAGGTTCGGAGACAGGATATATCTCACTGTGCCTACCTACAAAGACAGGAAGAAGCTGTTCGAGTTTTACACGAGAAAGACTCCGAAGAACAGGCTGAGCTACGGGAGGCTGGCTAGGGCAACAATGGGATACTCGCCGGCAGACATAGAGAGTATTTGCGACAAAGCCACAATGAAGCCACTGCTGCACGAATATGCAAAGCAGCGCGGCAGGAACCTTAATATGTCAGACATAATGTCGATCCTGAAGGACAAAGAAGCTTCTGGTAGCTCACTTGATGAATGGTACGAGATGGTGAAGAAAGACGTTATAACGAAGACTGAAACCCAGACTGTCGATGGCAAGAAGCAGGAAATTGTCAAAGAGGGAAAGCTCGATGCGCAGGAGAAGGTTGCGTATAAAGCAATGGTAAATGATATAAAGAAGAACACTAGCCCCAGGAGGATACGTCTTAAGAAATTCATGAGATGGTGGGCGATACACCTTTTCTAGCAAAAGCAGGCATTTTGAAGAGCTCTGTAAACGACGCTACGCATCTTATTTTATAACCTTTTGCGCAGAGTGATTATCATGGTAACAGTCAAGGATGTCGTGAGCGCTTTGTCCCAGTGCAATGACCCAGAACTCGGCACAGACATAGTCAGCATAGGGCTCATACAAGGAATAAACATCGATAACGTGGGCAATGTGAAGGTGAAGCTCACAATGACTTCGCCCATGTGCCCTGTTACGAGCATAATAATGGCCGATGCACAGCTCCGCCTTCAAGCTATACCGGGAGTTAAGAACGTTGAACTTGACCTGAGCTGGGACCCATTATGGGACCCAGAAATGATGAGCGACGAGATAAAGTACAGAACGTGAAGCTCCGAATGGCCTCATGTTCCATATTGGATTTTCTCGTCGGCTCGCTTGTAATCTACAAGTTCTGCTTCACTAAACCAGACCTTTATCTCACGTTTTGCGATTACAGGATCTTCTGACATATGAAGTATATTTTTAACCGCGCGCTTTCCTTCATCAGCCATCTGGTACGAATCGCTTGAGTACATGCCTCTTATGCTTGAGGGGTCTGCCTTTTGCGGCGAGGTTGATCCGCCTATCTTCCTAACAATCGATACAGCATCGTTCCCCTCAATCACCAGCGCAGCGATGGGGCCGCTAGTTATGTAGTCCAGGAGATAATTTCGCACCTTATTGCCTATTTCGAGCTCGCTCTCCTTGACATCCATACCTTTCTCTATATAAGACTTCTTCGCATTCGTTCCTACGTTTAGCAGCCATTTCTCATCTGCGACATAGTGCTCCGACGCCATATCCTTGCTGGGCCAGACCATCTTCATTCCAACGACTTTTAGTCCAGCATCCTCAAAGCGCTGTATGACTTTGCCTATCAGAGCCCTGTAAACGCCATCAGGCTTTATCAATACCAGTGTTCTTTCTATCATATTGACATCCTCGTATACAATCATAGTATTAGTCCATATACACATAAAAGCCTTTAACCTCAATAGGATTAAGCAAAGCAGCTACTTTTGGTGACCTGAATGATAAGGCAGCCAATCATATGTGTTATGGGGCATGTGGACCATGGAAAGACCACACTCCTAGACAGAATAAGGAACACGACTGTTGCAGTCAGGGAAGCCGGAGGCATAACGCAGCATATAGGCGCCAGCGAGGTCCCTATAGATGTCATAAACAAGATATGTGCAGACCTAAGCAACGCGTTCAGCGTGAAGATAACACTGCCGGGTCTCCTGTTTATAGATACACCAGGGCATGAGGCGTTCACAAACTTGCGAAGAAGGGGCGGAAGCGTAGCTGATATGGCAATACTCGTGGTTGACATAAATCAGGGCTTTGAGCCGCAGACTGTAGAGGCTGTCGAAATACTCAAGGAATATAAGACGCCGTTCGTTATAGCAGCCAACAAAGTCGATGCAATGTCTGGTTGGCAGGTCCAGAACACAAACAGCATGGCAGAGTCGATGAAGCACCAGAGAAAGGACGTGCTGGAAAGAATGGAAAATGGCATGTATGGAATAATGGGGAAGATAGGCGAGCTTGGCTTTGCTAGCAACATCTTCGATCAGGTTAAGAACTTCCAGAAGGAAGTCGCAATAGTGCCTATAAGCGCCAAAACTGGGGAGGGAATAGCTGAGCTGCTGATGGTCGTTACAGGGCTTGCACAGAGATACCTTGAAATGAGGCTTAAAATAGAAGTAAGCGGTCCTGGCCGCGGCTCGATACTCGAAAGGAAGGAGGTAAGAGGCCTTGGCACTACAATAGATGTGATACTTTATGACGGATCGCTGCACGTGAACGATACAATCGCGTTCGCAACTGTTGATGGGGTAGCAAAGACCAAAATAAAGGCTCTGCTCAAGCCAAAACCCCTTGTTGAGATAAGAGAGTCTTCCAGCAAGTTCTTTAATGTGGACGAAGTCAGCGCTGCTGCAGGTATAAAGATAAGTGCGAATGACCTGGACGGCGCGCTGCCAGGGTCGCCTGTCATTCAAGTAATAGGTGAAGAGTATGCAAATCAGATAAACTCTGAGCTTGGCAGCGTATTTAAGACCGATCGTACTGGTGCTGTGCTAAAGGCGGACTCGATAGGCAGTATAGAGGCGCTGTCCAAGCTTCTCGAGGCGGAAGGCCTTAAGATCAGCAAGAAAGGAATAGGGAACGTAACTAAGAGGGACGTTATGGATGCTTTTTCTATGAAAGCCTTGGATCAGCTGGGCTCGGTAATAATAAGTTTCGGCGTAAAAACCGAGGCTGATGCTCATGAGGAAGCTGCAGCTTCCGGAGTTACCATAATAGAGGGTAGCATAATATACAAGCTTATCGACGACTACAAAGAGTACATTACAAAGAAAAAGGGGGATGCCGCCAAGGCTGTCGAAGACATGGTAGTCTTCCCAGGCGAAATATACCTAATACCAAATTCCTGTTTCAGGGTTTCAGGCCCTGCAATATTTGGTGTTCAGGTGAAGGAGGGTAGGATAAGACCCGGCTATGTACTAATAAATGAAGCAGGCGTCGTGATAGGCAGAATAAAAGGCATACAGTCAGACAAGAACGCGCTGCCAGAGGCGAGGAAGGGAGAATCAGTTGCAGTGTCAGTCGAAGGCCCTACATATGGCCGCCAGATCAAAGAAAATCAGACCCTCTATACAAGACCGACCGATAGTGATGAAGGGACACTTCTTGGGGCACAGAGGGGCCTCATAGATGATGATGAAGCCGTATTGCTCAGAAGAATAATCGAGATAAAGAGAAAAGCAAAGGAAAGGTAGTACCTGCCGAATATTATTCATAAATGAATAATATTTTCACCAACTGTTTTATACTGCCTCAGAGTACCCTATTTTTGATAGTATGGGAATCAAAGTAAACGCAATAGAGGCAACTCCAGTTGGGGAGCAGGAAGTAGAATTTGTGGAGAGGAAAGGGCAAGGACACCCGGACACACTTATAGACGGCATAGTAGAGAATGTCAGCAACTCGCTCTACAAAAGCTACATCGAAGAGTTCGGAAAGCCTCTGCACTATAACGTAGACAAGGGACTCATAGTTGGTGGCGCTTCTGAAGTTGGATTCGGAAGCGGCAGGGTCACCAAGCCTATCGAAGTCATAGTTGCTGGAAGAGCTTCCGGTGGCACTTCGGGAAGAGCAATCGATGTCAATAAGATTGTTACAGGGGCGACACGCAAGTATCTCGCGGAAAATACTCGATTTCTTGACCTTGAGTCTGAAGTAGTTATAATTCCAAAAGTATCTGTTGGTTCATCAGATCTTGTGGGTATTTTCGACAGGAGCAATGGCGTGCCTTATGCGAATGACACCTCATTTGGGGTCGGTTTTGCCCCTTTGACCGAGTTAGAAAATCTGGTGCTGGAAACTGAAAAGCGGCTAAATAGCAAAGAGTACAAGTCGAGGAGGCCTGCTGTTGGCGAAGATGTAAAAGTTATGGGCGTCCGTGAAGGGAGTAATATAACTCTAACCATCGCTATCGCTTTTGTCTCAAACCTGGTGCACAATATTGACGAATATGACGAGCTTGTCCAGAGCGTTGCTGAAGATGTGCGCCGCGCCTCAAAGAGTGTGACAGGCAAGGAGGTAGAAATAGTAATAAACAATGGCGATGACCGTTCCTCAAAGAGCGTATATATAACGAAAACAGGGCTGAGCGCGGAGTCCGGAGATGACGGCCAGGTAGGAAGGGGCAATAGGGTAAACGGGCTGATAACACCTTTTAGGCAGATGAGCCTTGAAGCGGCTGCAGGCAAGAATCCAGTCAGTCACATAGGGAAAATATACAACGTGCTTGCCAATACTATAGCAAAAAAGGTAAGCGAAGAGTTGCCTGACATAAAAGAGTGTAATGTTTCAATAGTCTCACAGATAGGCAGGAAAATAGATGACCCTAAGAGCCTCAATATCAACTTATTACACAGCACCAGAGCAGATGCCGCTGAAATGAAAACTGCAGCAGAACGTGCAAGGTACGTAGCGGAATCTGAGCTAAGCAGCATAAGCGATCTGACCGAAGAGATATATGAAGGCAAGCATACGATGTTCTAGCGATTGTGCAAAGCGATAATAATAGCGCAGTGCAATATTCCTATCAGAATAGGTGCATAAATGCTCAGCTTTCCGAGACTGGATTCAATTGGGAGGCGAAGGAAGCTCCTCGGCGTGACCCAGCAGCGCTTGGCCAAAATGTGCGGCATCAGCCAATCGCTCTTAGCGAAGATAGAGAGTGGCAACGTAAATCCCAGCTATACTGTGGCTGTCAGCCTCTTCGAGATGTTAGACGCGCTCGAGCAGAACGGTGCTGCAGTAGCAAAGGATATAATGAAGAAAGAGATCGTGGTGCTGAATCCAAAGCAGCGCATAGGAGACGTCGCGAAAATATCTAAGCTTCATGTAATATCCCAGTTTCCTGTGGCGTTTGGCGGCAGGCTGGTGGGCAGCATAACGACAAAAGATATGCTTGACGCCCCAAAAGACGCGACGGTAGGTGCCTTTCTGAGCGACCAGCTGCCGACCGTCAGTGAAAGCACCCCGATTGAAGCTGTAAAGCAGCTGCTGAAGAGCAGCCAGGCTGTGATAGTGCTTAACAAGGACAGGATAGTCGGGATAATTACTGCGGAGGACCTACTGTGAGCCAAGCCGTATCTGGTGGTGCATAAAAGAGTAAGAGGTAGCTTCAGCTGTTCCTTTTATACGCCACGTATGATAGTGCTGCAAGTACTATCAGTGAACTAAACATCAATGTGAATGCAAACGATACGTTGAAGGCGGAGCCTGTACCTGGAGCTCCAAAGCCGAAAAGATAGTTCCATCCAAGATTGGGCACGCCTGGAACATGCGCCTTGCTGAGTGGCAGGCCGAGCGCGGCGTCGCCGAGCATTGCGAGCACCATCAAGGTAGATATTATACTTAAGCCAAGATATGCTTTGCCTATCTTTCTAATCCTAGCCAGAGCGTAAAGCACTAGAGCTAATATAATAAAGAGCAGCAGTATGACCCAGTGCAGCAGTGCCATAGCGCGTAGCACACTGTCAAACGCAAGAAGGTAAAGAGATGAAAGTATGCCTACAGCGAAGAATTCCATGAGCAAGTAATCCAGTGTACTGTTGTGCTGTTCCATGCTTATACCATTCGCAATAATATAATAATATAATTTTGCTAGCGCCTCCTTGCAGCGAAGAGGATGATAATAGCTATAACTATGATTGCAGCTACAATGCCTATGGCCGCATACTCTTCAGTGCTACTAGATCCTGAACCATAACTGTAGTTCACAGTTGAGGTGCTTTTGATTGGGACTATAGTCGAAGTAGGAGTTGTAGTCTGCGCTGTAGAGGTTGCATTCGTGTGAGGCGGTGCAAGTATAGTTATGCTCAACACTGCTGTATTTACTGATGGATCATCTCCTGTGACGTTGAAAGCAGCTGTATAAGTGCCTGGCGCTGCACTAGAGCTTGCTGATATCGTAGCTCTACCAGAAAATGGGGGTTCTCCGCTGCTCGTGCTCAGGAGCACGCTCACCCCTTCCGAAGACAGTTTAGACGAATTTGCAACGTTTATGTTGGAGCCCCATACCCCGCCACTGTAAAGGCTTACATTGTATGTTATAGTGTTCGCGCTTCCCTGCACAACCGTCACTGAGTATGAACTCAGTACTATCTTGGAAGTGCCGTAGCCCGCCGCAAAAGTAAGCGTAGTGATAATGGCCAGCGACAGGACCGCGGCAATACCATACTTTTCTATTCTCATCCACTCACACACGAATGCACAGATAAACTATATTAAAGTATAGTTAAACGCTTTATATTTATATACAACGTGCTAGCGCATTATTGCTGTTTAGATGAAGCATTAGCTGGCAGGTAAACTGTAAACAATCCCTCATCTATCAAACTCTAGGATTCTGTTGTTGTATGCTTCCTCATCGCGGCAGAGAAGTGCGACCTTACTGTGCTCATGATAGTCCTTGAGCACGTAGCCTGATGCATCTGCTATTCTCTTTGCGAAATCAAGTATCTCCGCCTTCAGCGGCATGCTGCTATAAGCAAGGCCCCTAGATTCGCCGCGGGCTCCTCCGATAAATGAGAAACCCTTGACCTCCACGTAATGTGGATTGCCCTTCTTTATCAATGCCGCATATCCTTCGGGGTTAATCATGTTGAGATCCTTGACCAGCGTAAGCCTGAATACACGGCGAGTGTTAAGTGTTGAGAATATTTCTATAAATCTATTGAAGTTGTCCCATGAGGCATTCAGGCTCTTCGGCCTGACGGTCTTAGCATAAACATTCTCGTCTGGCGCCTGGACCGAAACATAGAGCTGCGTGGGCATGGATGTCAGAGCTTTCAAAGCGTTTACCATTGTGCCATTGGTTACCAGAAATGTGCTTATGCCTCTTCTGTGGAATGCATCGAGCAGCTTGCTCATCATGGGATAGAATAGCGGCTCGCCAGTTAGGCTAAGCGCTACATGTGCCGGATCCCGTGATTCCAACCATCGCTTCATATCGACATTCTCATCTCCCTTGAATCCGCTTACTAATTTCCTGTGCTCTGCAATCAGTCCTTCCACTATGCTATCTGGATCATCCCACTTACTGCTGCCAAGCGCGTTGAGTTCATTCCAGTCTATACCTATCTCATCCGGTATAATGCGCCAGCAGAATGCACACGAGAGGTTGCATCCTATGGCAGGTGTTGACTGCATGCATCTCCAGCTCCTTATACCATAGAACTGATGCTTGTAGCACGTCTTGCCACCATTCTTCATGCTACTGATCGTGTATCCACAGCTCTTTATCGCGCTGTGTTTCCCTACGAAATGGTATCCCTGCTTCTCCATAATGCCTCTCAGCTCTTTAGGCATATGAGGATCCGCTACAGCTGTTCCTTTCCCAGTGTACACCATTTCCTCAGTTTCAATTGTCATCATATCACAGCATGCATAATTTGCTTAATACACATGTATAAAAAGATGAATCGTATTGCCCCATGGGCAAGGTTTCGGCATTCGCCTACTTCCTCTGTAGGTACCTTTCATATCTCATGAAGTTCCCTACATCATTTGGACCATTTCTCAGGAGGCGCTGAACCTCCAGCATGTCCACTACTTCTTTTTCTCTTATTTCCGTTGTCATCTTCTCACTCATATTCAAATGAAGCGTGAGATTATGGCACGGGCGCAGTATGCTTATGGTGGAAAAATATTAAAGGTTTATTGAAAACCGCGCTGAGGTTATCGGCGTGTCCGTTCGCTGCATTCCTTATCAAATATGACCTGGCGCATGAAATTCTCAGCGACAGGTAGCTGCTAACACGCTCAACATCAAGCATTATATAGCCTTACTTGTTTTCCACAGCAAGGTATAATACTTTTCGAAAACGCATATAATCCTGTGCACTGCACGGGCACTGCGCAAGGCGATACTGTGGAAAGTTCTCTCTCACTAAGGCTGAAGATGTATCTGACTCTGGCTCTGATATTTGCCGTTGGTTCGGCGGTGATATATGCAGTCATGTTTTACCTTGGATTTGGCTTTATCTTTGTCATACCCATCACTATTCTGTTCTTTCTGCTGCAGTGGTATGCTTCGCCAGCGTTGCTGAAATACGGCCTTCACCTGCAGTATCTTAAAGAGGGCGAGATGCCAGAGCTGCAACAATATGTTGGAGAAGCTTCAAGGCAAGCGCATATTAAGGCGCCCAAGATTGCCATAGCCCAGCTCGATCAGCCCAACGCCTTCGTTTTTGGGCGTACACCCTCCAGTGCTACTCTTGTCATACACAAAGGTCTTCTATCAAGGATAAATGATAGAGAACTAAGGGCAGTCATATCTCATGAGCTCGGCCATGTGAAGCATTCGGACATGGTCGTGATGGCGGTGGTGTCATTTATACCAATGCTGGCTTGGTTCGTGGCGCAGGACATGTTTTGGGGCTCAATGTTTGGTGGGAACAGGAATGGAGAGCTTCCAATCATAGCCATTGGTATGATAGCATTCCTCGTCTACATAATCTCGCAGTTACTTATACTTGCCTTGTCAAGGGCAAGAGAGAGCTTCGCAGACAGGTATTCCGCGGAGTCAACTGGGGATCCTGCGAGCCTTGCTAGGGCCCTGATAAAGATAACATCCGGTCAAGCTGCTGCACCGGCTACGCAGCGTAGTACCGGTGCCGGGTCTTCTATTTCCCGTTCGCTTTATATAGTAGACCCATTCAGTGCTAGGCGCGATCTGGAGATGATGAAAAAATACAGGGAGGAAATAAGAGAGCTCCTTCCGGAATTTGATATAGATTCGGAAATAAACAGGGCAGCCGGCAAAAGAAATATTGCAGGTTCGGCAGTCCTGGGCCTGTTCGGGACCCATCCTTCTACCTATAAGAGAATAACCAGCCTGGCACTTATAAACAGGAACATTCAGAGCGGCAAGCGCCAATGACTATTCAATTGGAGAGATCCGAATATATCTCATTGAAATGCTCGGAATAGTGCCCCCCTATGAAGTTCTTCTTCTCCAGCCTCAGAAGCCTCTTAAGCATGTGGGGGAACTTGTCCATTATGTCTGCATAAAGGTATTCGCCTATTTCTCCCCCGCTCTTCTCTAGCCGTTCCTCAATCACCTGGCCGCTTGGCGATATAATATCTTCAACGAGCATCTGCCTATGTATCTTTGCGGCCTCCCTGCGGATTAGTCCCCCCACTATATGGCTATCTATGCTGGCCATACAGGAGAGATCGCTGGCGAACCGCTTAAGAGACTCATAGTCGGAATTCAGAACATTTATATTTACGCCGTTGATGCCCGCCTTAGGGTTCCCATTGAAAATCTTTTCATCTAGAAGGAAGAATCTCGATACAAGCAGCACACATTCGCCTTCAATATCGGCGCCTTCATGCTGAGCTTGTGCTTTCGAAAGAGATTCGATCGTCTTTTCCAGCCAGTCAATTGATGCGTATCTGCATGTAGTGCCATACAGCATCTCCCATATAGTGCCTTCGAGATATTCTTCCACACCTTCATGGTTGATAGGGTAAAGATTCTCTATCTTGTTAAATAATAATTTCAGCACCCCTTCCCTGCTATGGATGGGAATCGCCTCTCCCTCATGATAGCCTTTGGCTATCTCTTCCTTTATCGACGTCACATACCCACCGCCATCCATATAGACATCGGTTTCGCTGACTATCTTTCTGCGTGGCATGTGGTTTGTATGCGATTTTAGAAGAGGCTTTAGTTCAGATGCGGGGTTTTCATCGACTGCTCCCTCATGCCTCATCATTACGAATGCATCAAATTTTATCTTACGATCTTGTTGCTGTATAACCTTATTACGAATCATAGCGTCCATGCGTCCTACCCTGCGTCTTTCTTCCTGTTTCAATGGCATCTATCTTGTCCATAGTGCTTCGTATAAGATCCGGTGTCGCATCCTTTTTGTGCTCCACCATAAGCTTTCGTAGTGTCTTAATTGCTGCCACGGTATCGCGGTCTCCATCGTGTGCAGCTTCATCCGAGGTTCTGCGCAGCAGGTTATTTCCCATCCAATTCCATAAACCATTGCATGCCTTTTGCGCATCAATTTCGATTGTAGTTGTGCTTGCACCGACTATCCATACATCATTGAAAGTCTCAAGCTTGCCATACGATGCGCCGATTCCTGAGAGCGCTATTCTAACCCCAAGGCTTCCTCTATCCCATAAGAGCCTGGTCACGCGTATTTCGCCACCGTGGGTCTTCAGCCTTCGCAGCGAATCAGCATCTGCAGTTTCAACCAGTTTGATCATTGACTCATCGTCGCACTTTACAGCGATCAGCTCTGCCATGCTGTAGCCTTCAGAATTCCTCAAAGTGAGGTCTTCAGCTGGCATCTTTGTCAGCATGCGCTTTATGTCCCGCGGCTCGTTGCCCCATCTGGCTATATTTACTGCGACAAGGTTGTCATTAAGCCGCTGTCCGAATATATTGTAGTCTGTAGATGCGATGGATCTGGCGATTCTTGAGAATCTCGTCACCCTGAAAAGCATTCTTCTAAGGTCATCTTCCTTCAAGCTGCTTATGTCATACTGCTTGAGCAGGGTTTCGGATTTTTCATCGACTTTCATGCAGTAATTAAGGAACTGCGCCAATACCGCTGAATTTTCCAAGGTTCTCGTTTTGTTTCCTTCCATCGAAACCACGAAATGGCTAAAAGAAGGATTAAGAAGAAGGTCCAAATATAAATATTTTTTGTACAGTGACGTCGAACCATTTATTTCGCATAAGAATGGGGCCTCGGCCGGGGTTCCCGTTGCACATGCAATATCGGACCCGGTCTTGGGGATCCACAGTCCCCCGTGCAAGCCATTACACCACCGAGGCGCATGATAAAATCGGCATTTGTTAGTATGCCTTCCACATATTAATAGCTTAGCATTCTTATGGCTTTGTGCATGTGCGGGTAGCAGCAACACAACAGACAAAAAGCATAAAGTGAGATACCGGATTGTCAGCGCCTGTCGAGTCTTAGATTGCTGTTGAGATCCATCCTCGAGTATTTCGACTTCTCAAAATCCTTCTCTAGCATCGACATGATAACCTCGTCAGAGTACTTTCCATCCGCGGATTTCGCACTCTCACGAAGCACGCCTTCGCGCTTAAATCCTATCTTTTCCAGTATGCGTATTGACGGCTTGTTATCCTTGAACGATATTGCGGACACCTTATGTACCTTAAGCTCCTTGAATGCGAATGAGACTATGAGCGAAACAGCGTACCTTCCATAGCCCTTTCCATGATAGTCCTTGCCAAGCCAGTACCCTATCTCGCAGCTATTGTTATTCTGGTCGATCTTCGTAATTGCTACAACTCCTATAAGATCGCCTTTCTCATTCTGTACCCCAAAATGAAATGCCGTGCCCGAAGTCGCGGCGGCGATTGTATACTCTATAAGGCCTATAGCATGTTCAACAGTATACGGGTATGGGAATGAGCCAACAGGTGCAATGTTGTGCGCCAGCTCCTTATAATTAGCGAGATGTGCCAGCCTCTCCGCGTCATTTATTTCTAAGCCTCGTAGCGATGCGACACCGCCGTTGCGCTCCGTGCCCATAAACCCTGCCAATTCATCCACCCGCTTGAATGTTCAAGCATTGCTGCCTATCGGCGCATGCCAAAGTTTGTTGCTATCTCCTTTTCAGCTAGCTTCTGAAGCGTACTGTTTGCAGACTTCCTTACACTCTCGTCCTCGTCGCTGCGCAATTTCTGCAGCGTCTTTTCAGGGGCGCGGAGGCAGTTGGCCACAGCCCACCTTACATTCGAGTCCGCATGATTTCCAAGCCTCTTCAATGTGTCCAGTTTTGTATGTTCGTTATCCGCAACACACTCCAAGACCAGATAATCACGGTCGTGCGATAGCTTCTCAAGCACGCGCGCATAGCTAGTGACTGCTGCTACTAGCATACGTATCCCTGGTCGTTTATCCTTAGAGAAGGCGTCATGAATTCTGAATGTGGCATGTACATTCTTTATGAGATTCTCAGAAATAGCATCATCTTTGTCGTGAACATTGCCGGTTATGACTCTTTCCATTACGCCATCAAGAACTTCAGGATCATCATCATTCTTAGCAAGGAATGCCAGTACTTCAAGGTTCTGCGACAGGCTTGCAAGGCGACGCCTTGCTTCTGCATTGCCATGCTCTGCGTAAAACCTCTGTTCCTCTTCCGGCTCATAACTGGTTATATACGGATTAGTTTCGGTGCGAAGGATTTGGATAGGGCTAGGGCCGATGGTTTGCCTGTCCTCATTCCATAGACCATCAAGTTGCAACTGTTTTCCCTGCATATGCGCATTTTTCAAACGAGTGCTCATACAGTTTTAAAACGTGGTTTACCTATTATTTATAGATTTGCATGCCATGGAAGTGCATACTGCCTATCGAAGTAACAAATAAATGGCAGCCGTGCTGGATTTCGTGGGAACCTGCGATGAAGAGACCTTCTACAGAATAGAGAAAATACAGAGCAAATATGAGAAACTAGGAGAACATAAAACAGATTATGATTAGACCGAACAATAACAATTACATGCAACTAAATGCAGTAATTAGTTACTTGCATTATGCCCCTCCATTTCCGCTTCCCGTTGATCCTCCTGATGGATCTGTCTTCATACGCTATACACCCAGAGTGTATTGTCTGGAAAGCTTTTTAAAGATTGCAATGCAGAACGCTTTGCTGACATCACATCCACGCCATAGGGAAAAATCAGGTATGTTTTTTATACCTATTCAGACAAGGCGTAGTGCAGATTCAAGTTTGTGCGCCTTCATTTAGGGGGGAGAAATGAAGCAGGCAAAATACATTACCGATGATATAGAGGGGGCGAAGCTGAGCAGGTCCCACATAAAAGTAATGCTGATCGCAGGGATGAGCTTCTTCACGGATGCGTACGATCTTTTCGTGATAGGGGTCGTCCTCTTGATGCTGCGTTCAACGTTCACCCTCGGCACTTTCCAGCTAGGCATTCTGGCGAGTGCCGCACTATTCGGGGCTGTGATTGGACCTGTCCTATTCGGAAGGGTTGCTGACAGGTTCGGCAGGAAGAGCACTTTCTGGATTACCGTAACTATACTAATAATAGGGGCTCTTGGCTCTGCGACATCATTAGGGTGGCTTCAGCTTGTTATTTGGAGATTCGTTCTGGGCATAGGTATAGGCGGTGACTATCCTATAAGCTCGACAATAGTCGCCGAATACGCGAACAGGAATGACCGCGGCAAGCTGGTGGCTTCCACGTTTTCAATGCAGGGATTTGGTATAGCTGCAGGCGTGGCTGCTGCATTCCTGCTGCTCCATTTCGGTATTCCGTCCGGCTATAGCTGGAGGCTTCTTCTGGCATTTGGCGCAATACCTTCAGTAGCCATACTATATTACAGGCTCAAGTTCAAGGAAACACCTACCTACAATCTTATGAACGGGAATGTTACGGAGGCTATGAAGACCATGGGCCTCGGTACCAAGACCATATCTGGCGGCAGGCTGCGCCTGCCCAAGATAAAGCTTCGCGACTTCATGCGCCAGCATTGGAAGATTGTCATCGGGACTGCCCTTGCATGGTTCCTGATGGACATATCGTACTACGGCACTGGAATATTTACTCCATATCTTGCGTCGCTATTTGGCTTCTCGGGCGTCTATGCGGCTACAAAAGTATCTGCTCTCGTTCTGGTACTTTTTGCAGTGCCTGGCTACTGGATAGCTGTAGCGCTTATAGATAGGGAGGGAAGAAAGCCCATGCAGGCAATAGGCTTCCTTGTGATGGGGGTGGCATTCTTAATTCTTTCCATTTACGGCAGCGCATTATTGGCCTTCTCTTCCGCTGCATTCTTCGCGCTGTACGGGATTACTTTTCTATTCACTAATTATGGGCCGAACACTACCACTTACGTATATCCGGTTGAAACGTATCCGACAAGCATACGTGCCACTGGCCACGGCATAGCTGCGACGTCTGGCAAGCTCGGTGCCGCCATATCTGCTATGCTCTTTCCAATAGTGATAGAGGCGATAGGCAAATTCAGCCTGCTCGCGGTGCTCGGAGGTATAGCTTTCGTCGGTTTCTTAATAACAATATTCCTGCTTCCGGAAACGAAGAGGAGGTCGCTTGTCGAGACATCTGGTGAGGCAGAGCTAATGATGGTCACGGCAACATTGAACAACGAGTTCTCATCCCACATCGGTAGCATAAACGATGCGACTAAACTGCTACATCGCATGCTCACTTCTAACGGAAAAGACAGCGGCAATGTAATGTACAGAAGGATCAAAGACAAGGAAAGGGCCGCTGACAGGAATGTGCACAACATTTACGATTACATATCGTCTATGCGCACTGGTCTGGTCTCGTACATAGACGTATCGCATCTGGCATCGAAACTTGATGACATAATAGACATGGAGGAGGCCGCCGCCGCCAGACTCGCGATGTACGGTGTAACAAGACCTGACAAGCCGATGAGGGAGTTCGCAGAGCTGATAGATAAATGCGTATTTAAGACATTGGAGAGCGTAGGCCTTATGAGCGATTTGATGGCCGGCAACACCAGTGTCCAGAAGCTGCTGAAGGAAAACTACATAGCCGCTTCGGATTATGAAGGCAAAGCAGATGAGCTGCTCAGAAGGTCGCTCGGTGCACTAATGAGGCTGCAGAACGCGAAGGAAGTCATCGTGAAGAAGGATATTTACGAGATGCTCGAGGATATAACTGATAGGTGCATCGACGTATTCGACGTACTGAATGACATTACGATGAGGTACCTGAAGGGCAATGGAGGGTAACCATACTGGGCATGGAAATGGTTAAATTAGTTTCCAGATATTCTATCCGCAAAAGGGTGTGATGGGATGGGACAGATGGAAATGAGCAGACGCAAGTCTGCAGGGCAGCGCATGGAGGTGCGGCCTCTTGTTCCGGAGGGGCTCGCTGTGGTGGTGGCCAACATAGGACTCATAGCCCATGCATGGAAGGAAGACTTCGATTTGTCTGACATATACGAAGCGCTTCTAATGGAGCATCCGAAAGTAGCAGAATGGCTCAAAGAACATGAAAACATGGCTGCTGAGAGAGAATTCTGCGCTCCAGATCCTAGTTATGTGCGGCAACAAGCATATCACGCTGGCAATACAATGGTGCTCAGTCTGCCCATAAAACTGGTCGACGCAATAATAGACATAGGGATGTCTGGCGGTTCTATAGCCGGGGACGTTCCTTTCTCCAGCATGTTCGTTGAGCTGCTGGTTGAAAATCCAAGAGTGCAGGCTGCGATCAGCGAGAGAAACAGCGCTGTCGCTAAACTGCGAACCATACCAACAGACTGATAAAATACATGATGCAAATCAAAAGGTATATATTTGTTTTTGTATATTAAATACTTACAATCAGCCAGACATCGTCTATTTAGAGATATCTCTGTTTGGTGAGCCGTTGCTTCCCGTCCCAGAACTAATTCCAGAACATAAGCTGCTGAGCGAGAGCGAGGCTAAGAAGGTAGCAGCAAAATTCAATGCACGACTAGAGGACTTCCCTAAGATACTGAGCAGTGACCCGCAAGCGGTTAAGCTCGGAGCTGAGCCAGGGCAGCTGATAGAGATAAAGAGAAACGACGACGGCAACAAGTACCTGTACTACAGGTATGTAGTCAAGGGTTGACCCTTGAACTTTCGGCAGCGTGATACAATGGATGCAGATGTCATACACGACTCCCACGAGGTCCTGGAATCATATCTGAAGAACAGCTCGATAGTCCAGCAGCAGATAGACAGCTACAACAGGTTTCTTCATATAGGGCTTCCGAAGCTTATAGAGAGCCAGAGCATAATAGAGCCGGACGTACCGAACTTCTCGGTAAAGCTTCTCGGCATAAGGATCGGGAACCCGGTGGTAATAGAATCCGACAGCTCCACAAAACCGATAATGCCAAATGAGGCGCTGGCAAGGAATCTTACATATGCGTCGCCATTATACATAACTTACGTGCCGGTTATTCAGGGAATCGAGAAAAGGGACTCGTACGACGAGATATTTGTTGGCGAGCTGCCTGTAATGGTAAAGAGCGATCTGTGCTATACCAAGAGCATGACTAGAGAGCAGATGATAAGCGAAGGCGAGGATCCTGATGATCCTGGCGGATATTTCATAATCAAGGGCACGGAACGCGTGCTCATAGGAGTGGAGGACCTCGCGCCCAACAGAATAATATGCACCAAAGAGAAGGGTAAAGGCACGGTCAGCAAAGTGTTCTCTACAAGGTACGGCTTTAGGACGAAGTGCAGCGTCACTAGAGATAGCTATGGGGTATACACTCTTTTGTTCCCGACGCTGACGAAAAGCATCGACCTTGTGCTAGTGCTCAAGGCTCTGGGTCTCACCAACGAGGACATCATGGGGAACATAACCAGCAAGGCCGTAAAGAACGACATGCTGCTCAATATGGACCTCAGCCAGGCGAAGGAGCTGGACCAGAAGGGGGCAATACTGGAAATAGGGAAGATAGCAGTGCCCAACCAGGCGAAGGAATACCAGATAAAGAGGGCGCAGCAGCAGCTCGACACCTTCATACTTCCGCACGTGGGATCCGACTCGAAGATGAGAGAGGAGAAAGGCAGGTACCTGATACGCATGGCTGAGCGCGCATCGCTCGTTGCGTACGGCAGGATAAAGGGCGATGATAAGGACCACTACAAGAACAAGAGAATCAAGCTTGCCGGCGATCTCATGGAGGAGCTGTTCAACCATGCGCTCAAGTTCTTCGTAAGGGACGTCAAGTACCACATAGAGAGGACCGTGGCAAGGGGAAGGAAGCTTACGTTTAGGACTGCGATAAACCCTGACACCATAACAGACAAGATATTATCAGCAATGGGCACAGGATCATGGCCTGCTGGGCAAAGCGGAGTCTCGCAGGTGCTCGACAGGGTTAACTACATATCTGCTCTTGCACACCTCAGGCGCGTCAAGTCGCCTCTGGCAAAGAAGAGGCAGCACTTTAAGGCGCGTGATGTTCATGGGACTCACTTCGGCAAGCTATGCCCAAGCGAGACTCCAGAAGGCGTTGAGGTCGGGCTTACTAGGTACCTTGCCACGATGGCAAGAGTGACGGTCGGTGCTGACGAGCAGATGTTCAAGGACAAGCTCAAAGAGCTGCAGATTCTCGACACGTGGATCGAGGCAGCTGATGAGAAAGAGGCCGACAAAGTAAAGAAGAAGATAGAGAAGGAAGAGGAGAAAGTGGCAAAGGAAGAGGCAAAAGCGGAGAGAGCAGTGCAGCACGCCGGCCCAGCCAATTGAGGTGTTATGATGAGCGATCACAGCGAATCCAAGAAAGAGACCGGGAAGCATGGCAAGTGCTATGTATACCTGGATGGAAAAGCGATAGGTTATGTCAGGGACGGGCGTGCATTCGCCGAAGAGGTCAGAAGGAACAGGAGGAACGGAATAGTTTCTGGAGAGATAAACGTCACCTACGTCGGCAAGATCAATGAGGTGCACATAAACGCAGACCACGGGAGAGCCAGGAAGCCGTACATTATTGTAGAGAACGGCGTAAGCAAGCTCACGCCAGAGCTTAAAGAGAGGCTCAAGAACAATGAGATTAACTTCAATTACCTGATAAGGCGCGGAGTCATAGAGTTCCTTGACGCCGAAGAGGAAGAAAACGCGTTCGTGGCTGTAAGAGAAGAGGACATAAAACCGGAAACCACGCACTTGGATCCAGACCCTGCATCCATGTTCAGCCTTACTGTTAACAACATAGTGTTCCCGGAATACAACACAGTAGGAAAGCATTCACTGGCATCAGGCTCTGTGAAGCAGGGGCAGGGGCTCTATGCGATCAACTTCAACAACAGGTACGACTCGAGAGCTTTCCTTATGTACTATCCGCAGAAGCCAGTGGTCAACACCACGATCTACAGGACGCTCAATCTAGAGAGGCATGCCTCAGGGCAAAATTTCGTCGTTGCCCTGTCAACGTACTATGGCTATAGCATGGACGACGCAACGATACTTAACAAGGCAGCCGTCGACAGAGGCCTGGGTCGTGCAGCATACTTCAAGTCGTTCGTCGACGAAGAACGCAGATATCCCGGAGGCCAGCAGGACACGTTTAAGATACCGCCTGCTACCGCAGAAGGCTATCTGGGCGAACATGCATACTCAAAGCTCTCCGAGGATGGTATAATAGAGAAGGAGCAGAGTGTGGGCGAAGGCGACGTCATAATAGGTAAGGTGTCGCCTCCGAGGTTCATAGAGGAGCAGACAGGCATAGGTATGACTGAAGAGCGAGGAAGGGACAATTCCACATCGCTTAGGGCTAGCGAAGAGGGAGTTATAGATGACGTGGTCATAACCGAGACCACTGGCGCTACGAAGCTCGTAAAGGTTAGGATGAGGAGCCAGAAGATCCCTGAGATTGGAGACAAGTTTGAGTCAAGGCATGGGCAGAAAGGAATAGTGGCGCTTCTCGTGCCACAGGAGGACATGCCGTTCACGAAGGAAGGGGTCATACCGGATATGCTGCTCAATCCTACGAGCATACCAAGCAGAATGACATTCGGGCACATGCTCGAGACGATGGCCGGCAAGGTCGGGGCGCTGGAGGGCAAGATAATAGATGGCACGCCGTTTTCAGGCAAGAAAGGCAAGGCGAGGATAGACGATTACGGGTCAATTCTCGAGAGTTTCGGCTTTGACAAGTTTGGGGATGAGGTGCTTTACGATGGCAGGACAGGCAGGCAGTTCCCTGCGAAAATATTCCAGGGTGTTGTGTTCTACAACCGCCTTCTTCATATGGTAAGCCTTAAGCAGCAGGTCAGATCCAGAGGCCCGGTGCAGATACTAACTAGGCAGCCAACAGAGGGCAAGCCAAGGCGCGGAGGCCTTAGGTTCGGGGAGATGGAGCGCGACGCTTTGGTAGGCCACGGAGCATCTCTGCTCCTGAAGGAGCGCATGCTAGAGCAGAGCGACAAATGGGAAGTCTGGGTATGCAAGAAGTGCGGAGACATAGGCTACTATGACTATGTGAGGAACATGCCAGTCTGCCAGGTCGACGGCCCTGGTTCGCTCGTAAGCGTCGAGATAAGCTATGCGTTCAAGCTGCTGCTCGATGAGATAAAGGCAATGCATATACTGCCGAAGATAACGGTGAACGATTGAGTTTTACTGAACGAATAATGGTGCGTGCTCATGAAGGCTGAAGCTATCAACGACATAAGATTCACGGTGTTATCACCGGAAAGGATAAGGAAGATGAGCGTCGCAAAGCTCATCGTACCTGATGCGTACAATGAAGACGGCTATCCTATCGATGGCGGTCTGATAGACCAGAGGCTGGGAGTCATAGAGCCGGGGCTCAGGTGTAAGACCTGCGGAGGCAGGGCCAAGTCTTGCCCTGGCCACTTCGGTCACATAGAGCTAGTCAGACCTGTGGTGCACCCTGCATATGCAAAGACAATATACATGCTACTTCAGTCTACATGCAACAGCTGCCACAGGGCGCTGATGAGCGAGAGCGCGATAAAGGAGCTTAGGCCAGTAATAGAGACCATGACAATAGACGAGAGCGATGAGGTACTTAAGGCCGTAGAGGGACAGGCCCAGAAGGCCGACAAGGGCGCAGAGTCAGCAGCCCATGCCGGATTGCAGCAGAACGGCAACGGGGTATCAATGAACCAGTCGATGGTCATCTCTGCCAGCATGCCAGCAATAAAAAGGCTCAAGTCTGTGAAGATCTGCCCGCACTGTAAAGCACAGCAGGCCAAGATAAAGTTCGAGAAGCCTACTAGGTTCATGGTAGGCAATGAGACGCTCAGGCCCGACGACGTTCGCGACTGGCTCTCAAAGATACCTGACGACGACCTCATGCTGTTTGGCATAGACCCGAAGGCGACCAGGCCTGAGTGGTTCATTATAACTGCGCTCCTCGTGCCGCCGGTGAACGTCAGGCCCTCGATAACGCTCGAATCTGGTGAGCGAAGCGAGGACGATCTGACCCACAAGCTCGTCGACATAATGAGGGTGAACAGGAAGCTGGAGCAGGACATAGACGCCGGGGCCCCGCAGATAATAATAGATGACCAGTGGGAACTCCTTCAGTACCACGTCACATCGTATTTCGACAATGAGACTGCAGGCATACCTGTCAGCAGGCACAGGTCTGGCAGGCCGCTAAAGACTCTTGCGCAGAGGCTCAAGGGCAAGGAAGGCAGGCTCAGATACAACCTTTCTGGCAAGAGGGTTAACTTTTCAGCAAGAAGCGTGATAACTCCCGATCCGAGGCTCTCGGTGAACAGTGTAGGCATACCTATAGACATAGCGAAAGGCATGTCAGTGCCTATGTATGTCACAAAGTGGAACATCGACGAGCTGAAGGAATGGATGCAGCGTACAGAGTATCCGATGATAGTCAACGTAATCTCAAAGGAGGGCGTAAGAAAGAGGATAACCGAGACCAACAGGGCTGAACTGCTCGCTTCAGTAGAGCCAGGTGTGATACTGGAGCGCCAGCTCATAGACGGCGACATAGCGCTGTTCAACAGGCAGCCAACGCTGCACAGAGTCTCTATAATGGCGCACATAGTCAAAGTCGTGCCTGATAAGACCATAAGAATCAATCCTTCGATAGCGCACCCGTACGGTGCCGACTTCGACGGAGACGAAATGAACATACATATTCCACAGAGCCTTGAGGCACAGGCGGAGGCCAGATACCTGATGCAGCCCAAGCTTCTGTTCATGTCTGCAAAGGACAGCTCCCCTATATCGAGCCTGTCAGAGGAGCAGGTCATGGGAGTTTACCTGCTCACGCTCGACAGCACAGAGCTTAGCAGGGAAGAGACGATGGAGCTGCTTTCTTATGTGGGGATAACTGACATGCCAGAGCCGCTTAAGAACGGAAAGTACAGCGGAAAATCCATATTCTCCATGCTGCTCCCTGTAGACTATAGCACAGAGCAGAAGGCAGGAAGAGACAACATTGTTGTGATAAAGAACGGCAAGCTGAAATCAGGTGTGGTAAATCACAGTGCTGTCGGAGGCCATGGCTTTATGATAATGGAGATATTCGACAGGTATGGCCCTGACTACACGGAAGCATTCCTGACTAGGTCGATAAACCTCGCACTCAAGTACACGTACATGCGCGGCATAACGATAAGTGTGCGCGACTTCTACATAACAGATGAGATGAGGAAAGAGCGCGAAAAGCTCATCGAGACTGTGAAGAGCAACGCTGAGGTAGTAATGAAAAATTACAAGGATGGCAAGCTCGAGGCGCAGCCGGGCTACACTGTCAAGGAGACATACAAGATGCTGCTGCTTGCGGAGCTTGACTCTGCCAGGGACCTCGCGGTATCGATAGTCAATAAGCATTTCAACTATACAAACAACCTTTTCCTCATGTCTGAAGTGCATGTGAGGGGAGATATAAGGACGATAGTCCAGACCAGCCTGTTGCTCGGGCAGCAGAACGTCAGAGCGGACAGGCCTACGCGTGGCTACTCTGGCAGGGCTATACCATACATAGCGAAGAATGATGATGCTCCGGAATCCAAGGGATTCATAAAGGACAGCTTCTTCGATGGGTTGGAGCCTACTGAGCTCTACCTGCACGCTATGGGGGCGAGAGCTTCTATGCAATCCAAGTCCCTTATAACAGCAGTGAGCGGATACTTGATGAGAAGGCTGATAAATGCCATGCAGGACTTCTATGTGGAAAAGGACATGAGCGTCAGGGGCGCAGGGGGCGCTCTGCTGCAGACCATATACGGCGGCGACGGGATCGATCCGATGATGGCAGGGGCTGCAGCTGCAGCGAAGAAGAGGAAGTGATATCATGGAAAAGAACGAGAAGAGCGCTAACAAGTACGGCATAGCTTATGGCGAAGCCGTCGGCACAGTCGCAGCGCAGTCACTGGGGGAGCCGACAACGCAGATGGTCCTCGGATCGCTTCACCAAGCTGGCATAAAGACCATAGTCACAACTACTGGCCTGCCAAGGATGATGGAGATAGCCGATGCAAGAAAGAAGCCGAAGAGCCCCATGATGATCATACATTTCGATCCGAAGATAAGCAAGGACTATGAGAAGATAAGGGCGATAAGGTATAAGCTGGAAGAGGTGCGCCTATCGCAGCTCATAGAGGGCTACGAGGAGGACTTCAGGACAGGCAGCATGGTCATCAAGCTGGACAAGGCTAAACTAGCCGTATACGAGATAACGCCGAAGAGGATCATGAATGCGCTTGAATTGAAGGGCACAGTGGAAACCGCGCTGGTGGATAACGCCACAATAAAGGTGAAGGCGAAGAGGGCCAAGTCCGAATCCCAGGCTGCGGCATCTGAGAGCAAGATAAAGCATTATAGGATTACGTTCATAAGTGTGCTTTCTACAGTCGTATCGGGCATACCTGGCATAATAAAGGCAGTCATAGACATGTACGAGGACAACGCCTTCTATATAAAGACCGCGGGAAGCAACATGGAGGAAGCGATGAAGATAGAGGGCGTGGACAAATGGAACATAAGGTCCAATGACCCGTTCGAGGTAATGAAAGTGTATGGGATAGAGGCTGCAAGGAACACGATAGCCAATGAGATGTACGAAGCCATAACCACGAACGGAGCTAACGTCAACTTTAGGCACATGTCACTGCTTGCAGATACCATGACCTATGCAGGTCACATAAGCAGTGTAGGAAGGCACGGTGTGGCAGGGGAGAAAAGGTCTGTCTTTGCAAGAGCGGCGTTCGAAGAGACTGTCAAGCACTTTGTCAATGCAAGCGTCTTCGGCGAACATGACCTGTTGACTGGCGTGAGCGAAAACATACTGATAGGCAAGCAGATCGGAGTTGGAACCGGCCGCGTGCGCCTCAGCGTAAAGAAGGACGACCTCCAGAAGCTGAAGAGGGCGGCAGAGAAGGCCGAGAAGAAGTAAGCCGTTGCGCATTGAAATGTAAATGTTTAAAATATGTTACATCTCTTATTATAACGTCATTAAACCAACGAAATACATGCGTTGCGGAACATTGCGTTATGCGTTATTTGTTGTCTTAGGTGCTAAAAATGCAACAGGAAAGACCGTTCGATCTTCTGAACAAGTCAATAGGCAAGCAGGTTCTTGTGCAGCTCAAGAGCAGCACGAGCATACGGGGAAAGATAACCTCTTTCGATGCCCACATGAACATTGTCATGGAGGACGCTGAAGAGCTCAGCAATGGCGAGCTCAAGGCAAAGCTCGGGACTATACTGCTCAGGGGCGGCAACATAATCTTCATATCGCCAGTATGATGCGGCGCACAGCACCGCATCTAGCCTATTACTCGGGCTCTTAGCGCAACGGTAGCGCGCTTGCCTGGCAGGCAGGAGGTTGCGGGTTCAAATCCCGCAGAGTCCACATTCACATGAACCTTGAAAGGAATCTCCACTTTTCTACTACGCTCTTCTCTATCTCGGTTGCTTCCCTCTCGTCCACATTTGCAAACCTGCCCTGGAGCGATAGATAATCCTTCAGCGGCCTCCTCTTTTTCGCATCTAAATACGGCCTGCTTATCGGAGATATGCTAACCTTGCCATTTTCGTATTCATAAAGGATCCATACTCCTGCCTGCACAGCGAGCTTTCCCACTTCTATGCTTTTGCTGTAGTCAATGCGCCAGCCTGGTGGGCACGGGGAGAAAAGCTGTATGAATTTTGTGCCCTTGTGCGCCTCTGCCTTTCTGAGCTTCTCTATAAAATCAGTAGGAAACGCCACGCTCGCAGTCGCCATATACTCTAGGTTGTGCGCCATCATTATATGGGCGACCTCCTTCTTGAACTCTCTCTTGCCTTCAGGAGTCGTGGTAGTCCATGCGCCGTGCGGAGTCGAAGATGATCTCTGTATGCCTGTGTTCATGTACGCCTCATTATCATACATGACGAATATTATGTTCTCTCCGCGCTCTGCTGCGCCGCTCAGCGCCTGCAGCCCTATATCCGCTGTGCCGCCGTCTCCTGCCCACGCCACTACTGTGCCCTTCTTGCCAAGTGCCTCAAGCGCTTCGGACACTCCGCTGGCTGCAGACCCAGCTGCGGCCATGGCGATGTTGAGCAGCGGGAATGATGCCGAGCTTTTCGGCCAGCCGCCCTGCACCACGCTACCGCAGCTGGCTGGCATAACTACGACAGGGTGCTCTATCGCCTTTGCCATAAGTCTGAGACCCAGCGAGAGCCCGCAGCCCGGGCAAGCAGCGTTGCCCGGAAGCCACTTTTCCTCTTTTGGTATGTCCTTTATTATCATGTGCTCATCCGCCTGTGAGGCCGAACCACTCGTCCCCAGTTGGCCTCTCTCTGGTGATTCCAACCATATTAATATAATCATTCGGCGTAATGTCCTTCCCTCCAAGCCCGGTTATGAAACCTTTCACGAACGGCGCCTCTTCAGGCCCATGCGCGCTGTACAGGGCAGACCTTATCTCATGCGCTAGTATATTGCCTCCTCCAACTGAAAGGGAGCGCTCTACAACTGTAACCGTTTCCGCACCACCGAGTGCTTTGGCGATTTCTTCGCTGGGGAACGGCCTGATGACCCTGATTCTTACAGCTCCTGCCTTCACTCCTTCCTTCCTGAGCCTGTCGCTCGCTTCTCTTGCATCGCCGCTGGATGCTCCTATCGATACTATTATGTGTTCGGCATCGTCGCAGTTGTAACACTCCAGCATGCTGTATTCCCTGCCTGCCAGGCGTTTGTACTCGTTTGACACACTGCCTATTACCTCTTTTGCTGCCTGCATTGATTCAAACATTTTGTGCCTCATGTCTATGTAGTACCGTTCATCGATCACATTTCCGAAAGTAAAAGGTCTTTCCACATCTATCTCAAACTCTGGCTTCCTCTCCCCTAGAAAACTGTCAATGTCTGCCTGCTCTGGAATCTCTACCGGCATGCTCGTATGCGTAAGTATGAAGCCGTCGAGCCCGACCATGACTGGCAGAGTCACCCTTGGATCCTCTCCTATCTTATATGCCTGAAGCATGGAGTCGAGCGCGTCCTGGTTGTTCTCTGCCATGATCTGAATCCAGCCACTTGTCAGCTGAGTCATGAAATCTGTATGCTCATTGAGTATGCTCCAGGGCGCGGCCAGTGCCCTAGTTGCTACAGCCATGACTATTGGCAGCCTGGCATGCGCCGCCCAATGAACTACTTCGTCCATATAGAGTAACCCCTGGCTCGATGTGGCCGTGAAGGTCCTTGCGCCTGCAGAGCTAGCCCCTATGCAAGCGCCCATGGCACTATGCTCGGAGTCGACCTTTATGAACCTAGAGCCGAGCCTTTTCTCTTCTATGAAAGTTGCTATATCTTCAACAATTTCAGTCTGCGGAGTTACTGGATAAGCTGCGATGACCTCGGGTTTCGCCAGCATGACTGCTGTCGCGACGCTCCTGCTGCCAGTTATCACTTTAGTCTGCATCATCGCACCTACTACTCATCAACCATCCTTATCGCTTTTGTAGGGCATTCATTGGCACAAATGCCGCACCCTTTGCAGTAATCGTAGTTTATTTCTACACTGTCATCGCTCTTTCTGTGTATGGTGGCTTCCGGGCAATCAGCCCAGCATATTATACATTTTATGCACTTATCTTGGTCTATGACTGGCATCTGGAGGCGCCACTGATTAGTCTTTCCTCCAGAGCCGAAATCTGGCAACGAGATAGGATATCTCAACAGTAGCGCCTTGCTTTTGGAATCGGCTGCAGGCACAATATAATTGCTGCTCTCGTCCTTGTCGGCCATCAAAAACCACCTTCCGCGCCTGATCGCTGGAGTGCAGTGCACATTTCATATCCCTTCCTCGCTGCTTCTATGTTCTTGTCTGCGAGGGGCTTCGGCCAGTACTCTTCTATTGCGTTAGCCATATTTTCAAGCCCTATTACTCCCGTAGCCTTTGCCATCGCCCCAAGCATGGCTGTGTTTATCACTGGCCATCCTGCTACAACGAGACCCAGCTCACGTGCTATAGAAGTAGCGTCCACGAATGCAAGTCCTCCTATGTTGGCATTCAGGCCCGCAGCATACTTTTCTGCAGCGTCCCTGCCTGGAAGGTTAATCACAATGCTGCCTCCCGCTTTAAGTGCTATAGACGACACGCTCTCCCTTGCCACTTTCAGGAGCTCTGCATCCAATATCACTATTATGTCGGGTTCATATATCTGGCTATGCACTCTTATTGGCTGCGTATCGATGCGCGCGAACGCCTTGACCGGGGCACCCCTTCTCTCACCGCCAAAGAATGGGAATGCCTGGGACTGCATGCCTGCTTTGTATGCGGCTATGGCAGTGAGCTCTGAAGCCATGACTGCTCCATGACCGCCCCTACCATAAAACACAATCTCCTTCATGATGCCTTCTTCTGAGTTCAAATATTTAAACAGTTAAACTATACAAGAGTAAAGTGCCTGTGCCACTGCCCATCAATTCATCTACTTACATACGCAAGATTAGAATCTATTCTTCCTCTGTGGCTGATCCTGGGCATGCTGCTCCGGCTGCCTTTTGGCACTAGCTCCCTTTCCAAGCCCTAGCATCGACAGACCTATCTTAGCAAACTTGTATCCTATGTTCGCAAAGAGCAGAAGTGCTAGCAGAGCAAGGACATAATAGAAAAACTTACCTGCAGGTATGGATGCCACAACTCCATTTATGACGGAGTTGACTATGCCTGAAGTGGTAGAAGTGTTCCCTGCTGGCAGAGGGGCACTTTGCTGTGTTGGCGCGGACGCAAGCATTAGGAACGTACCGTACAAGCCATACGCCAAGTACAATGCCGCGCCTATAATTATGAGGCCTAACGCTAACACGATAAAGCCGTACACTCCATTGTTAGCCATGTAATCACCTTATGTGCTACTAAATGTGCTTAATCTACTGATATGTAGTGTTCCGAAAGGTATTTATATTAGGAGAAATAGATGTTTGGCTGCAACTTTTGTTGCAATGGAAGGAAAGCACATACACTTTTTCTACCACCACAAAATCCACCCACCATTGGCGTAGGAAACCCCTACGCCGTATATATTAATGCTCAGCGAAGCATGCACGCCGAATCAGGTTGTTCTGTTATACAAATCTGTGCATTTTCAGGCCATGCTTGCGCCTAAATGGTTAAATAAATTCCTGCCGTGCTTGTACTGGTGAAAGGAATGAAGAAATTCGCATGCAGAGACACAGGCATGGATTGCCCATTCGAAACATCAGCTGAGTCAGAAGAAGAGCTGATGCAGAAGATAAGCGCCCACGCAAAGGAGGCACATGGCCTGGATGTCATAGACGACGCCATGATGCATAAAGTAAAGGAAGCAATCCAGGATGAACCATCGGAAGAACAAGAAGCTGAAGAGGATTCTGAGGATTCAGAAGCTAAAGCGGAGCAGTGATAGATATCAGAATATCCTATCCTGCGGCTTTGCCGCTCACTTTTACTGCTGCGCGAAATCCAAGCGCAGCCTTTTTCATATTTTCAGCATTCCAGTACAACTTTTGCGGGCACTAGAGCACTTTAGCCGGACCGCTGCCAGTTATCAATATGTCATCCTCGAGGCGTATGCCGCCGAAGCCTGGTATGTATATACCTGGCTCATCGCTGAACACCATGTTCCTTTTGAGTTTGAAATTCATCTTCGGCGCCAGGGCGAACTTCATGCTATCGTGTACGTCCAAGCCTATCGAGTGCCCAAGTGAGTGTATAAATGTTCCCTTGTATATGCCATTGCTTGCTCGGTCTATGAATCTTGCAGCTGCATCATGCACAGCGCTACCAAGAGCACCCTCCACAGCTGCATTTCTTGCTGCCTCCTGTGCGCCTTCCACTGTTTTGTACATGTCCATTATTCTCTTATATTTCGATGAAGACTTATCCGGTTTGAACATGAAGGAGCGCGTCACATCAGAGCAGTAGTTGGCATACTTTGCCCCAACATCCAGAAGCACTATGCTATTCCCACGCAACTTGGTCTCGTCAGGCATGTGATGTGGTAGTGCCGCATTCTTATCAAACGAAACTATACTCTCGAAGGATGGTTCATCAGCCCCAGCTTCTGCCATCAGGTAGTCAAACTGCATCGCCAACTGCTTCTCTGTCATACCTTCTTTAAAGTACTCTTCTATCTGAGAGAGCGCCTTTTTGACTATATTACTTGCCTTCCTAATCGCGTTTATCTCATCAGCATCCTTCACGACCCTTGCATTCTCAAACGATTCCGTAGAATCAGAGAATTTGCTGCCTGGTGAATGCTTCTTCATAGCCATGTAGTATGCATAAGGTAAAAATCCTGCATTAAAGCCTACTCTCTTGTTCTTCAGAATTCCATGGAAGTCATTCCATACTTCCCTTGCACGTTCTACTTCTATAAGATCCATACCTTTTGGCTTCTGACTCTTTGCTATACCATACTCGAGCTTCGAGACTAGCAGCTTGGTCCTCTTTCTCTCTGCGATTAGTATGCACTGCTCGAACAGCCCACCACTGAAACCTGTCAGATACTTAAAGTTGCTGTCCATGTTTCCGGTGTTCATGATGACTATTGCGTCATTCTTCGAATTCTCAAAAACTTTGTCGAGCCTTTTTGTTACGTCTTTCATACTCCACACCATTAATCCTAAACAGGACTTTGTAGAGAATGATTATAAACCCGATAGAAATATCAAAAGGAAAGCAAGAAGGCATTAGCAGGATACCGCTTTTTACACAAGAATATAATATCTTCGTTGTTAAGAGGGTTTAGTGATGCGCATGGTTAGCAAGGAGAGGCATGCAGGTCTTGGTGACAATGTTGTCCCTGAAAATTATGAGATAAGAATAGAACCGAATCTGAAGACATTTGTATTCGAGGGCAGCGAGACCATAGAGGTAATGGTGAAGAGGTCGTCGAAGGACATAACGCTCAATGTGAAGGACTTGAAGGTAAAAAGCGCATTGGTTTCTTCGGCAGGCAAGAAGCAAACTGCAAGAATTGCCTACTCAAAAAGAAAGGAGGAGGTGCTGCTATTGCTTGACAAACCTGTTGCCGGGCGTGCCGTGATTTCAATTGTATTCGAGGGAGTGCACAATGATAAAATGTACGGATTTTACAGGAGCAAGTATAATTACAATGGCAAAGACGATTATATAGTGTCTACCCAGTTCGAGGCTCCAGATGCAAGAGCTGCATTTCCATGCTTTGATGAGCCATCGTTCAAGGCGACCTTCGACCTGACTCTAGTTGTAGACGAAGGCCTTGAAGCGATCTCAAACATGCCTGTGAAATCCAAGCGCCGCAGTGGGAGAAAGTACGAGGTGGAATTCATGCGAACCCCAAAGATGTCCACTTACCTTCTTTTCATGGCCGTAGGAAGATTTGAATATCTATCAACAAAGAGGAATAACCTACTCATGAGGGCAGTAACAACTTCTGGCAAGAAGGATAATGCCAGGCTAGCCCTGCAGTACACTGTAAAGTTTGTTGACTTTTACGAGAAATATTTCGGCATAAAATATCCACTACCCAAACTTGACATAATTGCGATACCAGATTTCGCTGCAGGAGCCATGGAGAACTGGGGGGCGATAACATTCAGGGAAATAGCAATGCTTGGGAACTCTAAGAGTGCTGCTGCAGTAAAGAGGAATATAGCTGTAACCGTGGCGCATGAGCTTGCACATCAGTGGTTCGGAGACCTTGTCACAATGTGGTGGTGGGACGACCTATGGCTCAACGAAAGCTTCGCCACGTTTATGAGCTATAAGGCAATATCTGCAGTATTCCCGAGCTGGAAGATGGATATCGAGTATATAACTGACGTTGTCACCAGCGCTCTAGCTGCTGATGCGCTTAAATCTACGCATCCAGTCAGCGTCAAGGTAGATTCTCCGCAGAAGATAGACGAGATCTTCGACGCAATAAGCTATGATAAGGGGGGCACTATACTGATGATGCTTGAAGATTACGTCGGAGTAGAGGTATTCAGAAAGGGCCTGCACGACTACCTGAAGAAGTACAGCTATTCCAACGCTACCAAGTATGATCTCTGGGGGGAGATAGACTTCGCAGCAAGAAAGGCCCACGCGGCGCAGAACGTCAGCAGGATTGCGAGCCAGTGGCTCAATGAGAAGGGCTATCCGATAATCAGGGTAGAAAAAAACGGAGAGCATATAACACTCTCCCAGAAGCGCTTCACTTTAGAAAAAGATATGAACATGCTGCAGCCGCGTCTAATACCTGTACATTACATGGACAGTGCCGGAAAGGAGAGGAAGGTTCTCGTGTCCAAGAGCCTGGCAAGCATAGAAACTCCAATGGTAAGCTGGGTGAAGCTTAATCTCGGCCAGAGGGCGCTGTACAGAGTTGCATATCCTGAAAGTATGCTATCCGAGATAGGCATGCAGATAAAGGCAGGTGGGATAAAGGGGCTTGATGCATGGGGCATACTCAACGATTTGTTTGCACTGACAAGATCAAGTAGGATCGGAGCCATAGAGTTCCTGGAATTCATAGAGAAATACTGCGATAATGCTGCATATCCTCTTAATAAAGATATATTTGGATGGCTGGGCTGGCTACATACCATGACCCGCGGCTCGGAGCTGCAGCGCAGAGTGGAGTTGCACATGCTGTTTCATGGTAAGAGGGCGATGGCAAAGATTGCGCTAACACCAAAGGAAAACGAAGATATATCAGTTACTGAATTGAGAAATGCATCCTTGTCAGCTCTCGGAATGGTTGGAGACCGCAGTACAGTTGCCATAGCAAGGAAACTGCTGTCTGCCCAATTTAAATCCGGAAAGGAGATGGCCAGTAACATCCGCTCTACAGTGTACACAATAGTCGCAAGGAATGGAGGGTCTGTAGACTATGACAGGTTCGTAAAGATGAGAAAGGCGGATACGCCGCCTGATGAGGATCACTACTTACTAGCAGCCATATCCTCATTTAGCGAGAAAGGAATTGTCAAACAGGCGTTGGAGTACTCGCTAAGCGAAAAGGTGAGGCTGCAGGACGCTTACATAATACCTACGATCGCCTCTTCGACGGATGCCGGTGCCGACCTCGCCTGGCCTTGGATAAAAGAAAACTGGAGCATTATTATGAAAAAGATACCACCGTCTACGCACCTCCTTGAGAGGTTCGTATCACCTCTGAGCGTGGTGCGCGACAGGACGACTCTGAAAGAGATAAAGGAATTCTTCTCGAAAAGGGGCAATAAACGGGGCGACATAACCAAAGAATACGCGGAAACAGTGGAGCGCATAGAGGCAAATATACGCTTCATGGAGCGCAATCACCTTTCTTGAGTACATGGGCGGCGCTTACAGCGCTGCTCCATAGTGCTATATTATATATCTTGGCGTTCCATATTTTACTGTCAAACAGTCATATTAAGCAAAGGTTGAGAAGGTCGTTTAGCATGTTGACATTCAAGCGCGTAAGACTGCAAGCCCGTACGAGGGCGCGCAGACGCGAAATGGCTCTCTCGGTTGCACCGCAGGCGTAGCCTGCGCAGGCTCTTCCTTTGAAATAGGACTGTCTGGCGTCAGCGCAAGCCAAAACCGGCTTTGCGAAGTAAATAAAGTGATAAGATGGCGAAGACATACATAGATATAGTAAAGTACATGGTTACTGCAAATTTTGAGATAAAGGGAATGGTCGAAAAGCCCGATATAATAGGCGCTGTTTTTGGCCAGACGGAAGGTCTTCTGGGAACTGACCTTGATCTAAGGGAGCTACAGAAGAATGGCAAGATAGGCAGGATAGAGATCGAGTCGAGTGCTAGCAGTGGTCGCACACACGGGAAGCTCTATCTTCCATCATCGCTCAGTAGGGTCGAGACGTGCATACTTGGCGCTGCCATAGAGACTGTAGATAGGGTCGGCCCGTTTGAGACGTCATTCAAGGTTCTGTCAATAAGCGACACTAGGAACGATAAGCGCAAGAACATAGTCAATAGGGCCAAGGAGCTGCTGAAGACAATGTCATCCACTGACACTCCAGGCAGCAAGGAGATAGCCGACTTAGTAGAAAGTGAATTTAAGTCAAGCGTGATAGGGACATACGGCCCTGATGCCTTGCCTGCCGGTCCAGAAATATCTTCCAGCGACGAGGTCATAATAGTAGAAGGCAGAGCCGACGTCATAAACCTGCTCAAATGCGATATAGCCAATGCAATAGCGGTCGGGGGCGCCGCAGGGAAGATACCGAAGACTATACTTGACCTTTGCGCCAAGAAGACAGTAACACTGTTTGTCGATGGCGACAGGGGAGGCGACATGATAATAAGGAACATGATCAGCGCTGCTGATATAGACTTCGTTGCAAAGGCGCCTGATGGTAAGGAGGTTGAGGAGCTTGCAAGGAAGGAAGTAATAAAATCCCTGAGAAGCAGGATGCCTATGGACCAGTACATGGCTATAAACAAGATAGGGAGCCAGCACAATGGCAGGAACCACAACGGCGAGCGTGACTTCAGGAATCATGCTTCGGAGATTGAGCAGGATAGAGTGCCAGAGAGGCAACCTGACAGGCAAGAGGAAGGGTACGAACCTATAGAATCACATCAGGCACAGACCCAGAACCAGAGGCCACAGGAGCAGCAAACCCGTGACGAGTTCCTAAGCCCGGATGAGATAGGCAACAGGGTGAGGAGCATCTCGAAAAGCGGATATTCCGGAGAACGCAGCAGAAGCGAAGAGGCACACGATTCTACCGGCAGTGAAGAAAGTACAGTCGATCTCGGAATAAGAAGCATGGATGAACCGCGCAATGGTGGAGGCATTTCTTCGATACCAGACATAAGCGCTCCGGAGCAACGCACCGCAAGTATAGATGAGAAGCTCTCGGCGAGCTTTATTGCGGCGCTCGATGACCTAAAGAATACACTGAGGGGCAGGCTCTATGACTCGAATGGCGGAGTGATAAAGGAAGTGCCAATAAGAGAGATAATACCCACGTTGCAGGACTCCAACGGCACTTTCGCGGTCGTGTTCGATGGCATAATAACGCAGAGGCTGTTGGACTTGGCGTACAAAACCGGAATAAAGGCGCTGTACGGCATAAGGTCTAGCCAGATAACAAGGAAGTATGGCAACGTCCTTGTCTACACAGCGGAGCACCAGTAATGGGTGCACCGCCTTTCTTCTCCTACAAGCCCCGCATGTGCGGGGTTTATATTCTTTTATGGTTTAAACTTAAACTGGTTTAAATTTAAACTAATAAACTAATGATCTGATGAAAATCAAAGCAGCGGCAGCATCGGCAAACCAGATACCTAACTTCCATAAAGCAGTCGGAAAGGATATACGAAGGGTAGCCCTGAGAATACTCATACTGTACAAGCTGGCGCACTGCAGGACTAACTACTATTCGCTTGTTAAGGACATACAGAAGATGCAATTGGAGAGGGCAAAGGCGCATATGTCAGCAGGAAGTACGTCAGCATGGACGGACAGGATTACCGCTGCAAGTCCGTCCGCTATCAAGAGTGAAATATACAACATCGTGTCGGCCCTTGAGAAGTCAGAGTATATAACGGCAGTCAAGCGGAAGTCAGGAGACCGTACGATGAAGTATTACAGAATAACTCCTAGTGGAGTAAAAATTCTCAAGGAAACACAGGACGTACTAACGAGAACTGTGAAAGACATATCGAAGATAGTCGGAGAATGAGGTGAAGGCATGGCAGCACAGTCTAATAACGTTATAGAAGTCAAAAATGTAGTAAAGAAATTTGGCGACTTTACTGCACTGAACAATGTGAGCTTCACGATAAAAGAAGGAGAGTTGTTTGGGCTGCTAGGCCCCAATGGAGCCGGCAAGACGACAATGATAAATCTTATACTCGGTCTCCTTAAAGTGACCTCAGGAACGATAATAATAGACAGGGAAGACATTTCCCGCAATCCAGAGCGTATAAAAAAGATAATAGGGATGATGACGCAGGAAACAGTGGTAGAGCCAGACCTTACTGCAAAGCAGAACCTAGAGCTATTCGCAAGACTCTACGGTCTCAGCGAGGCAGAGATGTCGAAGAGAGTGTCCGAGGCGCTGAAAGATGCCAACCTTGAGGACAAGGCGAACGTCCGTGCAGGCACGTTCTCTGGAGGCATGCAGAGAAGGTTGGAACTCGTGAAGTCCATGGTTAATGTCCCGAAAATACTCATACTTGATGAACCGACCACCGGGCTGGATGTCCAGAACAGGGTTGATATGTGGAAGCGCATAAGGGAGCTCAGCAAGAGGGGAGTGACAATAATCATGACTACACAATACTTAGAGGAAGCAGACTCGCTGTGTGAGAGGGTGGCTGTGATAGACCACGGGGAGGTGAAGGCCATAGGCACACCTTTAGAGCTGAAGAAGCAGGTTGCAACAAAGCCCATACTCGAAATATTTGCGAAAGCCGATGTGCTGGACAGCATCGCCGAAATAATCAGAGTGAAGTACAAGCTGAAACCCGAGATATTGGGCGAGAAGCTTCTGGCTGAAATATCTGGCGACACAGCCAGCGTAGTCAGCGGAATCATGAAAGAGACTTCCAAGAGGAAGATAGAGATATATTCTATAAGCAGCAGGTTGCCGACCATGGATGACGTCTTCATAAAGCTCACAGGAAGCAGCCTCAGGGACACTACATCAGGCACGTATGAGTCTACGCGCTCGAAGATGATGACCAGGAGATGAGAGTCAAGCAGTAAGCAAATGAGAATAAATGAATGGAAGAGAGAGGATGATGATTTGTCAATAGGAAGGGATACGTTATCGCTGCTCCGCAGAGAGATGATAATCTACGTCGCACACATTAAGACGAATGTGATAAGGGCACTCATATTTCCATTCATACTCATAATTATATTCAGCAACCTTGGCAGCAACAGTGCGGTTGGCATAACCACAGCAGTCGTCAACTATGCGAACAACCCCGCTTCAGCATCATTCTTGAGCTCGCTTCAATCGCAGAATACCCTTCAGATAACATCAGTAACAGATCTGTCGCAGGCAATGTCAATGCTGAAGAGCGGCAGCGCAGACTTGGTAGTTGTCATATTACCCACATTTCCTAGGACTGACGGCAGTAATCCTTCGGTGCAGATATACCACAGCAACAGCAATCTTGCAGGGACAGCTGGGGGTATATCTATAATAGAGCAGGCAGCGGCAAAATACGGGGCTGATCCTTCATCCGCTACCGGCGACCCGCAGGCTGCATCGCATGTAGCCCAGCTTGTTGGAAGCAATCTGGCATATGGTTTCCAGATAAGCTATAAGACCTTCCTGATAGGCGGACTCATAGCGATGGTAGCAGCATTCGGAGCGATTTTTGGCGGTGGAGCCACGCTTATATCAGACAGGCAGCTAGGCAACCTGAAGGCGTTCCTCATAACGCCGGTCAGCAAAAACGCTATAATATTGAGCAAGATACTCTACGGTACAATAGTATCGGTGATAGGCGGCATGCTTGCGCTAGGGCTTGGCATAGCAATGGGCGGTACGATGGCCATGGGCATCGCGGGGCTCCCGTACATCTTGGTGCTTGTCACCCTGATATCTATAGGCTTCAGTTCATTCACCGTTGTTCTGGCTTCAAGGGTAAAAAACATAGAGGCGTACCAAATATTCGCGCAGGTGATAGTGATGCCCCTATGGTTCCTGTCCGGAGCATTTTTCCCTGTAAGCAGCATGCCGGCATGGATGCAGCCCATAAGTGTAGTCGATCCTATGACATATGCAACTACTGGGATAAGGTATGTCATGCTCTCCGGCTACTACCCGCTCCAGGCTTTCGGGACCGATATACTGGCGCTATTGTTGTTCTTCGCCCTAGGCTTTGGCTTGAGCTTCATACTTTTCAAGATGAGAATAGATTGAAAATGAAACGTGTTATGGTGAGAGAATGAAAATGCAAAAAAATGCGAAAACCCTCGCGGCAGTGATGCTGCTGATAATTGGCGTACTGGCGGCTGCACCTGGAGTGCATGCGACTACGGTAACCGTCGCCTCGTCGGCCGACGGAGCCCTGACAATGCAGAACCTAGCGGTCAGTCCCCAACCGATAGTAGCTGGAAGCAACGTAACAATATCATTTAATCTATTCAATTCGTACGACAACTCACTATACGATCTTAGTCTACAGCTTACCGGAGATAGCCGTATACTGAATGTCTCGCCAATGAGCAATCTTATAATAAACTCGATAGGGTCGGGCAACTACGGAGGAGTAGGTTTCAACACGGTATCGTACAAGCTGCACATACCTTCTACCCTTCCGGGCGGTGTATACACGTTTGACGTAGTAGCTACATACAGGACCGATCTGCCTAACAATCAGGGCAGCATAATAGGCATGTCGGATATGCCTGTGAGCATATATGTCTACGGGAAGCCGAACGTAGTGGCCAGCGTGGTCTCCGCGACGCCTTCACAGCTTTTCCCTGGAGGAAATCAAACAATAGAAGTAGAGCTACAGAACACCGGAACAGGCACGGCAAAGAACGTTACAGCAACATTCATTAACGGAAATGGTGTAATCACCGGTGGTATAAACCGTTTCTTCATAGGTGCCATACCTCCAGGATCTTCTGTAGTAGAATCTCTCTTCATACAAGCCCCCAACGCCAGCAGTGCAGTAGGAAGTTCGGTAGCAATGCCAGTCAGCATCAGCTACTCGTCTAACTATACGCAGAACATTACGAGCAACCAGTCAATCAGCATTAATGTGCAGCGCGGGCCTATCTTTAGCATACAAGGTGCTGTGTCAAATCTCAAGAAGGGCGATGCATATGATCCTGTCACGTATATCGTGAAGAATATTGGCAACATAGCGGCGAACAACGTGTCATTCAGCCTAGTTACAAACTACCCGATATCACCGGTAGATCCGAATGCATTTGTAAGCTCACTCGCACCAGGGCAGTCGGCCAACGTCACATTCTATGTGAGCATAGACTCGCATGCCGGCTCTGGCAGCTATCCGGTGACAATATACGAGCAGTGGAGGCAGTCTAATGCAGGAGCTAACCAGCAGTTCTCCGGCTCCAGCAACTATTACGCGTTGGTAGGAGGAGCCCTAAGCAGTGCAGGTGCGCCAGGAATAAATGAGCCAACTAGCACAGGCACGACAGAGTATGAAGCCATAATAGTAATACTCGTGGTAGTGCTGATCATGGCGTACGTGGCTAGGAGGATGAGAGCGACGTCGAAGTCGCAAGGTGAAGCCCGCCAGAAGAAAAAGTGAGAGGGTCGTTTGGAGCTAAACGCTCTGGTACCCTCTCCTTTTTATTTTTTGCCAGATATAAGAGCATAAGATACTGCGTCATATAGTTATGTATAGTAGTGTATAGTTGCTATGACGGATATACAATATTAGGCGTGTAAGATTCCAGGGTGGAGTTGATTAGGGTGGAAAAATGAGGAAACCTTATGATATAATGGTAGACAGCGCGCTCAAGAAGTATGACATACCTCTTTGGGTCAGGCCATATGTATATGACTATGTGAAGTCTGATCCTGCAAATGCGGTAAAGAAGGCTCTCAGTTTCGTAGAGATAAAGAGGAAGAAAGGCATGCTCACTGCTAAGGACGTAAAGCTGCCAAACGGCATAACTTTCGACATAAAGAAGGTCAAAATGCTGCTCAACACCTTCTTTTACGCCGAGGAGGAGGTGGCAAGGATGTGCACGTCATGGGTTGAGAGGCCGGCAGTGTACAATGCCGAATACATAAATCATTTCACGCAGACTGCAGAGTCAAGCACCGCCAGGGCAAGGGCAATAAAAAGCGTTATAGAAGGCATAGCCGGCAACACCAAGGACACTCTAAAGGACATAGACAGCGTGTTCCATTACGTCGCAACCCTTACTGAATGGCCGGAGAGGATTGTGGCTTTGGACTTCATATTGAGGTACGCGTATGCAAAGACCCTCGGCCTGGTGTTCTACAAGGTCTTTTACCCTGTAGCCCCAGAGTTCATGAGGAACATAAGCAAGGTCTTCGCAAAGGACGAGCCATGCGCAATTTGGGGTGAGAATGAGGCGACCAGAATGCTAGAGGAGGGCATAGTGCCAAAGGAGCGCGTGCTAGCCATGTGCGGCGAAATACTTTCAAGGGTGTACGCTTCTATAGAAAGCAACATATCGATAGCGAAGCAGTCGGGAGTCGAGCGTGAGATAGGACTACTCATGGACGTGTCCGTGGCATACCCGTTGGAAAGGCTGGCAGAACTAGGCGTAATAAGCGATGCGAGAAAGGAGTTCAAGTCTATCATAGGTTCTGTGCAGAAGAAAAAAGGTTAAAAGGCTGAACGGGAAATATTATTTGGTAGCTAAAAGCGGCCAAAACGACAACAGTGATGACAGATGGACATAAACGATGGCATGAATATGAAAGAAGGCGCGGATGAAATCAGGGAGCAGCATGTGAATTCGGAGCATGCCGAACGTGAGAGAGACGAGGCGATTCCTGACGCAAGGAACGTAGTATTCATAGGCAAGAAATCGACTATGAACTATGTGCTGGCTGTAGTCACGCAGTTCAACTCCGGGCTACCGGAAGTCATGATCAAGGCCAGGGGTAGGGCCATATCGAAAGCTGTCGACGTGCAGCAGATAGTGGCGAACAAGTTCATATCAACGCTCAGGAACAAGGAGATAAAGCTTTCTACCGAGAGCATGCTGAATGAAGATGGAACGAGATCAAGAGTAAGTGCAATACAGATAACTGTAACGAAATGACCACGCAAAGACGAGCCTTGCAAGCAGGATGAATCCAAAAGTATTTTATATATATTACGCAGGGAAGAGTATTAGCCAGAGTGCACAATACACAAAGGCTCGTCATGGAAGTTGGGAAGACTGAGTGGAGATGGGGTTGGCAATCCGGCTTGTCACTTAATGTTGAACAAGCTATACACCCAAAAGGGTTGTCAACCCTTTCACGATACGAAACCTGCCGTAGGAGAATATTACTTAATAGATGCATTAAAGAAAAATGATAAGGTAGTGTTTCTGGGCAGTACTGGCCATGCTATGGTTGAGGTAATAGACGCAGTATCTGCCGGCAGGCATGCACCTGCGGACAGTCGTTGCTGCAGCAAACTGCGGCGAGTTTGAATATATAGGTATATGGCAATTGTGTTAAA
>JAMCYG010000013.1:44266-45034 GCA_023473425.1 Candidatus Martarchaeota archaeon
ACCCAAAAGGGTTGTCAACCCTTTCACGATACGGAACTCGCCGTAGGAGAATATTACTTGATAGATGCATTAAAGAAAAATGATAAGGTAGTGTTTCTGGGCAGTACTGGCCATGCTATGGTTGAGGTAATAGACGCAGTATCTCCGGCAGGCATGCACCTGCGGACAGTCGTTGCTGCAGCAAACTGCGGCGAGTTTGAATATATAGGTATATGGCAATTGTGTTAAAGGTGATAAAATGGTAAAAATATTACTCATAGTTATGAGTGCGGATGAGGAAAAGCTGATGATGCCTCTACATTTCTCGAAGAACCAGACTGAAGCGGGAAATGAGGTAAGGGTTGTGCTGTGGGGCCCAAGCGAGAAGGCGGTAGCAAACAACGAGGTGCTTCAGGAGAGCTACAGTGCACTTGGCGCAATAAAACCAAAAGCATGCATAAATACGGCAAAAGCGCAAGGGCTCACAGAAAAGCTCTCAAAGAACTTCGAGCTGCTGCCTGTTGGCGCATACATAGCAAAAAGCATAGAGGAGGGATTTGAGGTAATAACCTTCTAGAGATAAGTTGGTCGCTCTTGTGCGAGGATACCTTACTTCTAAAGTTTACTTCTAAAGAGGGGCCTTCTCATTTCAATGGTAAGCCCTGAGAGGGTTGACAATCTTTACATATATAGCACATTAGCACAGCCTGCTAATTTTTAGCTGCTTAAAATAAAATCGAATAAAAGCAGCTATTAGAGCTACGCATGTTATGCGCAGATGACCGCTCT
>JAMCYG010000020.1 GCA_023473425.1 Candidatus Martarchaeota archaeon
AGATAAAGAAAAAAGTTTACAGAGAGCGCGGCATGCAGCTCCATGATGCCTGAACTTTCCAGAAAAAGCTTTACCAATGAGCGATTAAAATGCCCATACAAAGAATCTTCATAATACACGGCACTAACGGCAACTCCAATGAGAATTGGTTTCCGTGGCTCAAGGAAGAGCTCGTCAAAGCCAATCCGGATATAAAGGCTATTGTTCCAGATTTCCCAACAGGTAATAACCAAAGCCTTGAGAATTGGCTTGAGGCGTTTGAGCCTTTTATCAAATATATCGACAGTAATTGCATATTTGTCGGTCACAGCTTGGGCCCTGCATTCATATTTTCGTTGCTGGAAAGAGTTAATACAAAAATACGTGCAGCGTTCCTGGTAGCGCCATTTGTCACAAGACTTGGCATTCAGCAATTCGACAAACTAAACAGTACTTTTATCGAAAAGGATTTTGACTGGGATAAAATAAAGTCAAATTGTGCAAATTTCACAGTTTACGCTTCGGACAACGATCCATATGTAGACATGGACAAAAGCAGGTTTGTCGCGGATCATACTGGTGCAAAATTCAAAGTAGTGCACGGAGCAGGCCATTTCAATGCTGCAGCTGGCTACCTCAAGTTCGAAGAGCTCTTAGAGGATATAAAGAACATAATTGAATAAGTCTTTCACGTCACTTATAAAAAATAACGCTAAGCCAGCGAATGAAATAAACCTTCAGAGCAATCAAGTGTAAAAGATCTAGCGTAAATAGTTTTATAATTTTAGAATACGGCTTTGGTGTGTTGGTTTGTTGAAAGTTCTTTTCATATGCAAGGGCAATGTAGGCAGGAGCCAGATGGCTGAAGCAATATTCAACAGCTTGGCTAGCAATAAAGCAATAGCTACCAGCGCTGGAGTCGATCCCGGCAGCTATGAAGGGAAAAGGATAGCAGTAGTAGGCCCTAACGTAATTGCGTGCATGAAAGATATAAAATTGGATGTGTCTGATAAGGTATCAAAGAAGCTTACAAAAGACATGAGCAGCAGGGCTGATATTGTTGTATCTATGGTAAGCAAAGAAATGCTGCCTCCTTATCTGCAAAGCTCAGCTAAACTTGTACTATGGGATATAAAAGACCCTAAATTTATGGACTATGCAGGACATGTTGCAATAAGGGACCAAATATATGAGAAGGTCAAGAAGCTTGTAAAGGAGTTAAATCTGAATTAACACATATAGTTTTAGAATTTCTATTATGATATTAGAATAGATAATTTGCAGGCTGTTTGCTAAAAATAATTCTCTCGAAGGCTTAAACTAGCCTGGTTGCCATATGATCTGTATCATTTTCCATAAAAATAAAATATCATGTGCAATGGATGGCAAAAATTGTAATTCCATTTTTTTGCAACAAAAATCGGGTTTGGAAAAAGCTTGCATTTCAGATTTATGGAAAACAGGCCACCCTGGTTAAGCAATGCGGATAGCTAGATAAAATAAGTCCTAAAAAGTGGCATTTCCTCGAGAAGCCATTTTTTAGCTCAAGATTATGAATATTATACTGTCAAATATCATATAATTGAAAGCAGTATTTTCAATGCTTAAAAATGCCAGGTCTGGCAGTTTTCGACGAAAAATATACTTCATAATTAAGCGCTGCTGAACGTACTAATTTGCGTTGAGTAAATATACCTATTATCTCTAGCGCGCAGCAGAATGCAAAATAAGAAAGGTTTTCATGGATTTATGCTTTATCTAAGAGAATGTTTGAAATACTAAAAGAATATTATATCAACAAAAATTAAAAATTAAAATGCACCAGGATTAACCTGGTGCGGAGCTATGTACTTAATGACCCATTTGCGCAACACAGAATGCAGATGCACCTGCATTGTTAGATCCTGTGGTGCTTTCACCACCGCTTGCGGCAAAACCAGATGTCCCTATTATGCCAAAGTTTCCGTTTGTGTTTGCAAATGCACCATGTATGTATCCGCAAGGCCCTATTGGGAAACCAGCACCATACTGGTTCTGACCTGTCGTTGCACCGGTAATACCCATCAAAATAGTTACTGTGGCTATTGCCATGCCCATTCCAACAATTGCTTTGGTTCGCATTGTTTCACCCTCATGAAAACCATTATCAGCTCTTATATTTAAGCATTTCTCATGCTTATGAAAATAGCAAATTGTCGAAGGCAAAAATACTCACGATCACGCGCTATATATAGTATAATAAGGCCAGTCGACAAACGTGTTTATTTGGGCAACGTTCATCTAAGTAAATATAGGCAATATTAAGAATATATTAGAAACACTAACATATATTTAGATTATTTAGCTTGTACCTAATGCTATTAGCTGCTATCACTTACTGCCTAAATATAAACGAAAAGGTTTATCTGGGTATAAGTGATAAATACGTATCAATTGATTCTTATCCGGCCATTTTAGCTAGAGAAAACAGCGATGTGAACCTTTTATACTGCCGTGTAATTTCAAAAGGTAGTATATTCGTATAATATGTTAGATATTCTAATATATTATTATAATTAGTTCAAACGCCTGTGTTTTTAGTATATTTGTCATTATTTGTCATCACCGACAGTAGGTATAAATATTTCGTGCCTTTCAATAACCTTGTTCTTATGACTGAGACAAAGGATATTTCATGCATTAATAGAAATCAAATGCGCTCTGCTAGCGTAGCTGCGAAGGCAACAAGTCTCTCAGGGCTGCCTCTTGCGGGATTTGCTTTAGCTGTGCGCACTACTCTACGAAAATGTGCGACTAGCAGTAAGATGTCTGATTTGGACATTGCACATATGCTTGAGGAAGTAATACATATATACAATGGTACCTTTTCGCCGCTTTCATTAAAAGAGACTGTTAATCTACTTGAGTCTGTTAGCGCCGCTTTATCTGTTGACGCTCACGATACAACGAACATGAAAGATATTAGCTATGAAGCTATATCGATAGCTGAAAAGCTGAAGAAATTTGATAATTCATCCTCGCTTATTTATGCGACTTATACGGCCAAAGCCCCCATTTTTGACAACTATGTTTAAACAGGCTATGGCAGTAATGACGCGTGGCTTAGGAAGATTGAAGCATTGAGGAAGGACCTCTTTTTCAGCTGGATAGCATCAACAAGCGAGAACACGAAGGGCGAAATGAATGATGACATTATTATCATAAAAAATCTGCTAAAAGGCGCAGATGCCCGATGCAAGGATGCGTTCTCAATGTTCATAGATTCGGTGTCTTTTGTATATGGCCTTGGCATACACATGGAAAGAATTGGTCGCCTAATATCTATAGCAGGTAACAAGTAAACAGCAAGCATATTTTAATCATTATCTTCTTTATTACTAGAAACCACCCCGACAGAGTAGCCCTTCTTTGTCTTGCCAGGGGGTAAAATCTTTTTACCTTCCGAATAGATTTCGGCTGAAGGATCATTTACTGCTGCCTCACGCAATATGTCGCGTATCTTAGTTTCACTGACTTCATTTGCGAACCTGACGAATATATCCCTAATATTTTTTTTCAGGTCGATGTTAGAAGTTGAAAGTTTATTTAAAAACTCTTTGCCATCTTCTGTGTTATATAGAAACCCAATAGTGGTCTCTGGGTCCTTAGCCGAGAGGTTATTTCCGAGCACATAATCGGCGTATTTCTGTGCATAGCTGTCGAGTATGGTACTAAGCGTATCACTTTTCCTTGCTTCTACTTTCCTACCCATAAAATTACACTCGTATCCCTATTTCCTCAGCAGGCTTCTAGTAATCGCTGCAGTCTTGAAATAAGCATAATACAGGAGTATCCCTTCCCCGGTCAGTTTGTATGCGTTGTTCTGCTTTTCTTCGACACCTATTTCGTCTATGAGATAATCAATGCGGTAGTAGTCTGCCGCGCTGCTGCCCCTCTCTAATGCGGCTGCACCTCTGGTTGACAGGTCGACTCTGCACCTTTCGAAAACGTATACGCCGTGCTCCGCACTGCCGAATGCATCATTTATGCTCTCTATAGTATGTTTGGCAGCAAAGTCGCGCTCGATTGAGCTATCTCTTATTATCAACTCCTTGCTATTCTCAGTGCGAACCCACTCTGCCATCTGCAGGAAATCCAGCTTATTTGTCCCTTCCCTTGCTTCTCTAGCAGCAAAATCTTCGGCCCAGTAAGCACTGTGTTTCAGCCTAGAAGCAAAGCTTTCCTCTGCAGCGCGCGCCATTGCCTTTCTACTTGCAAGCGCATCATTCGCAAAGTCCCTGAGAGCTGCATCCTTTTTATTGCCATTATCGATTGCTCTGTCTGAAGCTGCCATAAAAATTACCTTTTAGATAAGTAAATATCCGATTTATCCTAATATTTAAGGCTTTCGGGAAGGTCCTGTTAACGGGACAACAAGTAAAGCACGAATAGGTTAAGGTTTTTCGATCCTGAGCATGCTCTTTATTTCCCTATACGCTTGGTGAGCACTGCTGACAAGCAAGCCAAGATTAGTGAGCTTTATTACAGTACATGCAGACGATGCAATTAATCCTACCTCAAAATACTTATCTGCCAGCTTTGCCGCCACAAGTAAATCTGCTGCACTGGCGAGCATGCTATTCATGCCTTTTTCTGGAACTAGCCCATAAATGCGCATGCCCTCTCTTTCATCTATGCTTTCCAGAAGATGCATCAGATCTGGGGCATCCTTGTCAAGCTGCTCCATTATTTCCCATGTCACACTAGCAAACTGCTTTATTTTCTCTGTAAATATGTGCACATTTTGGTCTATGCTGTCTGCTTGCTCTGATTGGGTGCTGGCGCGACTGTTATTTTGCTTCTGCATCTATTCACCGATAAACCTTTAATAACACAAGTATAATCATCAAAACTAGAAAAAGGTTGCGAGAGGTAATATATATTGCTTACTCTGCCCAAAGTGGGCGGAATAACAAGACCTAAATATTAATGAATTTCAATATATACTAGGTTGGCACATGCACATGCATAAAAAGAAGGAAAGCAAAACAAATCCGATAGAGGATAGCATATGCTATACCGCAGAGCAGGTCGAAGAGGACGAGAAAGTATTCTTTAGTATGATATATGATGGCCTGCATATCAATTTTACATACCTGGATAAAACACAGACAGGAAAATGGAATGTAAGTGGATATGTAGAAGATAAGATGCAAAATGATTCCTACTTCTTCGTTAGAGAATGGATCAGAGGTGACGAGCTAATTGGCATGTGCTCTGATCATGGGGGCGCAATAGCAAAAGGGAAGGAAGCTTGCAGCCACATGCTACTGCTTAGGAATGCATATTCTGCTCGTGAAGATGAGATTTACAGCAGATGGCTTACCAGACCGCGCAGTAAACCGAAGTCTCTGGCGAGGGCATAACTATGGAGATTAGCGGGAAGCGCCATGATAAAGATGCTAATACTAGCCAGAACGGTGGTACTGCACTAAAATTAGGCAATCTTGCTGGGTACTATTTTGCGAAATTTGTGAACCTTGACAATGACAAGGCTGCAGAATTCCTAAGGAAGGAAATTGAAACCTTCGAAGAGAAAGGATATGTGGAAGAGGCAAAGTTACTCAGAAAGAGGATAGCAGAATATGCTATCGAAGATAGTAGACTTGATTGGGATACTATCGCAAAAATGGAATGGGATATCGTAAGCAGCAGATCCGATAGAATGAAGGCGGACTTTTTCGCTTTATACGAGAAATTTGAGCATGATAAGGAGTGGTATACGGCACTGCCCGTTATCTCTGCATACAGTGAAATTGATAAATTTAAGGACTTTTTTACGCTCTTGGCGTATAATGACTGGCCAGAGCACATCAGAAGGCAGCATGCTTATGAGGGGATAGAAGGATTAGAAATCGAAGCATCGATGTTATTGTCTTCTTTAAGAGAAGAAATGAGAAAGCAAGCATATACCTGGGATCTCGTATTCAAAGAGCGCAACCTGTCATTGATTTATGACATAGAAAGAGCTGCAAAAAGCAACGCCGCAGATTTAATTTCAGAATTACCTCCTGATAATATCAGGAAGTGGATAGAACGTCTGAATGCTGCGGCAAAGTTGAACACTGATATATATCCAGATTCTGCCGAATCGGCGCTTTTCTTCAGCAAAGCTGCATCGACTGTCAGTAGCAACGTTACAAACAGGCAGAAGTTGAACGCGACTCTGCTTTCCATTGAAAGGATGCTTCTGCGCTATGGTACAAGACAGCTCGCCATTGATTCTCTCTATAGGCTTGAAAGGGCCTCGATGTGGGCTTGGGAAGTGCTACCTATGAATTCCACCTACGCTCTGAATAAAATTTTTGATGAATTATATCAGAAGAGCGTATATCCGAAATCGAAGGGTAAGCAGCTTAACCTGTATGATAAAAGGATAAGGGTCTAGAGTGCTTCAGTTGTTTCTCCTCCGTATCTTTTCTTCTAGGCTTTCATCCCTAAGCGCAATCTCTACTATCTGGATGTTTCTGTACCTGCCCTCATCCTTGATATTCTTTTCCCATGCCTCTTCTGATCTGCTCCCCTTCGCAGCCTTTTCGTACATCTTCTCCATATCATTTAGTGCTGCGAATGCCTTTGCAGCATTACGCCTAGTTTCAGCATTGATATCTGATAATGGATTTTCCTTCGCAGCATTATACAGGTTGCCTATGAGATCAATGTGGATCCTGCAGTCTGCCAGATCCTCATGCTTGCTCTCAGCATCCACCTTTCCTACCCGTTCCTCTTCTCCGAAAAGCCGCTTTCTCAGTAGACCTACTGGTGATATGGAGCTTATCATCACATATACAGTATCAAGTAGCGTCTTGTCGCTTGTGCCCCTTAAAGCAACAACCGCACCATTGTATGATTCAATGCTGAACCAAAGCATCTGGCCCTGCTCAGTATATCTCTCGTTCGGAGCGTCCAGTAGCCCTCTTATTGTAAATATCTCTCCCTTCCACTCTACATCGAGATCGTGCTTCTTCAGATAGCGGAGGGCTACCAGCAAAGACTGGGCATCCGAGTAACGCCTATGATCGCTGAGTGGCTTTGGTATCATAATCTCACCTGTCTGGCACCTTCCTTTTGAGCATCCTGTTGTAAAGTAGCCTTACGAGCAGCCAAATATTTAAGAATTTCGCATTAGTGCAAATTGGCTGTTTTTCTCAATGGGCTGTTTTTCTCACATAATAATTGATGTGCTATGTTTGGTGGGCACGTCTTTTACATGCATCTCTACTTTGAAAATTCACAACATTTAAAAATATTGCACTCTCTTTAAAATTTGGATTTTGTGGGGCAGAAAAAAGCGCAAAGTGCTATGGAGTACCTGATGACATATGGTTGGGCCGTACTGCTCATCACTGTAATAACTTCACTACTGTTCGAATTTGGCATGTTTGGAGGAACCAGCTCTAGCGAAACTGCGTGCATAGCACAGAGTGGCTACCTGTGCCAGAATCCCCTCCTTCACAATGGCAACCTCACACTGAATCTAGGGCAAGCTACTGGCACCAACTGGAAATCCGCCAATGTCATACTAGTGGAGGCCGGAGGAGGCGAACCTAGCCTGTCATCCTTTGAGGTGGCAGCAAATACTCAAGGGTGTGAGTACACTCCTTCTTCCGGTGCGCTAGAGGGTCAGAGCGGCAGTGTAAACAGTAGCAGTCCTAAAAGCACCGTAGGCATTTCGTTCCTCACTGTTACCCCAACTTCAACCTCTACCTCTACTACAACTTCCACAACAACGAGCACAACTGCTACAACATCTTCAACAACAAGCATACCAAACCCCAACGTTCAAAGTGGTTCGTATGGATCTGCTACTTTGAGTTATGGTATGACAGGGCAGGGCGCCATAACCTGTACGCCATTGCCATCGGCGCCAGGTTCATCGGTTCAGGGCGTGATATGGGTTGAATATACGACCCGATATGGCGGCAATCAGATAACTAATATCGGTACAGTATCAGCCGTGTCAAGATAAAAACCCAGCCAAAATATGCATTATTAGTCATTGCCTGCCTGTTTATAGTACGCGCAAGTGCGACACAATAGAGATAACAATATACTAGAAAATTGCGTCTAAAAGCGACGAAAACTGCAGATATGCTGTACTTTTTATGCACTTTTATTGTACGCTTCTATTCTTTTTCGGATATAATTACCCCGTTGTCCTGCATTGAGCAGCGCGGCCACGACGTCGTACGCATACTTGCACTCGCCCTGCTTTACAAGACCCTAATACCTATACCTGTCCAAGCCTATGGGGGTGCCGTCTATCGTGCTCTGCACACTGGCCTTCTCCTTTCTAAGCATTGGTACGAGAGGTCCGCTTTTGACCGCGTAGTACAGCAGAGGCTCAGACTGCCTTTCTTTCAGATTGGCCTGCTCTGGGGCCGGCGTCTCGACGCAGTAGCTGATTGGAAGGGTCTCCTGCTTGACGAAACTGATCCTGATGGTTCCCTGTGTGGACATTCTCTTCACCCTCAGTAATGCTTTAGTGCGACAAGCTATTTAAGAATTGGGTATTCTGGACTTCACGGCCTTACGATGGTGCCGGTGACGCTCCTGCCGAGCAGGGCATCGCGTATCCTTCCGGGCGCCTTTCCGTTTATTATGATCCCTTCAGTGCCTGCGGATACGACCATGTTGTGCATTCCGAGCAGCTTCGTCTTCATACCGCCCGTAACGTCAACCTTCGACTTGTTGGTGCCGGCGGCTTCCGCTATGTCGCCGATATTGGAGCCGTCTATGAAGCTTATCAGAGCGGCGTCGGGATTCGTCCTAGGGTCGCTGTCGAAAACGCCGTCGACATCCGTTGCGAGAATGAACCTGTCGGCTCTGAAGGCCTTCGCCAGGAAATCAAACACCTTTTCGGTTGATGCAATGCTGACACCCATCTCCCTGTCCAGCATCACGTCACCGTATACGACTGGTATAAATCCCTTCTCCAGCGCATGCCTGATGTGCAATGTGGTGCCCTCCACCAAGACACCTTTCTCGGCAATCGCAAATGATGATGGAACGAACTGGAAAAGCTCAAGGCCTTGCCTTATGCCCTCTGCCATTACTATCCTGTCGAGCTCCTGCGCGACCTGCTGTGTTATGGCGGAGCCCTTCCTGCTCTGCCCGTCCACCAGGCCCTCGTTCACCCTGTATTCGTGGGCAGGTATGTGCGCAAAGGATCCCGAGCCGTGACCTATTATCAGGTCGAAGTCACCATTCCTCTTCGCTTCCCTGACCTCACCGAGTACCCTCGCTATCTCGTTAACCAGGGGCTTGCTCTGGACCGAAAGATCCGAAAGTATCCCGCCGCCGAGCTTCAGCATGAATAATTTCTTTGCCATCGCATTAACACCGAATTATATGCTTACTCAACTGCTTATATGCCTTGGGTTTGCTGCTATATCTCAGATATTTTTCAGGAATTCGCCGGTTATCAGGCTGTCCTTTTCCGAAAGGAGCTTCGGACCGCTGCCTACCGGAGCCTCAAGGATCCTGCTGCCCTCTCCCATGACCTCCGAAAGCATCTCCCTTACCTCGTTCGCGTGCTGCGCAGTTGTAATCACGTGTGCATTGGGGCCGGCGTCGAAAGTGTAAGCGGCTATGCTTTCCCCGTTTTTCCCGTTGAGGTCATGCACGGCCTCGATTATGTCCCACGACATGTCATTCAGGTACCTTATTGGCGGCCATGTGTCAAGCATTGTCGCGTGCATGTTGTTGCTGTCGCGCATGACCACTTCCGCAAGTGCCGCGAAGTTCCTGTTCCTCACCGCATCGACCACCAAGTCGGCATTTTTCTCTGCGTATTCCGGTCTGGATTTGTATAGCACGCTCGTCTTTGTGGTAGCCGAATGCCCCTGGCTGGACGACACCTTCTTTCGCGACTCGTTGACTATGCCTATCATATCCACCACATCCCAATGCGACTGCGGCGCTATTTGTTCTGCGTAGGAATCGGAGCCGTCGTCCAGTTCTCCCTTCTTCCAGTAGACGAAGCCGCCTGCCATGCTCCTGCACGCGCTGCCGCTTATCCTTCTCGCTATTATGGAGAGTTCCTTGCTATCCAGTTTCAAACCGAGAAACTCGTTTAGCGCGAATACCAGGGCCGAGGCTCCCGAGGCGCTGGAAGCAAGGCCGCTCCCTGTTGGAAAGGAGTTGTTAGAGACCACGAGCAGGTTATCGCTAAAACCGGCGTTTTTCCTCATTTCTTCTATTATTTTGGAGATGAACGTTGTCTTCTCGTTTTTCTGGTCCTTAGGCTGCAGTTCGCCGTTTATGTATATCGCATCTTCCTTTAGGTCAGGGGCTACCGCCACGCTCGTCTTGGTGTTAAGGATGTTCTCGCTAAGGGTAAAACTTACGGATGAATTGTTCGGAAGGTTGAGGCTGCCGTCGCCCCTCTTTCCCCAGTACTTCACCAGCGCTATGTTGGGTGATGCCATTGCAGTAATAGTTTCCGACATTTATTCACCTTTTGTTATTGCTCCGTAATTAATTAGTAATGGCTTTCAGCATGATAAATGTTTGCTTCTATAATACTAAAACCGGCCTCCTTGAGTCTGTCGTAGAAAGCCGCGCTTGCCTGGCCGTCGCCCGGGATTGCTACCGCTATTCCTCCGCCGCCGCCTCCGCTCAGCTTTGCGCCGAGCATTCCAGTGTCCTTTGAAATCCGCACGGCTGTTTCGATGCTGTCGCTTGAGACGCCAAGCTTCTCAAGAAGCTTCTGATTCGTGTACATGTACATTCCTGCCGTCTTTGTGTCAGAGTTCAGAAGTGCCTCAATGCCCTTTTGCGAGCACTCATCTATTTGATCGAAGAGGCTTTCAGCATATGCTCTGTTGGAAGTGTAAAGTCTTGTCACATTCCCGACCGTTTCCGCAGTACTTTTTTTGGGGCCCGTGTCTATCAGCATCAACTTGATGCTATTCTTTGCTTTAATTGGAGTTATTTCACTGGACGACACCTTTACCAGGCCGCCGTAGAATGAAGTCGGCACGTCTATCCTGCCTGCATTGTCGTTCTTGTGTACGACCCTCTCACCGTCTCTCGCGACGTCTATTACTGAGTCGTCCGGCAATGAGGTTCCCGAATTTGACAGTATCGCTATTGTAAATGCTGTTGAGCAGGCCGCGCTTGAGGCCAAGCCCTTTTGCATAGGTATTGAAGAGCTGATCCTGATTTTGTTGCCCAGGGGGCTTGCACCGAAGGCACTATGCAGCCTTGCGGCTATGGTAATGTATGGTAGAAAAAGTTTGTCGTAGGCGCTCATTTCTGAGATGTACTCATCTATCGACTTTCTGGACGCATACTTTTCGTAAGCCGCCTTAAGAGCCCTCTGATCCATGGATATGGCCTTACCGCCGAAGTCTTCAAGCCATATCGAAAGCTCATCGCCACCATTTGGTTCTAACTCGACTGTTGCAAACACCGAAACGGCAGCGGCAACTGCGGTGCGGCCGTGCACGACCGCATGTTCCCCGAAGAGCTTCACCACACCCGGCGCTCTTGTTATCATCTGATTTGCCTCCGGAGCGCAGAACGCCCCGACATGCAACAATGCTTTTCTTTCCTTTAAAAATGCATCTTCGGCTATCGTCCAATGACGATTGCCCGGACAAGCGGAAAGAAAAAAGAAAATGGGGGCAAACAGCCCCTCAAATGTATGCTATTACGGGAACCATGCACTGAACGTCCCGATGTGTTCGTACAGTGCAGTGTACGCCAGAAACAGGGCCGCTATCGCAGTCAGTATCAGCAGCACGGCAAGCACGTAATATA
>JAMCYG010000015.1 GCA_023473425.1 Candidatus Martarchaeota archaeon
ACATCTTTCCTTTTCTTTCATATCATGCAAGGATAGCGCGAGCTATGCCTAATCATTTTTAATCGTATAAAAAGAGAGACAGCGTTCGCCCCGCCTGCATGTGCAGCACAGTATTGGGCGGCAGACTGATTCACGGAAGAAGGTTTTTGAGCAGCCTCATGAACCCGCTTCTCCTTCGAGGCAGAGCCTTTCCAGCTATCATGCTAGGTTCAGATTTATCAGGATTGTAGCCGTCGGCGTACTGTATGCGCCAGACGAGCCCTGGCACCTCAGTCTTTATGGCTATGTGCGGGTCCTGCTTCAGCTTCTGTATCGGACTCAGAGAAGGCTCCTCATCTGTTATTACATGCATGAGAAACCTTGTGAAATAAATTTATTATATGTTATGGAAGAGGCTGCAGTGCACTGCCTGGACTGAAGTAGCGCTAGATAAAGGAATTTAATGAATGTAAAAAAGAGAGGTTAAAAAGATGATAAAAAAATAAGTAAAGGGAAAAATTATACTCTCCTTCCCCTTCTGCCTCCAGGCCTCTTTGTCGTGTCAGAAGGCGTAGGAGTGACATCTTCTATCCTGTTTACCCTTATACCGCTCCTGGCGAGCACTCTTACGGCTGCCTGAGCGCCCTTTCCTGGCGTCTTAGACCCGTGGCCTCCAGGAGCCCTTATCTTTATGTTAACGTTGGTTATTCCCCTTGCCTTTGCCTCGGCCGCGATCTTGTATGCAGCCTGCATAGCAGCATAGGGAGAGCCCTCCTGCGAGTCCGCACTTATCATCATGCCTCCGCTAGCTACAGATATGGTCTCTGCGCCGCTGAGGTCTGTAAGGGTTATTATAGTATCATTCTTCGAGGAGAGCACATGCGCCACTGCCCATCTCTCGGCATTCTCCTTGACCCTTGTCTCCTCCATAGCCTTTGCTTCATATGAGACCTCGCCCTTCTTTGCCTTCTGCTGGGTCTTTGCCTCCTTGGACGGTGCAGCTTTCGCGGCAGATTTCTTTCCAGCCATTAGATCACTTCTCCTCAGCAGGCGCTTCCGCACCCTCTGGATTCTTCTGCTCAGCTACGACCTCGCCTGCAGCGACGTCTCCGGCAAGCGTAGGCCCTGCCTTATTCTCATTGACAGTGAGGTCTATCGGCTTGTAATAGCTTATGTGCGCCTCTTCATCCTTATTGACCATGTAGCCGGGCCTGTTCACCCTCTTCCCATTTATCGCTATGAAGCCGTGCACTATTATCTGCCTCGCCTGCTTCGGCGTGCGGGCGAGCCCTTTCTTGAACACTATGGTCTCGAGCCTCCTCTCAAGCAGCGCATTCTCATCTAGGTCAAGCAAGCTATCGAGTGTGACACCGCCCTGAATAACGCCGAGCCTTTCGAGTCTTCCCATTATATCTCGCTGCAGCGTCTCGCCATGCGGCACACCAGATAGAAGCAGACGCACATTCCTCCTTATCCTGCTCACCTCGAATTGCGCCTTCCACAGCTCCGACATGTTCTTCAGGCCGTATTTAGTGATCAGCGCATTGTCTGCGCTTATCCTTTGAGCATTCCATATGTCCTTTGGCTTCTCAAATTTCCTGCCGTTTCTCTTCGGTGCTCCCATTCAGATCACTTCTTTGCTGACGCAGGTGCGGCCGCCTCTGTTTTCTTGGCTGCGGCAGTAGTAGCAGCCTGCTGGGCCTGCTCTTTCGTAGCCTTCTTCATGACTCCAACAGTTGCACCTGTCCTTCCTGTCGACCTGGAGTGCTGCCCACGGACCTTCTGACCATACTGGTGCCTGTATCCGCGCCATGTCCTAAGGTTGATCTCGCGTGTAATGTCCTGTCTAACTCCAAAGGTAAGGTCATTCCCTATTTGGTGTATGTCCTTGCCTGTCTCGAATTCTTTCCTGTGATTTAGCATGAACTTTAGCATACCGTGATTCTCAGGGTGATACATTATGCTTTCGAGAGCGGATATCTGCTGCTCAGAAAGGCTGCCTATTTCCGTGCTCCTATCTATATGCTGTTCCTTTTCAAGTATGTTGGACATTGCGTTCGCCATTGCGAATCCTATGCCCTTCACGTTCCTTATGGCGCGGTCTATGCTCAGGGATCCGTCGACGTCCCTTCCGGCCAGTCTGACTATAGTAGATGCCTTGCGGCTTCTCTGCTCCTTCTGGTCCCTCTTCTTCTGGGGAGCGTTCTCCTGTCCATCAGCGGACTTTTCGTCAGCCATAAAGTTTACACCATAATTCGCCAGGGCTGGGATATTCAGCCGAAGCATTTGAACCCAGGAGGCCCGGAGGCCATGCGCTTGCAGGAATGCTTTTTTCCAGGCGCACGCGTTACCAGATTCCGCCACCCTGGCGTGTTTAATATTTCTATAGGCAACCTATTTAGCCTTTGTTTTTCGTGCACACCGCTATGACGGTGGCATACCTAAGGAGGCATTAATATTAACGAGCAAAAGCTATATAATACTTGAGCTCGCCCGCACGACAGCGGAACCTTCACCTCAAGAAAGATATTATCGCCGCGATTACCAGCAGGGCAATCGATATGTAGAACGCTATCTGCAGACCCCCCACGAACGGCTGCGATATGACTTTAGGTATGAAGGTGTCTGATGTGACATTGCCCAGCACTGACGGACTTATGCCGCTCAGCTCCGACGCGTTGTACTGGCTTATGTATTCCTTGATTGGGTTTATTCCAAGGAACGAAGAGAACAGCATGGACGATGCAGGGATGGAGGAGAGCTGTGCGCTTATACTGCTCGGCAAACCTGCCGAGATGGCAGCATTCATCATCACGTGCGGGAACGTTGATGAGAATATGGTTATTGCCATAGTGAAGAACAGAGCCATGCTGATTAGCGAGCCAACGTTTGCAAATGTAGTCCTGACACCGTTGCCTGCGCCCCTTTCCAGCTGCGGAAGCGAGTCCATGATGCTCTTCGTGTTTGGGGCGGAGAAGAATCCACTTCCTATGCCGATTAGCAGAAGAGCGGAAATGAATGGGAGAAGGTGGAAGTCAGGGTGGAGTATGGAAAGGAATGCTATCCCGATGAAGTTTATGACCAGCCCAAGAGTGCTGAAGAACCTTGGCCCGTTCCTCGGCCCCATTCTGTCGGTAAGGTAGCCACTTATCGGACCAGTTATCACAACACCGAGCATCAGAGGAACAGTGTATATGCCAGCCCAGAATGGCGTTTGAGATATCGGCACGCCGTGCAGCGGCAGGTATATGCCCTGCAGCCATATTATCACAAGAAACATGACAGCGCCCCTTGCCATAGAATTGAAGAGCAGCGCTACGTTGCCGAACGAGAAGAGATGTATCTTGAAAAGCTTGAGGTTGAACATCGGGTCCTTCTGGCGCAGCTCAACTGGAATAAATACTGCTATCATTGCTAGGCCTGCTGCAAGCGATCCCAGCACGAATGGCGAGCTCCATCCCGTAGAACTTACTGGTGAAGGGACTAGGGCGTAGGTAAACGCGAGGGTGACTAGTATCAAACCAGCAGAAAGCAGCGCATTGCCTATATAGTCCATATGGACGGCAGTCGCAGTCTTCTCTTCTTTAAGGTAGTATAATGACCAGAGGGCCCCAGCTATTGCTATAGGAACATTTACCACGAATATAAGATGGAAGTCTATCGACGCGAGTATGCCACCGGCTACGAGCCCTATGAACGATCCCGCAACAAATGCCACCTGATTTATTCCAAGAGCCTTGCCGCGTTCATTGTCTGGGAAAGCGTCGGTGAGCAGGGCAACACCATTAACCATTATGAATCCACCGCCTATCGCCTGCACAAGCCTTAGTATGACTATCCAGAGCGCGCCCGCATAGCCGGAGCCGGAAGGCACGAGCGAGAGTGCCACTGATGCAATTGCGAATATGATGAACCCGAGGGAGTAGAACCTCTTCCTGCCATGCAGGTCTGAAAGCCTTCCGAAAGAGACAAGGAAAGAAGCAGTGACTATCATGTAGCCCATCAATATCCATAACAAGAAAGTAAAGCCGTAACCGGAAAGGGGGGACACCTTAAGCCCATCGAATATTGCAGGCAGTGATATCATTACTATGGTACCATTTATGGATGCCATAAGCCCTCCCAAAGTCGTATTGGCGAGGACTGTCCATTTGTACTGCAAGCTATCACTTTGAGGTCGCCCTGAAATTCAAAATTGTAAACACACATTTTAACGGCATTCGGAAACTTCCTTTTAGCCTGATGAATAGCATGAACGGGCCTGGAGGGATTTGAACCCTCGACTTAAAGGTTAAAAGCCTTCCACTCTAGCCAAACTGAGTTACAGGCCCATAGACTTAAACATATACGAAGAAAAGCAATTAAACATTAGTGTGCGGTTTCTCAATATTCCTTATCGCGTCAGGTATCTCGCTGAAGGCGTGCACGCGCGCATCCTCACCGCTGTCAGGAATATCAGAGAGGTATATAACTTTCGTGCCGGCAGCCTTGCCAGCCGCTACGTCTGTCGGATAGTCGCCTACGTAAACGGCCTGGTCTGGCTCTACCCCTATTTTTGATAAAGCAAGCTTTATTGGCGCAGGGTCAGGCTTATGCACGCGAGTGTCTTCCATAGTTACTATTACGCTGAAATACCCTTCTATACCGCTGCGCACTAGCGGATCTAGCACGTGCTTCCTCTCGGCATTGGAAACCACTCCGAGTTTGTATCTCTTCAGCGCTTCGAGAGTCTCTTTCACTTTACTTGCAACGGCTACCTTGTCGTACGGCTCTGGCTCAGGATCATCAATCATTACCTGAATCTTCTCTTCAGAGCGCTCTCCAGACAGGACCTGTAGCAGATCATGATCCGTCATGTAATAATTTTTCCTTATCTCTTCTCCAGTTGGCTCTGCATAGCCGTGCTTGGTCAGCACTTTCTGGAAATAAGGTATGTATGCGTCTATTGATTTGACGAGGACTCCATCGTAGTCGAATATAATTGCTTTTATCATTGAATCGCCAGCACTATGCTTTGAAGAATGGGAACGGCTCTATCAGGTGTATTACTTTTACATACGCTGTATTGCTCTCATGGCTGCCGAAATGCGCAGAATAGGACAGGGAGTCCGTCTCAAAATTATACTTGATAAAATTGAATTCGCGCTTCTCTTCGGTTTTCGCATGGCATAGCAGGCATTTCTCATACACAAGTTCGGGAAATACGTCAAACGCAGCAAGGTAATTCCTGCCTTTGAGCACGAACGAAAACACTGCAGGCATTCCGGCGGAGTGCATATGCTTGATTATTATTGACTTGACCAGCTCTGCATCGCTTCCGACAGGAATGTTCAGCACATTTGCCTTATCCACGTTTTTTGCCATAATCATTTGGGCAAGGTCAGCGCGGATTATATCTATGTAGCAGACGCCCTGCTGCGGCAAACCTGCCTTCTCAACGAACTCTACCTTCTCTTCCTCATCTGGCAACACAGTGTATTTTATCATTCGCGATTTGTGAGGCGTCTCCACATAATTGACCAGCAGCACCTTGTCTATGTGGTGTGAAAGCCGCGCAAGTACATTCTTGCCGCCGAAGTCAAAGCTGAAAAGCGCATCTGGGTATTTCTCGCTAAACATGCAGGCGCCTCTGCATAGATCGCTGATGCTGGACACCTTGAGCATGTACAGCTCGACATTTTTGAGCTTCTCTTCATCTGACTTGCCCACATTTAGCACCTTTTAGGCCAGGCCTAGATTAATATGATTAATATTAGAATAGGTCATAAAAAATTTAAAACTAATAAAGTTAAACATTCCCTATAATTTGTGGTCAATGAATAATAAGATTAGTATACCTATTCGATGGGAGCATGCTAATAAGAGATATAAATTACGGTTCATTCGATGTGCGCGAGCCGGTGCTCATCGAGCTGGTGTCCTCGAATGCGCTGGACAGGCTGAAGAGGATAGGCCAGATGGGCATACCGCAGGAATACTATCCATTTGCTACATTTAGCAGGTATGAACATTCGATAGGAGTCATGCTGCTGCTGAGGAAGCTTGGTGCTGACCTTGAAGAGCAGGCTGCGGGTCTGCTACACGATGCTTCACACACTGCATTTTCACATACTATAGACTGGGCCATAGGCAAAGGCATGGAGGGGAACGAGGATTTGCAGGACTCCAGCCATGTAGCGGTCCTCGCATTAACCGACGTGCCTAAAATACTCGAAAGGTATGGGTATGACTTTGGTAAGATATCAGAGATAAAAAGGTATCGGCTTCTTGAAAGGAGTGCGCCTGACTTGTGTGCAGACCGGCTTGACTACGCCCTCAAGGAGTTTTATTATTGGGAAAATAAACCGGCAGCGAAGCTTTGCGCCGATGATTTGACAGTATTTGATGGTAAGATAGTATTCAAGAGTAAGAAGTCAGCAACTGTATTCGGCGAAAATTACATGACACTCCAGAACAAGCACTGGGGTGGTGTAGAAGCAGTAACCCAATATTATATAATGGCTAAAATAATCAAGCTTGGGCTGGAACATGAGGTGATATCGCTGGACGACCTTATGGTGGATGACCAGTATGTAATGAGCAAACTGAAGGGATCGGGCAATGTAGATATTGATAGATATTTCAGACTGCTTTCTTATAAGGGCACGCTGCCAAAATCGAACGGTGCACACAGCCAGCGCGTAGTGAAGAAGTTCCGGTACGTAGACCCCGAATATATAGAAGGAGATAGCCTTGTAAGGCTGAGTGAGCAGGATAATAATTACAAGGATCTACTGCGAATGAGCAGGGAAAGAAATATGAAGGGTGTAACGATAAGCCTAGATTTTGATGCGAGCTAGCTGCTTCTATTACACTTTACTAGATAATCTTCGTAGCGCCGCATGTACTTTACCATGCCCGCCACTATTGGTCTTGCACGTGAATCGATGTAATACCGCCTATACTTACCCATTCTCTCCTGGCGCACTATCATGCAGTCTAGCAAACATTTAAGGTTGTGAGACATAAGGGTCTGCTTTGATTTGGTAGAGAAGGTAAGCTCAGAGACTGTCATTGGCCTCTCGAGCAGCTTCTCAAGTATCCTGAACCTTCCTGCATTAGATATTGCGCCGAAAAGCATCTCTCCGCTGTTTTTTGCCATTTCTGCACCTTATGCCTCCATGAAATATATTAAATGTTTTTCATATGAAATATTTTAAATGTTTGGTAAAAGATAGTAAGCAGGTGTTTCTATTACGATGCTAGACAACGATACACGAAAGTATGTGAGCGAGCTTTTTTCCAAGGAGCTCGAGGGTGAAGTTAACATAATGCTTTTTACCCACAGCAACAGCGCAAAGTGTGAGACGTGCAAGTACGTCGAAGACCTTATGTCGGAGCTGGCTGCGATAGACGGCAGGCTGAAACTCACGAAATATGACATGAGCGAAAACCCGAAAGAGGCAAAGTTCCTCGGAATAGATAAGGCGCCGGCTATGGTGCTTGGCGGCAAAAAAATATACAACCTGTATTACTTCGGCATACCTTCAGGACATGAATTTGCAGCGCTGTTGGAAGATATAACTGATGTGTCGAAGAATAGGACAAGGTTGCAGGACTCCACTAAGGAGAGGCTGAGAAAAATAGACAAGGCTGTCAATATAAAAGTGTTCGTTACGCCGACGTGCCCGTACTGCCCAATGGCGGTTAGAATGGCCCATCAGTTCACGATAGAAAACAGCAGGATAAGCAGCCAGATGATAGAGGCTGTGGAGTTTCCAGAGCTGGCACAGAAGTTCGGAGTCATGGGCGTGCCAAAGATCGTGATAAATGATGGCCCGTCATTCGAAGGCGCTGTCCCGGAGAATGTCTTCCTTCAGAAGGTGCTAGAGGCAATAAAGTAGCTGTCTGGCAGCGCACAAATTTATTTATACCGCCAGGAACTATTACTATCCAAACTGGTGGTATTATTACTTTGAAAGGCAAGAGTTACGTGGGCGTCAGCGGCATATCATCAGTAAGGGAAGCCGAAGAGGTAGTCGATGCATTTTACACTGACGCAGGGTTTTCAGCAATGGGCTCGCATGTGCCGATGATGGGCTTTCAAGTATCATACAAGTGCCTAGAAAGAGGTTATAGCGAAGGCAACAATCGCGTTCCCATGCTTGACGAGCTCCCAAACATACTGAAGGCTGTAGAAGGCAAGGTATTTTCTACAGTACATTACTACACCAAGAACAAGGACAGTCTGCTGAAAGAGGTCTGGAAAGTACTGAATACTGAAAGCATCTACTACCGCGTGCTCGTGGGCGGCCTGCAGATAAACGGCGTTTTGCCGACACCAGAGCAATTCGGCAGCATCAAGCACGCATTCCCCGAACTAAAGCTGATATTGCAGCTCTCTCCCAAAACAGTTGGAACAATGCATGTGAATGATATCGCAAAGAGCTTATCTAACGACTATGCTGGCGTAGATTATGTGCTGATAGATCCTTCGATGGGAACCGGCAAAGAGTTCGATGTAAATGTTGCTGTGGAAACTTATCACATGCTTAGGACTAATTGCATTAGTGCGGGAATCGTTTTCGCTGGCGGTCTCAATGGCAGCAATGTAAGCAGTAAGGTCAGAAGCGTTTCAAAGGCAATAGGAACCACCGAATTCTCAATCGATGCAGAGGGCGGCCTTAGAGACAGGCTCGGGGATGGCTACGGCAATGATGCACTCAATATGGAGAAAGTCCGAGCCTACCTCAGGAACGCCAGAGCAGCGCTTTCAGTTGCAGAACACTAGCGGCTAGGCGCGACAAACCTTGACAGGAACAGCGAGTTGGATACTACAGTAACTGAACTTAGAGCCATGGCCAATGCCGCAAGCGCAGGCAGGAAGTTGTAGACGCTAACTGAAAAGAATGGTATAAGGGCTCCTGCCGCAATAGGTATCAGTACCGCATTATAGCCGAAAGCCCAAATGAGATTCTGCCTTATCTTTGCCATCGTTCTCTTTCCTAGTTCAATGGCAGCATAAGCGTCGTATACGCTGTTTCTCATCAAAATTATTCCGCCTGCTTGCAAAGCTACATCAGTGCCTGCGCCTATCGCTATTCCAAGATCCGCTTTAGTGAGGGCAGGCGCATCATTTATGCCATCCCCTATCATAGCAACAACCTTTCCAGACTGCTGCAGCTCAGCTATCTTATCCAGCTTTCCCTGCGGCTTTGTTCTGGCCATGACGTTTGCTATGTCAAGCTGCTTCGCTATGCTGCCTGCTGCACCCTCATTATCTCCAGTTATGAGCCATACTTCCTTGCCAGAATTTTTCAGAGCAGCGATTGCAGCCTTGCTGTCCGGCTTGAGGACATCTTCAAGCACAATGAACCCAGCAACATGGCCACCCACGCCAATCATAAGCACAGTCTGACCGTTAGATTCCATTGTATTGAGCCTATCCGCAAGTACTCCAATGTTATCCTTGCCGAACATATCCATGTTTCCTACTGAAATTTTTCTTCCATTCTGATCAGTGGCCACAACACCGCTTCCCTGCATGTATGTAAAATTCTTCGGATATGCAGGCTTAATGCCGGATTCCTCAGCTCTGTTGATTATGGCTTTGCCTATCACGTGCTCTGATTCTAGCTCAGCCATTGCCGCAAATTCCAGAAGCTCATTAGCGCTGTAATTGGAAACCGGCACTATTTTAGTTACTTCGGGTTTTCCTTTTGTAAGCGTGCCGGTCTTGTCAAGCACGACGGTATTGACCTTGCTTGCAGTCTGCAAGCTCTCGCCGTTCTTCACCAGTATGCCTTCCTTTGCAGCCTTGCCAGATGACACAAGCAGTGCGGCGGGCGTAGCTATTCCCAACGCGCACGGGCACGCTATGATAAGCACGCTTACAAATATCAGGATAGATATGGTAATGCCAACCCCTTCGATGAAGTACCATCCAACAGCAGACAATACCCCGATAAGGATTACTATCGGCACAAAGAATGACGAAATTCTGTCTGCCAGCTTCTGCACGGGCACCTTGCTTGAAGCCGCATCCCTGACTATTCTTATTATCTGCGATAGTGCCGTATCCTCTCCCACCTTCTCTGCTTTTATCTTCAATGAGCCAGTCAGGCAAATAGTACCTCCCACAACCCTGTCTCCCGACCTTTTTGTCACGGGCATGCTCTCGCCAGTTATCATTGACTCATCAACAGAGCTGATGCCCTCAACAACGATTGAATCAGTCGGCACCTTCTCGCCCGGCTTTACCAGTATGATATCATTGATTTTTACGCTCTCCACAGGCACATCGGTAACTGTCGTCCCATGCACCAGATGGGCGACTTTGGGCTGCAGGGCCACCAAGGCCGAGACCGCATTTGAGGCCTTAGATTCTGCAATCCTTTGCATATAAGTGCCAGTAAGTATGAGTGATATAATTATGGTAGACGTGTCAAAGTAAATGCCAGATGTAGGAAATATGCCAGGGAGCAGGGTCACAGCGGCACTATATGACCATGCAGCAGTAGTGCCGATCGCTATCAGCGTGTCCATATTCGCCGATTTGTTCTTGACTGCATCGATTATTCCTGCATAGAATCTCTGGCCTGCATAGAACTGGACCACGCTTGCAAGCACTAGCATTACGTAATTTCCATAGCCTAAATGTAGTACATACGTCAGTACTGCTACTACAATTGTAAGCGGCCACGAAACCGCGAGCGCGGTCTTCAGGCCTTTCATCTCCCGCTCAGGCTTCTCGAACTGGAGCTTGCAAGTGGTGCTGCAGAAATAGTATTTTCTCCCGCCCTGTTCACTCTCAAGCGACGAAGTCGCCTCGTCGACATACATCCCGCATACAGGATCAGTTGCCATGCTTCTTTCTTCTCTCTTCCGCTTCAATCGACTGCTCGGCAATCTTCAGGTTGCAGCTGTCATGGGTAGAGCACCATGCATGACACATGTCGGCGAGTTTCTTGTCGTTGTAGTGCAGTTTGCATATGCTGCATTGATATTCTGCCATATCAACCACTGGTATATTTTTCTGGTGCACTGTCAAACTTCTTCTTGCAGGACTCAGAGCAGAAGTAGTACACAGCACCCTTATAGCTACTCTTGTACTTGGAATTTCCCTCCACATCCATATTACATACCGGATCTTTCATGTTATTACCTGATTAGTAGTAATCTTCAGAGGTTGCTTGCAGACCGAAATACGGTTCAATCTAGTACTACTGAACCGCAAGGTTTGCTTGCTTGTACATACTTATACTGAACGCAAACTGATTTAAAGAGATTGCATCGCGCATAAAAAACAAGGTAAAATATTAAAAAAGAGTTAGGCAGGAACAGTCGACTGCCCAATTCATGCATTCAAATATCTATTTCCCATTAGGTAGAGGACAGCCGCCGAATACAGAATTGTCATATCCTGCAGCC